>NZ_JBKHUI010000010.1:0-193369 GCF_046569695.1 Kluyvera sp. 142486
TAGAGAATAATCACGTTGGGTGCGTTTGAACTCAGTCATCATCACGTTCTCCGGATTTAAGTCAGGAACGTGTCAACGCTATTCAGGACGGGTCACCTGAAATAATAAAGCCCGCCGAAGCGAGCCTTAAGAGACACAGTCCCGTTAGATGGGCCATGTGCTATTAAGCGTTATTGATGTGTTACGTGAATCTGTTCGCGTATTAATCTATTTGATAGATCGATTGAGTGTAATCGATCGGTAAAATCGACCATGCCAGGCTCGGACACAACAAAACCCCAGGTTGGTTTACTTCTTTGCAGTCTTTTCTCTCCATCGCTTCCAAAATCCATACTCTTGTCTGATACTGCTCTCCCTGGCAGCCATTCCGTGCTTAGTCGTCGGAGGGTTAGCAATAATGCTATCCAGTGATTCTCCAGCATCAAGACGTGCATAAATCTTGTAATCCGCAGCATCCGGATTATTTGGCTCTTTTTTTCCAACACTCATAGATACTCCTGCATTACATCCTCTCGTTCTGCGATGCCATGTCGAATTTCCTTCGACTGAGGATCAGATCGGTATGCTAAACGACAAAATTCCGACCACACTGCCCCCCTGACCAATACAAAGAGACGAAAAGCCGCTTAGTTACATATAGATATAGGCATCATTTATAATTAATGCATTGATTTAATCGGTTTCTCGACTTTCTTTGAAGCAAACGCTTAGAGGATAATCAGGGGGTTAGGAAAAGTGCCCTATGGACATTAAGGGACTATAAAGGACTTTTTAACGCCCCCAAATACGCCATCACGTCAAAACGCCCTCGATATTGGCTCACGCGCAAAACGTGCTGACATTCGTCTCCGTAATCCGTACCATACACGCCACACATTCGCTGATTCGCTATTGACCGGTCAGCGCGAGACAGGTCTTTTATCGCAAATCAAATGGACGGGAAGACGCTGTGTTTGGCCTGAACTTCCATTTAGATTTTTGAGTAACCATTAAATGCAACAAAATCAAGAAATTAGCCAAAAAGAAAAATACAATCTGAACAAGTTACAGAAGCGTCTGCGTCGCAACGTGGGCGAAGCCATCGCTGACTTCAACATGATTGAAGACGGCGACCGTATTATGGTTTGTCTGTCCGGTGGTAAAGACAGCTACACCATGCTGGAAATTTTGCGCAACCTGCAGCAGAGCGCCCCTATCAGCTTCAGCCTGGTAGCGGTAAACCTCGACCAGAAACAGCCGGGTTTCCCGGAGCACATTCTGCCAGAGTATCTGGAAAAGCTGGGCGTCGAGTACAAGATTGTCGAAGAGAACACCTACGGCATCGTTAAAGAGAAGATCCCGGAAGGGAAAACCACCTGCTCACTCTGCTCGCGTCTGCGCCGCGGTATTCTGTATCGTACCGCCACGGAGCTGGGTGCAACCAAGATAGCGCTCGGCCACCACCGTGACGATATACTGCAGACGCTGTTCCTGAACATGTTCTACGGCGGCAAAATGAAAGGCATGCCGCCGAAGCTGATGAGCGACGACGGCAAGCATATCGTTATTCGCCCGCTGGCCTACTGCCGTGAAAAAGATATCGAACGTTTTTCTGAAGCGAAAGGCTTCCCAATAATCCCATGCAACCTGTGTGGCTCACAGCCAAACCTGCAGCGTCAGGTGATTGCGGATATGCTGCGCGACTGGGATAAACGCTACCCGGGCCGCATCGAGACCATGTTTAGCGCTATGCAGAACGTGGTGCCATCACACCTGAGCGATATCAACCTGTTCGATTTCAAAGGGCTGACTCACGGTGGTGAAGTGATTGACGGTGGCGATCTGGCGTTTGACCGGGAAGAGATTCCGTTACAGCCAGTAGGCTGGCAGCCGGAAGAAGAAGATGGTCAGTTGGATGAGCTGCGTCTGAACGTAGTCGAAGTGAAGTAATTAGCTTGTCGCGTCTCAGGCCCGCACCTGAGACGCGTTATTCTGCGGTTATTTCAGCAGACGCACTCGGCACGCCTTGCCTTTGATTTTCCCTTTCTGCAGCAGTTTCCACGCCTGATGCGCTACGCCTTCGCGTACTGCCACGTAAACGTGCGCCGGATGAACATCGATTTTACCGATATCCGCCCCGACCAGCCCGACATCACCGGTTAACGCACCCAGCACGTCGCCCGCACGCATTTTGGCTTTCTTACCGCCGTCGATGCAAAGGGTCATCATTTCTGGCTCCAGCGGCACAACACGGGCTTTGCCCGGCTCCGCTACCCAGTTGAGTTTAATTTGCAGCATTTCGGCGAGAATATTGGCGCGCTGCGCCTCTTCCGGTGCGCAGAAGCTGATGGCCAGGCCGCTGTTCCCGGCGCGTGCGGTACGACCGATGCGGTGTACGTGCACTTCCGGATCCCACGCCAGTTCGTAGTTCACCACCATCGCCAGCGATTTAATATCCAGACCACGAGCGGCAACGTCGGTCGCCACCAGAATACGCGCGCTGCCGTTAGCAAAGCGCACCAGCGTCTGGTCGCGGTCGCGCTGTTCGAGGTCGCCGTGCAGCACAATAGTGCTCTGACCAGCCGCATTCAGTTCCTCAAAGACCGCCTGGCAATCTTTTTTGGTGTTACAGAACACCACGCAGGACGCGGGCTGATGCTGGCTCAGCAGTTGCTGCAACAGGGCGATTTTACCGTGACGCGGCACGTCGAAGAACTGCTGCTCAACGGCCGGCAGTGCGTCGACTGAGTCAATTTCGATGGTTTCCGGCGAGCGCTGTACACGACCGCTAATGGCGGCGATTGCCTCCGGCCAGGTGGCGGAGAACAGCAGCGTCTGGCGAGAGGCAGGCGCAAAGCGAATGACTTCGTCGATGGCGTCGCTGAAGCCCATATCGAGCATCCGGTCCGCTTCGTCCATCACCAGCGTTTGCAGCGCATCCAGAGAGATGGTGCCCTTTTGCAGGTGGTCAAGCAGACGACCCGGCGTCGCCACAATAATATGCGGCGCATGCTGCAAAGAGTCACGTTGAGCGCCAAACGGTTGGCCGCCACACAGCGTCAGCACTTTAATGTTCGGCAGGTAACGGGCCAGGCGGCGAATCTCACCGGCGACCTGGTCAGCCAACTCACGAGTGGGGCACAGCACCAGCGATTGCGTCTGATACAGGCCAGCATCCACGTGCTGAAGCAGGCCAAGGCCAAATGCTGCTGTTTTACCGCTGCCGGTTTTTGCCTGCACCCGCACGTCCTTGCCCGCAAGGATGGCCGGCAGCGATGCCGCCTGTACCGGAGTCATAGAGAGATAGCCCAGATCGTTGAGGTTTTCGAGCTGGGAGGCGGGCAGGATGTTCAGGGAGGCAAAAGCGGTCACGGTGTAGTTCTCACGAATTAGGGGCTGACGTTCAGCAGGCGCGTATCCTCGCAGATCTCGCCGCGGGATGCGACAACTAATCAACGAGTGTAGTCAGGGTAGCGGAAAAAAAGACAAAAAAAAGCCGACTATTCTCAGCCGGCGTCGTACGAATCAATTGTGCTATGCAGTAATTCAAAAAAAGGAAGTAAGACAATATGGAGCGCAACGCCCATCGCTTGACGTTGCATTCACCTGCAGGGACGATATTGCCTCGATTGGGGTGCTGGTTTATTGACCTCGCTCAAGTTAAGTCGCGTTATTGGCGCTGAATGGAATAAAAAAGATGACTTTTTACAACCATTTACTGCGATGTAACCACCACGTAACACCACCAATGAGTACCACCAGCATAATACAGAAGAGGGAGAAGCCCAGATGCGATCCGCCGCCGGGAATACCTCCAAGGTTTACCCCAAACAGCCCGGTCAGGAAAGTGCTGGGTAAAAATACCATCGCCATCAGCGACATGGTGTAGGTGCGCCGCGAGAGCGACTCCTGCATCATCTGCGCAATTTCATCGGTCATTACCGCCGTCCGCGCAATGCAGCCATCGATCTCATCCAACCCACGACCCAGGCGATCGGCAATATCCTGCATCCGGCGGCGCTGGTCATCGGTCATCCACGATAAGCGTTCGCTGGAGAGCCGGGCATAGACATCCCGTTGCGGTGCCATATAGCGACGCATCACAATCAGCTGTTTACGCAGTAGCGCCAGGAAGCCACGCGGCGGCACCTCCTGCTCAAGCAGGCTATCTTCCAGATCGATAATCTTGTCGTGCAGTTGTTCGATAAATTCACTGGCGTGGTCGGTCAGCGCGTCGCAAACATCTACCAGCCAGGAACCGCAGTCCGTCGGCCCACTGCCGTCCTGAAGATCGCTGACCACATCATCCAGTGCCAGCACTTTTCTCTGCCGCGTGGAGACGATCATGCGTTCATCTATATAGAGCCGCATTGCTACCAATTGATCGGGGCGTTCGTCGGTGCTGCCATTGATGCAGCGCAGCGTGATTAGCGTCCCTTCGCCTAAGCGGCTGACGCGCGGGCGCAGACTTTCGCCGGATAGCGCGTCGCGGACCGTGTTAGGCAACAACGGCGTGGTTGCCAACCATTGCGCGCTGTCGGGGTGGGTGTAGTTCATGTGTAGCCAGCACGGGTTCTCTTTGCTGACGGTTTCATCATCGGTCAGGGGCCTTACGCCGCCCTGCCCGTCAAGCATCCACGCGAATACCGCATCAGGTACGTTGAGATCAGATCCCTTTATGGCTTCCACTTCGCCTCCGGTAAGAACGATTTATCCTGTTAGTCTAGCCATCTCCTTTTGTTAAGCAATATATGGGTGTGGCATCGCGCTGAAATCGTTCAGAAAAGGAACAACTTCAGCGGCAAACGGTTTAGTAAAACATCAGGGTAACCGATAGCCCTAGCGATGTGGTGAGTCGGTAATCTTTTTTCACGATGCGAATGGTCAAGATGAAAGTATGCGAACTTGCCCAGCGAGTGACAGCAGGAAATAACAAGCCGATCACATTTTAATTATTTGATTAATAATGAAAATATATAACAATCATGACTATTCGACTTGCCTTATACATTCCACCTGCTATTTAAATGTTTCAACAGCAATCCTCTCCCTTACAGCTCATTCGCTAGCAGCATTGTTCAAATATAATAAAGACCATATTGCGCAGTAACGTCACCATCAATCGCCTTAAGCGAGTAAATACCGCACCGAGTCATTTAATATTGGTCAATTAAATGGCACATTCTCCCTCCCTTATTTTCAATTTTATTTACGAATAACATCAAAATTGACATAAATATCAGATTTGTAAAAAATGAGACAACCAACGTTCAAGCCGCATATTAAATCAATTTAATTACATAAAAATACAATTTAAAGCGAAGTATCGCAATACTCCGTCAAAAAATGTAATCCATTGGCAGGATTAAAATTTACACCAAAATAATAAAATGTTGGTTCCGTATCACCTTTTGCTACGCCTTCTCGGCATGCAAAATGCAACCAATTATTTTTAATAACCTTCCGTTACTAGCATTCCTCTCCTTAATATGAATAGGCCGCACCTTTTAGGGACGGCTTTTTAACGATTTCAATACAAACTCCGTCGTTTTTTCGAATATTGACTTGTCATTTTGCCGAACTCATGTTTCACAAAACGAAATAACTACACGGTTTACCAGGCAGCCGATGGGGCCGATCAGAACACTGCACGCAACGTTCTATCGCCCTTCATCAGCAGTCGCATCAAGCAGTCACTAAAAGCGCCATTAAGAGCGCAACTTTTAAGTTAATGAATGGCAATGAGAAATGAAAAAGTTTCGCCCAGAATAACTTGGGGTAAACTTACACCCTCAGATTTCATGGCTTCCGAGGCAATACGCGCCTCATAGAAATCCTGGCAAGTCAGCGTGGCCATATTAGCGTTCTGATATTGACAAAGCGCGACCGTATCATTGGTGAACTCCTGATTTCTACGCGATGTATCTTCCAGAATAACAATACGAGCAGCAATCATATCATCGTAAGAATCAACGCCTGGGGTAACCTGCATGTGTTGTGCGGGTTGGCTGTCGAACGCGTTTTTAATACTTTTATCATCGTTATAATCTTTAATGCCATTATATACGGAGAACCCCGTGAGTAATGCCAACGCAATATAGCGCTTTTCTACCTTCATCATTTTTCCTGTTTCCCGGTCACGCCGGGGCAGTTTATTTATTACTGCCGTTTTTTTCTTCTTCGTCGTCAGAAAAATATTCAGCCGCTGCGTTATAAATAGCCTTGCCACCGTAATAGCCAGCGATCCCAGCAACGCCTATAGCGCCAACCCCGACAAACATAGCACCTGCGCCCAGCGCGGCGATTCCCGTGGTGAGGCCAACGGCGCTCACCCCGACTTCACCCGCCACGTACACCAGCGCCATTGGCGTGGCAGCTGCGCCAGCGATGCCGCTTACCTTCTCACCTGCACGTTTCAGAAAGTCGTTCATCATTAATGTGCCGCCTTATCTAAAAAGCCGATAATGGTAGAACCGCAGAAAAAACATTTTCTTAAAAAAACCATTACATTAACCCTTCAATAGTTGCCAAAGACATTTAATAATTGTTCAACACTTTCCAGATGCTCGATTTTATATAAAAACACTATCTGCCTATTGGCAAGAGCCATAAAAACCTCACCATCGTTATAATATGGATTTTCACTCTACGTTGCCAAGAATATTAAATGTAAACATTTGATTGCAGAGCAATCTTAATTACGCCAATAATCAAATTACTCATGCTTATTAAAAATTGATTAGCAAGCGCTTCCGTAATTAAAAGCACTCAAACCATTTGCTTTCTAAAAATAACGCGGGTGATGATATTTTCACCCACCCGAAGCGGCACAAACTATAAGGTCTGCATTGCGCAGAAGAGAATGGTTTTTGGTGCGCGGATACTGGCCCGGGACAGCAAACGAAACCATCGTATTACCCGGGCCAATTGAGACAAAGGCAAACCTTCGTCAAACGCTAAAATGACTGCCAAAAATCCTTATCATGGCTCCCGGCCACCGCTGGCTTAAGCACCGTCGCTCCCGGCGCCGCCTCCACCTTCCTCGGTTCATCCCCGATACGGAAGTTCTGCGTCCGCGACTGCAGATCGATAACCTGATTTTTCAGAATATCAGATGACCGCGCCAGTTCCTCCACCACCATTCCGTTACTCTGCGTCACGGTTTCCAGCTCCGTCAGCGCCAGGGTTATCTGATCGATACCTTTCTCCTGCTCGGCGGTCGACACTGCAATCTGCTCCATCAGACCGTTCAGCTCGCCTGAACCGCTCACGATATCCTGCATATTCCGCTCGGCCTCGGCGACAATATTCGCCCCCTGCGTCACGTTATCGCTGGTGACGCTAATTAAGGTCTTAATGCTCTTCGCTGCCTCGGCGCTGCGATGCGCCAGATTTCGCACCTCACCGGCCACTACCGAGAACCCTTTGCCGTGATCGCCCGCCCTGGCTGCTTCAACCGCTGCGTTCAGCGCCAGAATATTCGTCTGGAAAGCAATCCCATCGATCATGGCGATGATTTCCGTCATCTGCCGCGCGCAGTCGGTGATCGACTGCATATTGGTCGCCACCTCTCCCATCAACTCCCCGCCTTTACGGGCGCATCGGGTAGCTTCCCCCGCCCGCTCGCTTGCCAGCCGGGTGTGCTCGGCGTTGTTTTTGGTCCCAGCCCCAATCTCCTCCATGCTGGATGCGGTATGCATCAACGTGGCGGACTGCTGCTCGGTCTTCACCGCCAGTTCTGCGCTGCGGTTCGCCAGTTGTTCAGACAACGTCATCGCCGTATCGGACGAAGAACGAATCTCCGCCACCAGCGTAGAGATATTATTCGATAAGCTATTGATACCCGGAATTAAGCGCCCGGCACAGTTATTACCAAATATCGGAATACGCACCGATAAATTGCCATCATTAACTTCATCAATGCTGCGCTTTACGGCGTTAATCGGCGTAACCAGATACTTGGTCATATAAAGCCAGAGCGAAGCCAGCGCCACCACCCAAACCAGGTTAATGGCTAAATGCAAGAATATATTCTTTGATAATATTAAGCAGATCACATCTACAATAAGGAAAACCGCCAGAATAAACACCAGGATAAACGTTCGGACGCTAATGTTTTTAAACATAATCTTTTCCCCAACACTTGTTGTGTCATTTTGTTATATCACCACAAGGGGTATTTTTCAGATTATTTCCATGTTTATAAGGAGTTTAATTGTTAGCAGTGCCAGTTTCACTTTTACCAAACAATTACGCTACCCAAAGTAAAATCAACAACCTTAACGACCGATGAAATACTTAAGCAGCGATAAAATAAGAATTATATAAAAAAGCAATGCTTAACATTTATTGGCATTTCATTAAGATTTAGCCGTGCTTAATCGAGTTCAATTCAGTAAAAAGAGTCGCAGGTTATTGCTATTTCGCTGTGTAAAATTCGGAATTTACTGATAGATTAATTAAACCCCCTTTATGAAAAGGTATGGATTACATGATGCTGCATGCTTCGTGGGACCCGATACTAGTCGGTATTTCATTTTTGGTGGCCTTCATTGCGTCTTTCGTTGCGCTTGATAGTGCTGCAAAAATTGCTGCGTCTAATAAAAAAGCCGCTATCTTCTGGCGCATTACCGGCGGCGCGACGCTGGGTATTGGTATTTGGTCGATGCACTTTATCGGCATGCTGGCGATGAAAATGCCAATGCCGATGAGCTATCACCTTGAGCTCACGCTTATTTCCCTGCTGGCAGCCATTATTGCCTCCTCATTAGCAATCAATATTGCGGTTGCAGGAAATACGTTGTCACTAAAACGCCTCTGCATCGCCACCGCCCTGCTCAGCTCCGGCGTCGTCACCATGCACTACGTCGGCATGGCTGCGTTGATGGCCCACGATGATATTGTCTGGAGCATTCCGCTGATTATCGCCTCGGTGGTCATTGCTATCGTGGCTTCCTGCGTCGGCCTGTGGCTGGCCTTCAGCCTGCGGCTCAACAGCAAAGGCGTGCTGCTGACCCGCGTCGGCGCGGCGTTCGCCATGGGTATTGCCATTGCCGCCATGCACTACACCGGCATGGGCGCCGCCACCTTTACCGGCCACGGTCATATGATGATGGGCCACGACGCGATGGTCAGCGAAGAAGGGCTCTCTATCTGGGTGTCGGTGACGACCCTGCTGCTGCTCGGGCTGATGTTGATGATCTCAATGGTTGACTCGCAGGTGCGTACCACCCGCCTGACGGAGAATCTACAGCGCCTTAACCAACAGCTGGAACAGCAGGCCCGCTTTGACGGCCTGACCGGGCTGGCAAACCGCAGCCAGATTGATATGCGGCTGCTGGCCTGCCTGCATCAATCCCGCCTGGCGGGCAGCACGTTTGCGCTGGTGCTGATGGATCTCGACCGCTTTAAGCTAATCAACGACGCCTGGGGCCATCACGTTGGCGATAATCTACTGGTCTCCGTCGCCAACCGAATGAGCGCCTGTCTCAATCCTAAAATGACCCTCGCACGTATCGGCGGTGACGAGTTTATCCTGCTCGCGCCAAACTGCACCGAAGCGGAAATCACCGATATTTGTACCCGACTGGTAGAGAGCGTCCGTCGGCCGTTCTACCACTCCGGGCAGATCCTACAGATTTCATTCAGCGTGGGGATAAGCCTCTATCCAGGGCACGGCGAAACCCCGCAGGAGCTGAAGCTGTCGGCAGACACCGCGATGTATCACGTAAAACACAATGGTCGTAACGGCTGGGTGTTCTACCATGAATCAATGCTCGATAGCACCTGGCAAGGAGCGCATTTCCTGCAGGATCTAACCCAGGCGCTGGATCGCGGCCAGTTTGAGCTGTGGTATCAGCCTAAGTATCACGTCAAAGAACAGCGCATTTACGGCTTTGAAGCGCTGCTACGCTGGCGACATCCGAAAAAAGGTATCCTGCTGCCCGACGTGTTCCTGCCTACGCTGCAAAACACCGGGCTCATTGTTCCGGTGGGCAACTGGATAGTCGAACAGGCCAGCCAGCAACTGCATAAGTGGAGCATTGCCGGGCACGACGACTGGACGGTATCGCTGAATATCTCCCCGGTGCAGTTCGAGCAGCAGAACTTTTATGAACGGGTATGCGAAGTGCTGGTACGCCACCGCGTCTCCCCAACTCGCTTGACCATCGAGCTGGCGGAAACCACCGCGCTGCACGGCTTTGACCGTAGCGTGCAGATTTTCAACGACTTCTGCCGCATCGGCATCACCATCTCCATCGATAACTTCGGCGTGGGCTACTCCAATATGCTGGCGCTTCAGGACCTTCCCGCCGGGGAGCTGAAAATCGATAAGAGCTTTATGAAGGATATGCGGGAAAACAGTAAGCACGTCAAAATCGTCTCGACCATCATTAACATCGCCCATTCGATGAATATGGACGTCGTTGCCGAAGGCGTGGAAACGCAGGAACAACAGCGCATTCTTAGCGGGCTCGGCTGTGACGCTTTGCAGGGTTTCTGGTTCTCCGACCCGGTTCCGGCTGAGGATATTGAGGTTATGCTGAATAACCTGCCGCTAACCGGCGACCCGAATGCGCCAGCCGCGCTGAGACGGGATATTTCGTCCGGGAAGAAACGGCAGGCCTGACGTCTGAGGATCGGCATGACGCAGCCCCCTTTCATTAATGAATTTTGTTCATTACCGTTAGAGAATTCCCTCCTCTAATCAAATTAATCCCCACGCGCTATCCTTCTTCTACTCAGAAGAAGGATAACCCCATGCAAACAGTACAACTGAACAACGGTATTGCGATGCCGCTTCAAGGCTTCGGCGTCTACCAGATGACCGATGCCGCCGAATGCGAACGCGCGGTGCTCGATGCCCTCGAGACCGGCTACCGTTTAATTGATACCGCCGCCTCCTACCAGAATGAAACCCAGGTGGGCAACGCCCTGAAGCAGAGCGGTATTGCCCGTGATGAGCTGTTTATCACCACCAAACTATGGTTGCAGGGCAGCAGCTATGAAGGGGCGAAAGCGCAGTTCGAGCGCTCGCTGAACCGCCTGCAGCTTGACTATGTCGACCTCTATCTAATCCATCAGCCCTTTGGCGACGTGCACGGCGCGTGGCGAGCCATGGAGGAACTGCATGAGGCGGGAAAAATCCGCGCCATTGGGGTCAGTAACTTCCAGCCGGACCGCCTGGCCGACCTGATGGCCTTCAACCGCATTGCGCCAGCGGTGAACCAGGTCGAAGTGAACCCGTTCAACCAGCAGTTGCACGCCGCGCCGTGGATGCAAAGCCGCGGCATTCAGCCAGAAGCCTGGGCTCCGTTTGCCGAGGGGCGCAACGGTCTGTTTGAACACCCGGTACTGACCGCTATCGGCAATAAATATGGCAAAAGCGTGGGCCAGGTCGTCCTGCGCTGGCTGCTCCAGCGTGGCATCGTATCGCTCGCTAAATCAGTGCGTAAGGAACGAATGGCCGAAAATTTTGCCATCAACGACTTTGCGCTAAGCGATGACGACATGCTGCACATTGCCGCGCTGGATACCGCCACCAGCGCCTTTTTCTCCCATCGCGACCCGGCCATCGTTGAGTGGCTGGCGGCCCGTAAACTCGACGTTTAACGTTATTAAGGAACCTGCAATGCAACAGAGAACGCTTGGCCAGTCTGGCCTGAAAGTGTCCGCACTCGGTCTGGGCTGCATGGGCCTGAGCTACGGCTACGGCCCGGCAACCGATACTCGCCAGGCCATTGAGCTTATCCGTGCCGCCGTTGAACGCGGCGTGACTTTTTTTGATACCGCGGAAGTGTACGGCCCTTACCTGAATGAAGACGTGGTCGGCGAAGCGCTGAAGCCGTTTCGCGATCGCGTGGTGATCGCCACCAAATTCGGCTTTACCTTTGGCGATGACAACAAACAGCAGATTTTAAACAGCCGCCCGGAACATATTCGCCAGGCGGTTGAAGGTTCGCTTAAGCGCTTAAAAACCGACGTTATTGATCTGCTCTACCAACACCGCGTTGACCCGGAAGTGCCGATTGAAGACGTCGCTGGCGTGGTGAAAGACCTGATTGCCGAAGGCAAGGTGAAACACTTTGGTCTGTCTGAAGCCGGCGCGCAAACCATTCGCCGCGCCCATGCCGTTCAGCCCGTTGCCGCGCTGCAAAGCGAATACTCCATGTGGTGGCGTGAGCCAGAACGGGAAATTATTCCGCTGCTGGAAGAGTTGGGTATCGGTTTTGTGCCGTTCAGCCCGCTGGGTAAAGGCTTCCTTACCGGAGCCATCACCACCGACACCGCCTTTGGCAACGATGATTTTCGCAGTAAAGTGCCGCGCTTCCAGGCGGAGGCTCGCGAAGCAAACGCCCAACTGCTGACCGTGCTGGCTAACCTGGCTGCCGAACGCGGGATTACCCCGGCACAAATTGCCCTCGCCTGGCTGCTGGCGCAGAAACCATGGCTTGCGCCAATTCCTGGCACCACCAGGTTGCACCGCCTGGAAGAAAATCTGGGTGCGGCAGAGATTGTGCTCGCAGCAAGCGACCTGCAGAAAGTCACCCAGGCGCTGGATGCGATTAAGATTGTAGGTGACCGTTATCCGGCGTCCATTCAGGCTCGCGTTGGCCGGTAAAAAAACACAATGGCCTGTGACTGTCACAGGCCTTTTTTCACGCGCTAACCGCCGTTGTCTTACTGCTTGAATAGATAAAATAGAGCGCGATGCCTAAGCAAATCACCGCCGCCATACGGGTATAAGAGAAATGAATCGACGCGTTGTCCAACCAGCCAAAATGGTCAATCAACATACTCATCGCCAGTTGACCAAAAATGACAGCCACCGTCGCAACACCGGTACCAATTCGTTGTACCGCCACCACCATAATCACGATGTACGGCACGCCGAACATGGCCCCCATCAACTGCCATTTTGGCACATCCAGCAGCGTGACGGCCTGCACCGGCTCGAAATAGAGAATCATCAGCGCCGTGATAAGCGCCCCCACCGAAAAGGTCAGAAATGCGCTTTTCAGCACCCCAACCTGACTGCCAAGTCGCCCGTTGATTGCCGCCTGAATGCTCAGCATTGCGCCGCCCAAAATGGATAACAAGATCATGATAACTAACATTATTTACCCTCTTGCGACCAGCAACAGTGCCAGCAGAATAAACGCCAGCGCGTACAGTCGCCGTACGTTGATTTTACGATGCGGCGTGCCGAACAGACCGTAATGGTCAATCAGCAGGCTTTTGAAAACCTGCCCCGCCAGCACGCCAATCATGGTCATCGCCACGCCAATAATCGGTGCCGCTATGGTGAGAATCACCACGTACACCGGCCCAAGCACGCCGCCTAACAGCGTCCAACCCGGCTGGGCGAAAAATGAGGGTCCCGAACGCGGGCTGAAGAACAGCATCAGTAAAAACGTCAGTACCGCCCCGACGCCGAAGATGCTGAACGTCGCCCATAAATCCCCTACTTCCCCGCCGAGCGGCCCCAGAATACCGGCCTCGACCGATAATCCCATACCGCCAGCAATCACTAGCGCAATCAGTAACAGTTGCATCAATACACTCCCGTAGTTAACGGCGAGTGAAGATAGTCGATTTTGATTGACCTAAAAATGGTATAAGTGAAGAAACACTTTTTCAGGAATTGCATTAATGTTCGATTTCAGCGCGATGAATATCCGCACTCTAATGTTCTTTGTTGCGGTTTACGATGCCCAAAGTTTTTCAGTTGTTGCCCGCAAAGAAGGGGTATCGGCGTCAATGATTTCGCGCACGATGCAGCAGTTTGAAGAGGCCATTGGGCAGCAACTGTTTTATCGCAATACCCGTTCGGTCATACCGACTGAAGCCGCACGCCAGCTCATCGAACACGTCCGTGCGATTTCCGATGAGCTTGAGCGGGCGAAAGAGGCGCTGCAAAGTCGCGCTACCGCGCCGTCGGGTATCGTACGCATCAACGCGCCGGTCTTTTTTGGTCAACGACATATTGCCCCCGCCCTTATCGGGTTAACCGAACGCTATCCTGCATTGCAGGTTGAACTGACGCTGACCGACGACTTTGTCGACCCGCATCGGGAGGCGACCGACGTCATCTTTCGTATCGGCACACTCACTGACTCAGCCTTTCACGCCCGCGTGTTTGGCAATCAACATTACCATCTCGCTTCCTCACCCGCGTACCTGCAGCAGCACGGCGTGCCGCAATCACCTGACGACATCCGCCACCACGCCTGTCTGATTTATAGAGGCTCATCAGGCCCTAACCGCTGGCTATTGAGGCGAGGGGAATCTCCGTGGGTTCACTATCCGCTGTCGCCGCGACTGGTTTCCAATAACGCTGATGCACTGCTAACCGCAGCGCTAGGTGGCATGGGGCTGGTGTTATTTCCTGACTGGCTCATCGGTGACTGCCTGAAGAACGGTACGCTGGTTAAGCTGCTACCTGATTTTGATGCGGCGATCCGTACCGAGGCGCAGCAAATTGCCGCACTCTATCCGAACGCCCGCCATCCGCCGCTGAACGTACGCGCGGTCATTGATTATTACGTGGAAAGATTTGGTACCCCGCCGTACTGGCAAGTGAAGTAGAGCGCCCCGGCAGCGCAGCACTACATTCGCTGACGTAACGATTTGCACAGAACTATACTCCATGCTGGCAGTTTCGCCTGCCGGGGTGAAGTTCATCGTTTCGGTTCGAATATGAGGGGCGTAGTGATGACGGTTTTTCAGAACAAATCGGTACTGGTTCTCGGCGGCAGTCGCGGAATTGGCGCGGCGATTGTCCGGCGCTTTCGCACCGACGGTGCGTCGGTGGTATTCAGCTATTCCGGTTCGCAAGAGGCGGCAGAACGTCTGGCTACAGAAACGGGCAGCACCGCCGCGCGGGCAGATAGCGCCGATCGCGATGCGGTTATTGCACTGGTTAATCACAGCGGCCCGCTGGATATTCTGGTAATTAACGCCGGGATCATTCTCTTCGGCGATGCCCTCGAACAGGACAGCGATGCTGTCGACCGCCTGTTCCGTATCAATATCCACGCCCCCTACCACGCTGCCGTTGAGGCTGCGCGACAGATGCCCGACGGCGGGCGCATCATCGTGATTGGCTCGGTGAACGGCGACCGTATGCCGCTGCCAGGCCTTGCCGCCTATGCCGTCAGTAAATCAGCCTTACAGGGGCTGGCACGCGGCCTGGCACGTGATTTTGGCCCGTTGGGGATCACCGTAAACGTCGTCCAGCCCGGCCCCATTGATACCGATGCCAACCCCGAGGACGGGCCGCTGAAGGAGGTGATGCACAGCTTTATGGCGGTGAAACGGCACGGTCGCCCTGAAGGGGTGGCGAGTATGGTCGCCTGGCTAGCTGGGCCGGAAGCCGCTTTTGTTACAGGGGCGATGCACACCATCGACGGCGGATTCGGTGCCTGACCGACAATGGGCGGCTGGCGTCATGCCGCCCTTTTTTGACCGCCACATAACACATCGTCATATCCGTGACACAGCGCGCGCTTTGCGGTTCGCTATCCCCCCGTCGCCAGGCTATATCTTAGTCATCTTTACTCAACGAGGACGGGTTATGGCCGGCAAAAAGATTCTGATGTTGGTAGGCGATTATGCGGAAGATTATGAAACCATGGTGCCTTTTCAAGCGCTGCAGATGATTGGGCACCAGGTGGACGCGGTCTGCCCGGATAAGCCGAAAGGCGACTACATCATGACCGCTATTCATGATTTTGACGGCGCGCAGACCTACAGCGAAAAACCGGGGCACCGCTTTGTGCTTAACGCCGATTTTGCCAGCGTCAACGAAGCGGATTATGACGCGCTGCTGATCCCCGGCGGGCGTGCGCCTGAGTATCTGCGGCTGTATGAGGCGGTTATCAAGCTGGTGCAGGCTTTTGACGTGGCGAACAAACCTATTGCCGCCGTCTGCCACGGCCCGCAGCTGCTGGCAGCCGCTGGCGTGCTGAAGGGACGCACCTGTAGCGCCTATCCGGCATGTGCCCCGGAAGTGCGGCTAAGCGGCGGAGAATACGCGGAGATTGGTATCGATCAGGCGTATGTCGATGGTAATCTGGTCACCGCCCCGGCGTGGCCTGCGCATCCGCAGTGGCTGGCGAAGTTTGCCGAGCTTTTGCGATAACCCAACGGTTCACTAAACCCGTGCCTGATGTCGCTGCGCTTATCAGGCACTGAAATAGTCACTCATGCCCTGATGCAGTAAATAGAGTTCAAAATAGGCTAACTCTACTGGCAGGCTAAACACGTTTTAATGACCGAAACATCGCCAGATTAGCCTGTATTTTCTTTTTTATACACAAAACCCAACCCCCCCCGTATTCATACGCCTACCTCCTGATATTACAATGTATTTTTGAACTTCACTCACACTCTATAAATTGACATGAAATTATCTGCTACGCTTAATATTAGGTTTCATTCCACAACCGTATTTATATTTATCTTGCATTTGATGATGCTATCTAGCCCCATAGTTCACGACAAGGATTTTTGAAAGCATGTTTATGGCAATTAGTATTTTTAGGATTTTTCAATATACCTTACTCCGCTTAACAAAATACCATCTGATTCAGGATGCGATATTCACTAAAGGAAAATAGATATGACACATATTTATGACCAATCCATTAATAATCCTCAGGATCGTGTTATACCGCCACCACAAATCCCTATAAACACGAGTGCCGTATCATGGGGCGCAATTTTTGCTGGCGCCGCAGCGGCGACATCGTTGGCATTAATCATGCTGATGCTCGGAAGCGGATTAGGCCTCATGTCGGTTTCACCCTGGGAAAATCACGGTGTTGACGCGGGTACGATAGGTATCATTACGGTTGTCTGGCTGGCGTTCACACAGATAGTGGCATCAGGTATGGGAGGATATTTAGCAGGTCGACTACGTACCAAATGGGCTGATACACATATCGATGAAATTTACTTTCGCGATACTGCTCACGGTTTCTTAACCTGGGCAGTGGCGCTACTGGTCTCTACAGTACTGCTCACCACGACGGCAGGTTCTATCGTCGGAGGAAGTGTTAAAGCAGTGGGTTCGGTTACGGGTGGCGCGGCAAATTTAACGAGTGCTGCAACGTCATTACCGGCAACATCAATAACCTATTTCGTTAATTCGATGTTCCGCACAGCAGCCTCCTCCCAACCGGCGAACCAGCCTACCGCCGTAGATACTTCCTCAGTCTCTCCCGCTGGGAACGCTATGGATGCTCCTCATCATAACCTTTCTCCTGCTCAGTTAGCTGAGATTACCGGCATTTTTGCCAACAGCATAAGCACGGGGGCATTGCCTCAGGAGGACGTACAGTATGTAGCTCAGACCATTTCCCAAAGCACCGGTATCAATCAACAAGAGGCCGAGCAGCGGGTCAAAACAACCTATGACAAAGCACAAACCAAATTAAAAGAGGCGAAAGTCAAAGCTCAACAGGTTACGGATGCTGCACGTAAAACCACAAGCTATATCATGCTATGGACATTCATCTCCCTGTTGATTGGTGCTTTCACCGCAAGCCTGTGCGCCACTTTTGGCGGTCGTCAGCGTGATTTATAACACTATTTACGGAGGCTAAAATGCGCTCATTACTACTGTTCTTTTTAGGTGTCCCTATCCCTATTATTATTTTGATTGCGTTGTTTGTACATTAATCACATAAACCATACACATCGATTAATGGCATCACCGTAGCAACCCCTAAATGTCATTCTGATATTAGGGGTTGTTGCTTTATGAAACACATTTTTATTAACTATGGTGCCCCATTGCTTATATGACGAATTCCCTGGTGAAAGCGAAAAATCGCCAGAGTTAACTATCCGATATTTAAGGGAATGACAAAGCTAAGGGCGGCCGTTAGATTTTCATTGGGCAGGCTGAATTACAGCAGATAATAGTAAGACGTGGTCAGCAGAATGCTGACCACGTCTTAAGACTTAAACCTTTTAGCGACTTGCTTTACCGTGATTCTCTCTTTAGCCAGAACCCTGAGCTGGCAGGATTCTGGCTATGAAATAAGCGCACATTTTACAGCACATCCTCCATCACCCATACGCTGACGCTGCCCCCCTGGCAAGTAAAAGTCCCTGAACCTGCCGCATCGGTCACCACCGTTTCTTCCCGATTGTTGAGGAAATCTCTCCAGCTTTTGTTGCCGTAGTTTTCGCCCAGCGTAATATTTTTTTCGCCATCATCACCGTTGGACAGCACAACAACACAGCCCGGTGCCTCTTGGGTACCGCTGCGGCTAAATGCAATGCAGTTTGGATGATCGAAGAACAGCGTCTGGACCCCATGCGCAAAACGCTGACGTGCGTCAATCAGTTCATGTAACTGATGAATGGCCGGCATATCAATCTTGTAGGCATTGCCATCACGGCCGGTGTCTTCGTAAGAGGCGCCAAAAAGATCGGGATAAAACACCGAGGGAACCCCATTTTCGCGCAACAGAATTAAGGCATAAGCCAGCGGTTTAAACCAGGCTTCAACCGGCGCTTCCAGGGCCTGAAGAGGTTGGGTATCGTGATTTGCCACCAGGGTTACGGCATGAAAAGGATCGGCTTCAACAAGGGTACCTGTAAAAATCTGGCTCAGATCGTAGTCTTTTCCTTGACGGGACGCTTCGTGGAACTTCATCTGCAGAGGCGCATCAAACAAAAGCGTCTGGCCATCGACCTGGCTAATATAGTTCTGTAGTTTACCCACCTCGTGTGACCAGTATTCCGCCACAATAAACAGAGGTTGCGGCGCCACTTCCTGCACGTGCTCAATCCACTCTTTATAGAACCAGGCTGGAATGTGTTTGACCGCATCGAGACGAAAACCGTCACACTGCGTTTGTTCCAACATCCAACGGGCCCAGAACTTCAACTCCTCGGTCACGGCATGGTTACGAAAATCAGTGTTGGCGCCCATCAGATAGTCAAAGTTACCCATTTCGTCATCGACCTGATCGTTCCAGCCTTCACCGCTATAATCATTAACGATTTTAAAAACGCCGTTTTCATCAGGGTTCTCTATATGGTCGATACCGTTAAAACATTTATGATCCCAGATGAATTGAGAATATTGCCCAGCGCGAGCTGGATAGGTGTACTTAGACCACACATCACACTCAATCACTTCTTCGTCAATCTGCGTGCGGTCATGCTCATTAACGCGCTGGACCTGTATACGCTCTTTCTCATCAGCACCCATTTTGTGGTTCAGTACCACGTCCATCAGTACCGCGATATCATGCTTTTTTAAGGCGGAAATGGCGGAAAGGAGCTGCGCTTTATCACCGTATTTAGTAGGAACAGACCCTTTTTGATCGAATTCGCCAAGGTCGAACAAGTCGTAGCTATCGTACCCTACCGAGTAACCACCGGACGCGCCTTTGTAAGCCGGAGGCAACCAAACCATATTAATGCCAATCTCATTCAGGTGTGGAGCAAGCGCTTCAACTTCACGCCACAACTCACCACCCTCTGGGTAATACCAATGAAAGCATTGTAATAACGTGGGGTTGACCATTATCCTTTACTCCCAAAAACGTTAATAAATTATTGTAGAACGCAATGATTCATTCAGTATAACGAAGTAATCACATTCCACACGACATCCACTCCATCGGATATCGTGATAAAGGTTATTGATTGGGAATAAGCTAAAAATCAAGCGGTTACTATGCTGAAACCACCCATCGTTTGAATACATCGCTTTTCAGCGTTGTGAAGAAATTGACGAGATTGGTACAACCTAATTTTGTAATTAACTTTTGTCTGTTTTGATAGACTGTCTTGTAATGAAGTTTATTAAGCGTGGCAATTTCTTGCACGCTTTTCCCAGAACTAAACTGATCAATAAAAGCCTTGTCTCGATCAGTTAGCACTATTTTCTCAGTTCTTTTCCTGACTTTTTCTCCATCCGAGGCAATGTCTTTGATGCTACGTTGCAGGGTAGAGAGATCGCTGCGGGCATTAAGCCTGAACATTTTAAAATCGCTGAGAAAATAATACATATCGCCCTGCGTCAGCAATACCAGACGATGGGTAGATAAATCATAATTCTGTGCCTTAACTGCATAATAATTTTCGATAGTAAAAAAGACAAAGTGTTTAAGTGCTGGTGCTGAGAACGACTTTTCAAGCAGGGTCTCAAGCCCATACTGTAGGTAAACATCACTGACCCAGATATCTGCTGTTTTCACTCGCTTCATTTTAGGCTCCGGATATTTAATCATTTTATATTTTTGCTACGTACTTACTTTGTTGACAACGCGTTCAGGGGACTAAAAATCATCGACGGTATGGCTCACAACAATTTCCAGCGTTTTGCGAATAATATCAGCTTGAACAACCCCTTCAGCGCATTCGAGTGATTTAATAAGACAAATAATCAGGTTTTTATTCGTCAATGGCATACGTGCCTCAAGCATCTCCTGAGCCACATCACCTAACAGTTTAGTTTCCTCTGCCATCGCCTCACCGGAGCGGGAGAAAAAGTTTTCGAGCGTTTTGTCAGACAACGAAATAGTAAATGGTTGAGTCTGCATCGTTATTTTCCTGTAGAGGTAAGTTAATGTAATTTATTCATTTTGTGCAAAACTGTGCGCTGTCTCTTTTCATTACCGGGTTTCTCTTCACTGATATCCTCATCGTCTTCCCGGCGTATCATTCCTGTATCTGACGTGAATTTTTTGACGCTTATTGAGAGCTCAGCGATCAATTCCTGCAAAGCTTCATGGCGTGCTGGATCGGTCTCCACTTTTTGTATTTTGCGTAGTTGCATAAGCAGCGCGTATTCGGATATCGGACTTTTCTGACTCAGTAGCGCCAGTATGCCCTGTCCGATAAGCTCGTTACGGATCTGCGTTTTGATTAGCGTCTTCATAGCATGGGTGTCTTACTTATATTTCCGGTTTCACAGAAATGATTTAGTCAAACAACATTCCAATCAGACGATTGCAGTGTGCTTCCTCTTCGGTGTTTTGAACTTTATCAAGCCGGGAGAGCAGTTTTGTGCAAATCGCTTTACGATTCAGGCTGCGCCCATCATGTAAAATTTCAGCCACTATCTCACCAAGAATCAGGTGTTGTGTCGGTAACTCCGCCTTAGCAAAGTAGCGGGTAATCGCTGCGGCCGAATCGGCGCCTGGAAGTGATTTCTGCATTGTCTCTCCGGTTATTGGCAGGGGGTAATGCTTTCGTTAAATAAACTTAGCAAACTTATACAAAAAATGTGTACAAATTTATTGCGCAACAATTAGCAAAAAGTGCTTACACTTTAAAATCAACAAGATATATAGTTTTATTGTTTTTGAAATACATATGCATCTGTACGGTTAATCAACAACATAAAAAAAACCTGTACAAGAATGGGCAAACCACTTTCTTCTGGTTAACTAATTGTGAAAATAATGTTTATAAAATAAGCATTTGAAGAACTTATCTGTTAGCCTTTCCTTCCCCCCACTTTGTCATTGGACATGCTATGCTCACCACGCTTATCTACCGCAGTCGATTATGCGACTCCGTTCCTTTCAGGGACGTAGAGACGATGATCTCCGCGGCCAATCTCAAGAACGAGCATGAAAGCGTTACCGGAATTCTGCTGTTTAATGGACTTCATTTTTTACAGCTCTTAGAGGGCCCAGAGAATTCCGTCAAAACTATCTACCAACAAATCTGCAAAGATGTCAGACATTACAATGTTGTAGAGCTGATGTGTGACTACGCCCCGGCTCGGCGTTTTGGAAAAGCCGGGATGGAGCTATTTGATTTACGTAAACACGATCAGGATGATGTTTTGCAGGCAGTGTTAGATAAGGGGACCAGTCGGTACCAGCTGACCTTCAGCGATCGCGCGCTGCAATTCGTCAGAACCTTCGTGCTGACAGATGGTAAAGACAGCGTTTATGAGATCCCACCCGCCGACAGCTGGCATTTTGTACCCAACATCATCAGCGAACGTAATGCCTTAGCTGGTGTAGCCGAAGAGATATGCTTTCAGCCATTGATTGATCCGCTATCCAGGGAAATTGTGTCGCTAGAGGCACGAAAGCGTCACCCTGACCGGGCCGTATCTGCCCATGATTTGGCTGATAACGACATATATCAGACTGACCTGATGGCAAAAAAAGCTGCTTTCTACGCCGGTGCCCAACTTCTGGCTCGTTCCGGCGTACTGTCAGTCAGTCTGATGCCCATGACGCTGGTAAAAGAACCTGGCGCCGTAGATTTTCTACTTACCGAAATTGCCGCGAATGGCCTGGTTCCCGAGCAGATTGAGGTTCAGTTCACCGAAAGCGAAATCATCTCACGGTTTGATGAATTCGCCGGAGCTGTTAAAGGGCTTAAAGCCGCTGGGATAAGTGTGGCTATCGACCATTTCGGCTCAGGCTTTGCGGGTCTACAGCTATTGGCACGTTTTCAGCCTGACCGTATAAAAATCAGCCAGGACTTGATCACGGATGTCCACAAAAGTGGCCCTCGGCAGGCTATTATTCATGCCATTATCAAATGCTGTTCATCGCTTGAAATCCGGCTCTCCGTCGACGGCGTCGTAAACGCAGAAGAGTGGATGTGGCTTGAGTCCGCAGGAATTGAGCACTTCCAGGGGACGCTCTTTTCAACGCCCGAATGCAATAGAATTCCGGACATTGCGTGGCCAGAAAAGAGGTATAATGCCGAAATCTGACGGTTCAATAATCCATTGAGTCATGGACGAGATTCCGAAATATGCCCCAAGAGTTTGACCCCTCTTCGGGCATTGAGTAAATATTTAACTTAGTGCTGTATCTTAAATAGACTTAATAGTCGCTTAACACCGCCTTCATCAGGACAGTGCTAATAGGGGAAATATGTCGAGTTATAGCATTGGTGAAGTTGCCGAGAGATGCGGAATCAACCCGGTCACACTGCGAGCGTGGCAAAGACGTTATGATCTGCTCAAACCTCAGCGTACTGAGGGTGGGCACCGTCTTTTTGATGAAGAAGATATTCAGCGTATCGAAGAAATTAAGGCCCTGATTAAGAGCGGCACTTCGGTCGGGAAAATTAAAGCGTTGCTGGATGCAGAAAAATCCGTTCCAGCTGATAACAGCCATGCCTTGCAGGAGAATCTGATGACCGTACTCAGATTAGCCTCTCCAGCAAAACTCCGGGCAAAACTGGTGATGCTGACGCGCGAACATACCGTACCTGAATTGATCGATAACATTATCAATCCGGTCCGTCAGCGTCTGACGCTAGATAATCAGACCGGTAAAATGGTCTCGGGGATGCTGGAAGGCATTCTAGCTGAACTGGCGGCGGCATCACTGAGTGATTCTCGTCGTAAGCCAGGTAAGGAAGCGCTGATAATGGCATGGGACATCGAAGACAGAACCGGCCTCTGGCTTGAGGCATGGCGCCTGTCTCAGGAAGGCTGGCACCTCACTGTCATACCAGAATTTGTCTCATCGCCGCGCCCGGAACTGTTTCCGGGACAAACATTATATGTCTGGACCGGAAAAACAACGTCCATCAGACAGACTGAACTTCTTCAGTATTGGTCAGAACAGGGATATGTGGTCAAGGTGCACCAGGCGTGATGCTTCACTGAAGCATCACGTTGTAGGCAGGATAAGCGAAGCACCATCCAGCCTACCGTTTGTCGCATCAACGATGACAATGTTCAATCATGGATTTTCACCCCGAGACAGCCACGCACAAATTCCGGATTAAAATGCTTCACCGCCTCGCCGACGTAGCCTAAATCCAGCGCGCTGATTTGCGCCATTTCCCCCTCGGTCAGCGAGAAATCCCAGATTGCAAAATTCTCGGCAATACGTTCCCGGCGGGTAGATTTAGGGATCACCGTGACGCCACGCTGCACGTTCCAGCGCAGGACCACCTGGGCTACCGTTTTTTGATGCGCCTCGGCAATCCCCTGCAACATTTTATCTTCATGTGCCTGATGTCTGCCGCCGCCTAATGGTGCCCAGGCTTCTGCTTGAACGTTGTAGCGTTTCATAGTCTCAAGCGCTTCAGGCTGAGCAAAATAAGGGTGAAGCTCCACCTGGTTTACCATCGGCTTAACGCTGACGGTTTCACAGAAGTTGGTTAACACATGGGCATAGAAGTTCGATACGCCAATGGCCTTCAGTTTCCCGGCAGCATATGCCTCTTCCAGCGCACGCCAGGCGCTGAAATAGTCGCCCATCGCCTGATGCAGTAAATAGAGATCGAAATAAGCTAAGCCTGATTTCTTCAGTGACGCGTCAATACCAGCTTTTGCAGCATCATAGTTTGCCATGTCCTGTACCCACAGCTTGGAGGTGATAAACAGCTCTTCGCGGGTGCACAGGCCTTCGGCAATCGCTTCACGAACGGCATCACCCACGGCATCTTCGTTGCCGTAGACGGCGGCGGTATCAATCAAACGATAGCCCGTGCGAATAGCGGTTAGCACCGACTGTTTGCATTCTTCTTTATCGGTGACCTTAAAAACGCCAAAACCCAGCATCGGCATTTTGAGGTTGTTACTTAAAACGGAATATTCCACGGTATGGCTCCCGGCAGGTTAAAACATGATTTTAGGACAGAAACATCATGAGGATTAGTTGGCAATCCGTGATTTGACTTATGCAGTGAATTCATTAATAGCACTTCACCTGTTTTGCAGGTTGCCATTGATTAATGAAAAATTTGAGCGGTGATGATATGGGAAAGAACGAGGGATTGTAGAGGGAAAAAGCGCTAGTGAAGGCGTGTGGCGATGACGCAGAATGCATCCCACACGCCGAACAGGTAGCCTGTTATGGCATCAGAAACGCTACGCTTAGAATGCCGATCTCAATGATAATTCGAAAATAATCATTTCAGCCTGGCAAGAGAACGTCACCGAAGCGTTCAGCTTAATGTCGTTATCGGCTTTCACAACCTGATAAGTCACCACCGCGTCTTCATCCGATGACGCTGCTGCGGCCAGTTTCTTAATTTTCGCCGCGGCGAGCTCGGCTTCATTTTCCGATGAGAAGATACGCTCAATAACGCTGGTACAATTATCATTCTCAATGATGGTACCAATATCGATTGCACACCCTTTGGTACTGCATTTATCTACTACGTCTTTCATGATGATAACCTCGTATGTTTCTTACCACGATAAGACTCCACCGATGGAAAGTCCAACCATTAATAGGGTTAAAGATTACCGTTTTTGAGATTAAACGCTGTGTATTTGCCAGTAAGTCGATTTTATTACTTAACCTAAGCGAATGCCTGATGTTTTCAACCATTCGTGGTGGTCGCCTGACATTATCAGGCAACCGGTTCTTATCAGTGCTTAGTTACGTACTCATTCCATAACATCCTTTATCTTATCTAGGACTGAGATCGCAAAAATGGGGATAACACAGGTACTCGATCCAACATTTATAAACTGCGAGTCATCGGCACCGCCTACATCACGATCTAAGGAGATCATGGTCGCTCCGCTGCTTTTAACCAATCGGCTATCCCCTGACCCCCTAAGGAAAGTAACATATCTTGTATGGCTACAACGCGTTGTAGCATTGAGCCACAATCAGACTCCTCGCGTTCTTCTGCTTCCGTAAAAAGTCGGGTCATTAACTGAGTGAGATTATCACTATGGTCATACAAGCGTTGTTTGCTACGACCTGCGTAGGTTAAGTAGATTTCAGTTGCTGCTAAAGCATGCGATGGGTCCTGTAGAGAAATTACATTAAGCCATTCGTGAAACCCGAAGAAACGAGGGGGTTTCTTCTCACTATCGCTATCGTTTTCAAATACTGAAAAACAACGACTAATCAGCCCCGTCGGAACAAAAACTGCTTCGCCTTTATAGTGGAAAATGCGAACCATCTTACCCGCAACTTCCAGGGCATGGCGGCCGCCAGCATTTAAACCCGCACTAATACCCGCCAAGCACTGCTCCCGGTGCTGTCGTATATTTTCAGCGTTCGTCCAGACGGTGGTTGCACCGTGCCAGGCCTCTGTGTTGTCCAGGATATTTAAGTCGTTTAGAAATTCATCGAAGTAGATGTGTCGAGTCATGGCAGCTAAAGCCGAAATGCGCCCCCATGTTTCCAAATCTTTACCACATCCCTCTCTGCAAAGCCGCGCTAATAAAGGCTTCACTACCTCAAAATGTCTGTGGTACGCATAATAAAGGCATCGCTCAGCAATTTGCCAAAGTCCACCTGCATTCTGCATGACGAGGTAGAACAAATCCCAACCGAAATCGAAAGATTTGCTTTGTAAATATGGTAAGCGACGCAGGATCATAGCGCGAACCGCCGGATGATCGTCACGGGCGAAACGGTGCAATGTGGGTGCCAGCAACTCTGGAAATTCGTTGTTCTGCTCTCGAAAATTATCAGCAAGGATCATCAAGGCTTCGGCAACAGCACCTTTTGCCATGTTGAGTCCTAAACCAATCAAACCGACCGAGTCCCCCTTGATAGGGTCTTCTTCATGGAGTCCTGCAAAATCTATGGCTAAAAATATTAATTGCTCAGCATTTAGCGGGTCATGTATGACATGCGAGCATGCTTCAAGGGCTTTAGCCGCAGAACGGCGATGCCTCCAGTACATTGGATGTCTTTCCAGTTCATCAAGAATCTGGCTTGCCAGGAAGGAAGCATCTGGTTCTTGGAGCGGCTTCCATGTTTCGTCAGCCTTCAAGTTGCCATGACGATGGGCCAGATATGTGGAAACCCCACTCATGACGTCATCACGAAAACTTTCAGGTATCTCCGCCCAATGATTAGATAATAGGCCCAAAAATCGGGAAGGATGACGAGAAGAGGCCTCTCTTAATTGCCAGCCCACCTCACGTTCACCGCCGACCAGGAAATCAACATCATCCCAATGTGAGTGGCCCTCATAGTGGGCCAGTAATTTCAAAATCCCGCTATCACTGGCACTGAGAAATTCCTCAAATGAAAATGGCGCTCTAACAATACCACCATGAGAATGGATTTCAGGCTGGAGGAACAATACTCCTGCTTTTTTCTCATACTCATCCACCACCGCCTGCGCTTCGAATGAACGCAGATAGCAAGGAATCGGTAAGATCAATTTTGCTTGAGCCTTTAATTTCCAAAGTATGGATTCGTCGGAAACATATTCATTTCGCACAGTCAAAATATTCTCCATCACCCTATCTTGTACAGGGACTGAAAGAGACTTGAATGCGGATTGTATTAACTCACCTAATTCAAAAGAAAGTTCAAACTCCAGCAGATACCGGTCAGACAACATGTGGCCTATAAGGTCAATATTGGTTTCAGGCGATTCGGTACAGGCAAGTATGCCAAAGTAGAGCAATGCGCCTTCGTCATTGTAACAAATACGTTCGCAGTTTTTTTGCCACCAGTCTGAGTGTGTTTTTGCGTGGTGAAGAATGCCAGCTTCAACTGCATTAAACAGAACTTTCATGCTGTCCACATGGTGTATATCCCGCTGGCTATGACTATTTTCATATGAAGTCTCATCCAGGAAACCATGTCGATAGCCTGTACGGAGTTCGCCATATAGTGATTCTCTGATATGGCTCCAGTACTCTATTGAATCTAAGGCAAAACCCAGCAAAGTTGGGGATTGCACCATACGTTGCTGGAGGAAGTTTTCATTTCTACTCCCAAATTCATGGGGCTGGCAACGTATTTTATTATCGAGTCTATATTGCAGTATATCCTCATCAGTGAGGCCATCCGTAATATAACGCCAGAGTAAAGCATCCCCCATCACGCCGGTCGCCACACAATTAGCAATAACCTCACCAAGGGAACTGTACTCGGGAAGCGGCATATCAAGCAATCGCGCCAGCAATGGAACAACACGCGATAGATTTTCAGACTTAATTCCTGAAAGATGCATTGCCAGCTGATCCGCAACACTATTGCCATCAAACCAATCCAGCGTCAGCGCTTCCATCCAGAATGACACTACACCTTCAGTATCAGCATTACTCCATTGAGCGATACGATGAACATGTATCCCTACGCCTTCGGCATCCCGGGTCGCTTTTAAGCAGGGAATCAGGTTGTTAATCCAGAAACGATGCCACTCAATCGAACATCCCGCGGCATAAACCACCTGAAAAACTTCACGATTTTTTTCACGTAGTTCTCGTATCAATGACCAGTCGTCATCCTGAGGTTTTTGTTCGGCAAACGATTCGGCCACCAAGCGTCTGATATGGAAGGCCGCGTTACCCGTCAATACCGTCCTGAGTTGTTTCCTGAATTCGCGGCGCTCACCCAGCGCCAACTGAGCGATAAAACTCCGAATACTGGGACGTACAAATGGAACAGGTGGTAAGCTGTGTATGAACTCATTCAATGTGACGCCATGACGAATGGCTCCACTTATGACAAGCACATCCAGCAGGGTTTGATGACCAAAAGTTAGCTTCCCATCCTGTGTCTCCTGCAATACATTGAGACTACACAGTTTTCGCTGTATGCCCTGAGAGGCTGTGAAACGTTGATGCGGCGCGACTAAGCTTCGCATTTTCAGCATTTCTGACGCGATAGCTTCAATCGCTCGCATAGCATTATCCCCTAATTCGCTATCGGCAAGTACGATAGTATTGAGATAGCGTTGCGCCAGTGCCTGGCTGGTCACCACATTGAAACTACCGCCTCTTCGGGCCAACTCAACAAATAATGCCAACTCACGCGGATTGCGAATTAGCTCGCGAGTATCAGCATCAATAGCCGCTGTCGCTATCCCTAACGTACCAAGCAATGGGGAAATTTCGTTGTCCCAGTCCAGTGGCTGGCACTTTAATTCACAATCCCAATGTCGTTCGGCAATTCTTCTGTCGTAATGTTTGTCAAAATCGCGACACGCGGTAATAACGGTGAGGTTGGGGATAAGCAGCAGGCGGTCGATCTGAGCAAGAAAATACTGTAGTACACGATGTTCACGTGCGATGGACAATACATCCAAAGAATCAACAACAACTACCACATGGGTGTCTTCAGCCAGCCTTGCTGCTTCCTCAACCCATTGTTGCGACAGCCCCTGAGCCTGACGCTCTTCCGATGTAGTCAGGTCGGCAAACTCACGTGATTGAATAAAGAGAGGCACGATATCTGGATGGCTTTTTGCTCGCTCTTCCAACGCTTCCTGCAACGCCAGCATCACACAGGTTTTTCCTGAACCAGGGAGACCCGTAAGCAAGATGGATCTTTTTCGGGCATCAATGGCGGCAAGGAGTTCATCCACTATTGGGCTGACAATACGCTCCCCCGCGATATCCCGCCGCCAAGACCGACCAATAGCAGAAGTACTGATAAAAGAATGACGTATCTCTGCGAGGTCCATGGGGGGAACCAGTGTTGCCCCTGCCTGTTGGATAATGCTGCGAATATTGTGTTTAGTTAAGCGATGCTGAACCGCAGTAGATGACCTATTACCATTCATACGTGCGCCCAGTTGGTCGAGTTTCATCCAGAGAGCATTGAATGCAGAATCAGTATTGCTCACCAGGTTTCGTAAACGTTCGTGTAGCAATTCTTTCATCCGGTCTAAATCATCGCTGGTCACAAAATTGGTTCGACTCAGGAATTCAAACGTTGAAAGGCTGGGGGCAGTTCTCGCCAACTGTTCTGACAAATTGTCATCCAGCACCCGCTGCGCTTTCCCTAAGCTTTGTTGATAGCTGCTTTCGTCTGGTTGAGATGAACTGTGCTCTTTAAGTTTTGCAAGGTCACCAAAGTTATTGCGGGAATAGAAGCGAACATTCACCTTTGGATTATCGGCCAGTAGAAGGAAGGCTTTATCCAGCTCATCAGCAAGCTCAGCTATCGTCCAAGCCTTAAAATCGGTTTGATTTTTTTTGCATTGACAGGCGATCAAAGAGCCATCAACTTTACCAATGACGACATCATCAACGGAGTACCTTACCGAGTCGACCTCAAGCCATTGAAAATCCTGATCGGATAGGACTGTCAACGCCCAATCAAATGCTACCAGTGTCTGGTATCCATCACCACGATTGGAACGTATGCCTGCAATACTCATCAATTGTTCTCCCTTCGGAGGGCATTCATTCCCTCGTTCATACTAACGTCAGCAGCACCAATATTATTGATTATGTCTGCGCCCAATGTAGGCAGCTCTAGGGCGTTAAAACTCAGTAATTTCAGCTATTATCATTAAAGATTTGCTTCAGCAAAGATGTAGTCGTTCAGTACTTACCTGCTTCTTATTCTGAGGTAATCCGGTCGCCAAATAACATTAGTGCTGTGTAACCGTGTTATCGATATAGCCACTGCAACCCGTGCGTATCCAGGTGATGCGTTATAGATTGCTACAGAATATTCCTGAGTTAATGAATACTTATCTGCTAGAGAATCGAAAAATTCAGGCCGCTTTCCACAAAGCCAACACCATTCCACTACCAGCAGACTGCCGAACATTCGCTGACCAAATGAAGTCAACAGGGAATACCTAATTCCCCCGCTGGTTCGTTTACTCCACGTCAGGTTCTCCAGACTCCGTTATTTAACAGGACGGCACCGTTTCATCTCTGTGCTCTCTTTTGTATGGTAAGTTGCACACTGAAGATTTTCTGCAAATTTTTGCTCGTGTATCCACCATATTTTTCCCAGTCTTCATCATGCCCTCATCACACTCAATTAAGGTGGGATTGTACTCATACGCGTACAGCCAGGCTTACACTTTATCCCGGTTCCAGGCAACGGCCCGTGGCATCAGTGCGAAATGCGGTCGAAAAGAGAACTGGCGCTGTAAGTCGTGCCAGCTCCTATTTTAAATGAGGTTAACGAAGGCTATCAGGAGCCTGTATTCAACTAGTGCTTCACGATATACATCGTATGCGTATAGGCCACATCTTCAGGATTGGTGATCGGGTAGCCTTTGACCCACGGCTTGATCAAACGTCCGTTGGTGTATTGGTAAATAGGCGCGATAGGCGCTTTCTCAGCCAGAATTTTCTCGGCGGTGTTGTAATCAGCATTACGCGCTTCTGCGGTGTTCTCCAGCGTCGCCTGGCGGATCACCTTGTCATACGCCGGGTCGCTGAAACGGGAAATATTGCCGGTGTTGGTGGAGGTCAGCAGTGACAGGAAGGTTGACGGCTCGTTGTAATCCCCCACCCACGACGCGCGGATCACGTCGAAATTACCGGTGTTACGGCTATCGATATAGGTTTTCCACTCCTGGTTTTGCAGCTTCACGTCAACGCCGAGGTTTTTCTTCCACATCGATGCCACTGCGATGGCAATTTTCTGGTGGTTTTCCGAGGTGTTGTATAGCAGCGTCAGCTTCAGCGGGCGATTTGGGCCGTAGCCTGCTGCCTGCAGCAGCATCTTCGCCTGTGCGTTCAGTTCGGCCTGGCTGCTTTGTGCCATCTCAGAGGTCTGCGGCTTAAAACCAGCGGTCACATCAGGGGTAAAGCGCCATGCCGGTTTCTCACCGGTGCCTAAGACCTTCTCGGCGATAATCCGGCGGTCGATGGTCATGCTCAGCGCCAGGCGTACGCGCGCATCGGCGGTTGGCCCTTTCTGGGTGTTAAAGGCGTAGTAATAGGTGCCCAGCTGCGCCGGGGTATAGACCTGGCCCGGCAGTTCTTTGAGCAGCTTCTGATACTGGTTTTTCGGGAAGGATTCGGTGATATCGATATCGCCCGCCAGGTAACGTTTAGTGGCGGCGGACTCCTGGTTAATCGGGATGAAGGTTACCTTCTGGATAACCGTCTTCGCGTTATCCCAGTAGTACTTGTTCGGTACCGCTACCAGCTTCTCATTCACCACGCGGTCTGCCAACACGTAGGCACCGTTGCCAATAAGCTTACCTGGACGCGTCCAGTTTTTATCACTCTCGACGTTGGCTTTATTGACCGGATAGAGCGAGAAGTTGGCGGTCAGATTCACAAACCACGGCAGCGGTTTATCCAGCTGTACGCGCAGAGTATGGGCATCTACCGCGGTCACGCCCAGCGTTTCTGGTTTGGCTTTGCCGTCGATAATGTCCTGAGCATTAGTGATACCTGCCAGCGCGGCAAACCAGGCAAACGGCGAGGTGGTTTTCGGGTCAACCAGACGCTGCCAGCTGTAAACGAAGTCCTGCGCCGAGACCGGCGTACCGTCGGACCATTTCGCATCGTTGCGCAGGGTAAACGTCCAGATACGCTGGTCGTTCGTCTGCCAGCGGGTAGCGACGCCTGGAATGATATTGCCGTTGGCATCCTGGTTCACCAGCCCTTCAAAAAGATCGCGAATGACCTGAATCTCCGGCAGCCCCACCGCCTTTGCGGGATCTAATGAAGCGGGTTCATCTTTAATATGACGAACCAGCTCCTGCTGCTTCGCCAGCACCGTTCCGGCGGGAACGTCGGCCGCGACGGCGATAGAACTCAGACCTGAAAGCAAGACAGCGCAACAGGTCAAGGTGAACGGTAACTTCATGTCATCCCCTTAAAATTGGCAAACCCACACAACTTGATGAAAATATTATTTGTTTCAGTCGCGGTAATTGCAAACAACATGTCACATAAACTTGATATGTCACCAGCAATATCTATCAGGGAAACTATTTGATTCGCGGCGTATTTTGCACAACACTGCTCAATATCCCCATTGCATATCAGGACTCAGCGTATGTCAGCCACCCGCCCTCGCGCCCAACGCGGCGCGTTCCCGCCCGGAACACAACACTACGGCCGTTCTCTGCTTGGGGCTCCGCTCATCTGGTTCCCCGCCCCGCTGGCAGGCCCGCAGAGCGGTTTGATCATTGCCGGCACGCACGGCGACGAAAACTCCTCGGTCGTGACCCTCTCCTGCGCGCTGCGCACGCTGGCGACGGATCTTCGCCGTCATCACGTGGTGCTGGCGGTAAACCCGGACGGCTGCCAGTTGGGTCTGCGGGCGAACGCAAACGGTGTGGATCTTAACCGTAACTTCCCGTCGGCAAACTGGAAGGCGGGCGACACGGTGTACCGCTGGAACAGCACGGCGGAACATCGAGATGTGGTGCTGCAGACCGGCAGTCGTCCCGGCTCCGAACCGGAGAGCCGAGCGCTGTGTCAGCTGATTCATCAAATAAACCCGGCGTGGGTGGTGTCGTTCCACGATCCACTGGCCTGTATTGAGGACAGCCGTCACAGCGAGCTGGGGCAATGGCTTGCCGAGGCGTTCAGCCTGCCGCTGGTCAGCAGCGTCGGCTATGAAACGCCGGGGTCGTTTGGCAGTTGGTGCGCCGATATTGGCCTGCACTGCATCACCGCCGAGTTCCCTCCAGTCTCCTCAGACGAGGCCAGTGAGAAGTATCTGGCGGCGATGACGGCGCTGCTGCACTGGCAGTCAGCGCATCACAAATGAAGCTCACCGCAGGTAAAACGCAGCGCTGGCTCGGCATCGGCGGCAAGCCAGGTCGGGCCATCGAGGTCGGCGAAGCGCACCTGTGGTGCCAGCGGTAGCGCGGCTTCAATCGCGCGAGAGGTACAGAGCATACAGCCGAGCATGAGCGCAAAACCCTGCGCCCTGGCCTCGGCAGCCAACGCCAGCGCTTCCGTCAGGCCACCGGTTTTATCGAGCTTGATGTTGACCATCTCATAGCGTTCACGCAGTACCGGCAAATCTTCCCGGGTGTGGCAGCTTTCATCGGCACAAATCGGCAGCGGATGGATAAAGTGGCTGAGCGCGTCGTCTTCGCCCACCGGCAGCGGTTGTTCGAGCATGGCGACATTTAAATCGGCCAGCAGCTGACAACGCGCCGCTAAACCGTCACCGCGCCAGGATTCATTGGCATCCACAATCAGCGTCGCATCCGGCGCGGCAGCGCGAATCGCCACCATTCGTTCGCAGATAAAATGGTTATCAAGCTTCACTTTGAGTAACCGGGCACCGCTTTCATACAGCGCCTTTGCGCTAGCGGCCATTTGTTCTGGGGTACCGATGACCACCGTTTGGGCGGTCGTGATTGTTTCCGGCAAACGAACGCCCAACTGAGTGACAACGTCACTTTGTAATAAATGCGTTTCCAGGCTCCAGAGCGCGCAGTCGACGGCGTTACGCGCCGCCCCTGCCGGGAGTAGATTCGCCAGCTGTTCACGCGTTAATCCGCGTTCAAGCTGCTCGCCCAATGCCATAATTTGCGCCATCACCGACGCAATGCTCTCCCCATAGCGCGGATACGGCGTGCACTCACCCACCCCTTTTACGCCATCCTGTTCCAGTTCAACCACCACCACCTTCGCTTCACTGCGGCTTCCGCGAGCAATGACGAAGGGGGTATGCAGTGGCCAGGCTTCTTCAAAGACTCGCAGCTTTCTCATTTTTGCTCCTTATAATCAGGCGTAAATAGGGTTTGCCGTGTTAACACCTGTTGTCATACACTAGGGCAGACGTTAACTATATGTAAACAGGAAGATAATCATGTCGCAAACCGTACATTTCCAGGGCAATCCCGTTGCTGTTCAAGGTTCTATCCCACAGGCGGGCGATAAAGCTCAACCGTTTACGCTGGTGGCAAAAGATCTGTCAGACGTCACCCTCGGCCAGTTCGCGGGCAAACGTAAAGTTCTGAACATTTTCCCAAGCATCGATACCGGCGTCTGCGCGGCATCTGTGCGTAAATTCAACCAACTGGCTGGCGAACTGGCCAACACCGTTGTGCTGTGCGTTTCCGCTGACCTGCCGTTCGCGCAGTCTCGCTTCTGCGGCGCAGAAGGCCTGAGCAACGTGGTCACCCTGTCCACCCTGCGTGCGCCAGAATTCCTGCAGACCTACGGCGTAGGCATCGCAGACGGCGCGCTGAAAGGCCTGGCGGCACGTGCCGTTGTGGTTATCGATGAAAACGACAACGTGGTATACAGCGAGCTGGTGAACGAAATCACCAACGAGCCAGACTACGATGCGGCACTGGCTGCACTGAAAGCGTAACTACCGCACCGCAAAATACAAACAGCCTCTTTTCAGAGGCTGTTTTTTTTATGACTCTTCGCCCTTCTTGTTGCTCAAGCCATATTCCCGCAGTTTATTCGCAATCGCCGTGTGCGATACGCCCAGACGCTTGGCGAGTTTACGGGTGCTTGGATAGCTGCGATAAAGCTGCGTCAGCACCGAGCGTTCAAAGCGACGGGTAATATCGTCCAGTGAGCCTTCCATCGCCTCTTCCCCTACCGCCGCGCTCGATACATCGTGGTCCGGCAGCAGCACGTCCTGCGGACGCAGTTCATAGCCTTCAAGCTGGGTCAGCGCACGGTATACCGCATTCTTCAGCTGGCGAACGTTGCCCGGCCACCCGTAACGGGTGAGCACGGTGTTGAGATCGGCAGAAAGTTTGGGACGGGAGATCCCCTGCTCGTCGGCAAAGCGCGCCACAAACAGTTCGGTCAACGGCATGATGTCCTGTGGACGATCGCGCAGCGGCGGCAGGTTAAGGGTCAGCACGTTGAGGCGGTAATAGAGATCCTCGCGGAACAGCCCTTTTTGCACCAGCTCCACCAGGTTTTTCTGGGTCGCGCAGATAACGCGAACGTCAACATGCACTTCGTGATCTTCGCCTACCCGGCGGAAAGTGCCATCGTTGAGAAAACGCAGCAGTTTGGTTTGCATACGCGGCGACATTTCACCAATTTCGTCCAGCAGCACCGAGCCACCGTTGGCCTGTTCGAAGAACCCTTTTTTACCCTCGGCGGCATCGCCAAACAGCTCGCTCTCAACCGCATCTTCTGGAATGGAGCCGCAGTTCAGCGCCAGGTACGGTTTCGCCGCACGCGGGCTCGCCAGGTGGCAGGCGTGGGCCAGCAGGTCTTTACCGGTACCGGTTTCCCCGACGATCAGCAGCGGTGCGGTCAGCAGCGCCAGCTTGCGCGCCTGATCCACCACCTGACGCATACGTGGGCTAACGCCCACAATCTGGCTGAATGCGCTGACGTCCTGGGTGGTCATGGTTTGCAGCTGGCGGCCCATGCGCAGCGTGGAGCGCAGCATTATCACAGCCCCCCCCAGCACGCGGGCGTCATTTTCGCCGCTCAGGTAGACCGGCGTGGCTTCCAGCAGGAAATTCTGCCCGTGGATCACCACATGCTCGGCGTGAGACTCCACTTCGTCGCTCTCGAACCAGCGCGGGAAGTTAAAGCCGCTAATCAGCTGCGCCACGTTATGGTTGCGCATTTTATCCTGGCTCATGCCAAACAGCTGGCAGCTTGCCGGGTTAGCACGTTCGATTTTACTGCGCGTATCCAGCGACAGCACTGGCTCCGGCATCGCTTCCAGCAGCGCGCTCAGCGCCAGATGTTCACGTTCGGAAGGCATCCACGGGACGGTGCGAACGTCGGTCACGCCCGCAATGCGGCGGATTTCCGCCATCAGGCTGCTGAAGCTGGTGAAATCCAGCTCCGCAAAATTTAGGTAGATTCGGCCAACAGGGTCGATATCGATACCGCGCAGGTCAATGCCGCGCAGCACCAGAAGATCGAGCAGTTCACGGGTCAGACCGAGACGGTCTTCACAAAAGACTTCAAGACGCATGGGAGTGTTCACCCTTATAAGCCAAAGACGTATGAATAATAAGACACTTATTCGCTGGCGTGAAGATGAGTGTCAACAATTATTGACAGTATGGCGGAAAAATGGGCGTTGTGCCGTAAAGTTATGCGTTCAATTAATAAACTGCACTTAATGGCCCCCTCACCCTTAGGAAGGGAGAGGGGCCGATTGTGCTAAAGGTTAACTGGTTACCCCATCCGGTGCTCACCGCGTTCCAGCGCATTACGGTCAAAGAAGCGCTGAATCACGCCTCCGGCCATAAACGCCGCGCGGTCGGACATATGGGCAATCACATCGGCATCGTGACTCACCAGCAGGTAGGTCATGCCGTGGTCCTGCTTCAGGCGATTAAGCAGGTTCAGGATCTCCGCCTGCACCGACATATCCAGCGCCGAGGTGGGTTCGTCGAGTAGCAGGATTTTGGGCCGCAGCAGCAACGCGCGGGCAATCGCTACGCGTTGACGCTGGCCGCCGGAAAGCTGATGCGGATAGCGGCTGGCGGCGTCGACGGGCAACCCCACCTGCTCCAGCGCCGTCTGCACTCGTGCTTCAATGTCTCCTTCACCGTGGATACTCAGCGGTTCGGCCAGCGTACGCCACAGCGTATGGTTCGGATGTAACGAGGCGTACGGGTCCTGGAACACCATCTGCACGTTGCGACGCAGTTCACCCTGAAAGCGCACGCCGCGGGTAATCTGTTTATCGAATAGCGAAACATGCCCACCCCACTCGCGTTGCAGCCCGGCGATCACGCGCAAAATGGTCGATTTCCCGCAGCCGGACTCACCAATCAGGCTGAAGGTCTCGCCTGCGTTGACGTGGAAACTGGCCGCCGATACCGCCGTTTTCTCGCCAAACTTGACCTGTAAGGCCTGAATATCAACGATCGCCATGCGCCGTCTCCTCAAAGTTCTGGCTGCGATCCAGCGTCGGCAGCATCTGACCATAGGTCTGCGCGTTCGGGCGGCAGGTCCACAAGGTACGGGTGTAGGGGTGCGTGGCCTGCGGTAAATCACGGGCTGCCATCTCATCGACGCCGTTACCCTGATACATCACCAGTACCCGGTCGCAATGCTGAGCCACCAGCGGTAAATCGTGGCTAATCAGCAGCATCGCCATCTGCCGCTGCTCACATTGCGCCACCAGCAGTTCGAGGATCTGGTTACGCAGACGGGCGTCCAGCGCCGAAGTAGGTTCATCGGCTATCAGCACTTTAGGGTCGTTAATCAGCGCGATGGCAATCATCACCCGCTGGCCCATGCCGCCGGAGAGTTCGCCCGGATAGCGGTTCAGCACTGCTACGTCGAGTCCCATCGCCAGCACCGCGGATTCACACTTTTCCTGCCGCTCGCGGCGGTTCAGCCGCTGATGCAGGGTGAGTGCCTCTTCCAGTTGCTCTCGCACCGTTTTCACCGGGTTCAGCGCATAGCGAGGGTCTTGCAGCACCATCGCGATGTCGTTGCCCCGCAGCGCGCGCCAGCCGCGCGCATTCAGGGAAAGCACATCGTGGCCGAGCACGTTTAGACGGTCGGCGCTGACGATACCCGGCTTGCGCACCAGCCCCATCAACGCCCGCGCGGTCATCGACTTGCCTGAGCCGGATTCACCCACCAGCGCCAACCGCTCGTTACCGAGCGTGAAGCTCATATTGTTGACCACCCGTGCGCGGGGATAATCAATGTTCAGCCCCTGTACGGAAAGGCGTTGCTCAGTCATGTTGCGGCTCCAGAACGTCACGTAAACCATCGCCCAGCAGGTTAAACGCCAGGCTGGCAATCAGAATCGCCGCACCAGGCGCGGCGGCAATCCACCACTGGTCAAATATCACCTGCATGCCATCGGCAATCATCGCCCCCCACTCCGCCATCGGCGGACGCGCACCCAGGCCGAGGAAGCCTAACCCCGCGGCGGCCAGAATGATCCCCGCCAGATCCAGCGCCAGACGCACAATCGCCGACGGCAGACACAACGGCAGAATATGGCCGACCAGCAGGCGCAGGCCGCGAATCCCCATCATCTCGGCGGCGGCTAAATAGTCGCTGTGCCGTAGCCGTTGGATTTCACTACGCGCCTGACGTGCATAGGCAGGCCAGGTGGTTAACGCCAGCGCTAACGCGCCGTTAACCAGCCCTGGGCCCAGCATCGCCACAAAGGCAAAGGCCAGAATCAGGCGCGGCATCGACATCACCACGTCGGTAAAGCGCATCAGAATACGTTCCAGCCAGCCGCCGTAATAGCCGGAAAGAATGCCTATCAGCAGCCCGGCCGGCAGCGTAATCACCGTCACCAGCGCCACCAGACCCAGCGCCGGACGAGTACCGTAAATCAGCCTTGAAAGCAGGTCGCGCCCGTAGCTGTCGGTGCCGAGCCAGTGCTGCGCGTTGGGCATTTGCAAACGCGCGGCGGCGTCCTGCCAGTTTGGGTCCTGCGGCGCAAGCCATGGAGCCAACAGCGCCGTCAGTACCAGCACGGCAATAATAATCAGCCCGCAGCAGGCCGCAGGCGAGCGCAGTAATCGGCGCAAAAACAGAGATGATGGCATCAGCGAACCCTCGGGTCGGTCAGCCGCACCAGCACATCGGTGAGGTTATTAATCAACACAAAGCAAACGCCAATCAGCAGCGTCCCCCCCATAATCGCCGCCGTATCGCCAGCAAATAGCGCCGTCGTCAGGTAGCGGCCAATCCCCGGCCAGGAGAACACCGTCTCGGTTAGCACCGCGCCTTCAAGCATCGAGGTATAGGCCAGCGCGATAACCGTCAGCAGCGTGCCGCGGATGTTCGGCAGCACGTGACGCAGCAGAATACTCATCTCGCCCGCCCCTTTGGCGCGCGCCAGCAGGATGTACTCTTTGTTCATCTCGCTCAGACACGCCGAACGCGTGAGACGCGTGATGCTGGCCAGCGAATAGTAAGCCAGCAGCAGCACCGGCAGCACCAGGTGGCTAAAGGCGTTGCGAAAAGCCTCTTTGTCGCCGGAAAGCCAGGTATCAATCAGCACAAAGCCGGTTTTGGGTTCGATGGTGAACTGGTAGATATCGTCGAGGCGACCGGGGCCGGGGCTCCATTGCAGCTTCGCGTAGAACAGCGCCAGCATCAGCAGCCCGAGCCAGAAAATCGGCACCGAGTTGCCCAGAAGCGTCAGCGTTCGCACGGCAAAATCCCAGGGCGAACCGGCGTAACGGGCGCAGAGTACGCCAGCAATCACGCCGAACACCGCGCCGATAATCAGCGCCAGCGTGGCGAGTTCAAGCGTCGCGGGAAAGGCGGCCAGCAGATCGTGCAGCACCGGCTGCCCGGTGGCGCTGGCGGTGCCGAGATCGCCATGGAACAGATTAACCAGGTAGTGCCAGAACTGTACCGGTAGGGAACGATCAAGGCCCAACTGATGGCGAACCTGGTCGTAGGTCGATTGGCTGGCGTGATCGCCGACAATTTGCAGCACGCGGTCAACGGGTGAAAGCGCAGAGAGCGCAAAGGTGACGAGCAACAGCCCAAAGAGCGTGAGCAACAGAGTTAACAGACCCTGAAGCGCGCGTCTGGAAAAATTCGGCATGGGAAATCTCTTTTTGCCGGGTGGCGGCTACGCCTTACCCGGCCTACGTTCTCGAGTTTTGGAGGCCGTGTAAGCGAAGCGCCACCCGGCAACAGGCGTCAATCTATTTGGTCACGCGGTCGTACCAGACCATGTCGGCATTCAGCCCTTGCTGGTAGCCCTTCACGTTGTCGCGAACCACAATCTGCGTTTTGCCCTGGTCAATAAAGACGTACGGCGAATTACGCTGCAGCTCTTCCTGCATTTTTTTGTACAGGTCGAGACGTTTTGCGACGTCCGGTTCCGCGACGGCAGCCAGCGTGGCTTTATTCAGTTCAGGGATCTTCCAGCCGTTCAGGCCCGCTACGGTGCTGGATTTACCGTCGTTAAAGGCAAAGGCGCTGGCGTTAGAGTGGGCGTCAAAGTAGTCCGGGATCCACAGACGAATCGCCGCCTGATGCTGCTTCGCACGCACGCGAGCGTAAACCTGGCTACCCGCGGCAGGCAACAGATCCACCTTCACGCCGCCCTGAGCAAAGCTTGCCTGCATCGACTGAGCGATGGTGATAAACGGCGGTTTGTTTTCCACGTCGAGGGTAAAGTGAGCGTCTTTGATGCCCGCTTTCGCCAGGATTTCTTTGGCTTTGGCAGGGTCAAATTTAAACGGCGTGTTGTCCAGCGCGCCCGGGAAACCGACCGGCAGGAAGCTCTGATGGACAAAGTACTGCCCTTTCAGCAGATCTTTGGTGATGCCGTTGTAGTCCACCAGCCAGCGAGCCGCTTCCCAGAACGCCGGGTTAGCCAGCAGCGGGTTGGCGGTATTCGCGGTGTTGAACACCACGTAGTTTTGCTCGGCTGACGGAATGCTTAACACCTGTAAACCCGGTTTGCCCTGCAGCGCGTCAATCTGGTCTGCGCCGAGGTCGCGCGCCACATCGGCGTCGCCCTGCTGGATCAGCAGACGGCGGGAAGCCGGGTCGGGCACGTTTTTAATGATCACGCTTTTCAGCTTAGGCGCGCCGGTTGGCGAGGTGTCGTTGGCTTCCAGCACGATGGCCTGATGAGGCTGGTAGACGCGCATTTTGAACGCGCCGCTGCCCGCAGAGTGCATTTTCAGCCATTCGTTACCGAAGTCGTTGCCCTTCACGTTGGCTGCCACCAGCTTCTCATCCACAATCGAGGCAATCGGCGTAGAGAGAATGTTTAGCGCCACCGATGGGCTAACATCAGCCGTCCAGCTTAGCTGCAGCGTATGGTCGTCAATCTTCTTCAACTGGCTGGCAATATTGCCCGGCTCCCAACCGAGGACGTTAAGGATAAACGCCGGGGATTTGTTCAGGGTGACGGCTCGGGTGTAGGAGAAGATCACATCTTCCGGGCGCAGCGGGTTGCCGGAAGCAAATTTAGCGTCGCTCTTTAGCTTGATAGTCAGCGTTTTTTTCGCCGCATCCGCCTGCCAGCTTTCTGCCAGAATCGGCGTGATTTTAGCTGGGTCGTTACGGTCAGGCTGAACCAGACGCTGGTAGAGGCTTGGCACGGTCTGGATGCTGGAGAGCTCGTTGGCCTCCGCTGGGTCCAGACTGACAATATCGTCCAGACCCTGAGCCACTACCAGCGTGTTCGGTGGCGTAGCGGCATAAGCGGAGGCTGACAGCGCGGTCAGCACGAGTAACGGCAGCAGTTTTTTGGTCATCGGGAGTTCCTGAAAATGAACGTGTTGTGGACGATTTAGCTAAAGTAGCGCTGGTTGTCACTTTCAGTAAAGATAAGTATAGAAATAGGTTATACAATTTTTGCATAACCATATTTTATCTCGTTAGCTCTCCCGCTGCGCCGCCGATTTCCCTTTCTGCAGCGTCGCTTTCAGTTGGCCTATCAGCTCGCGACGGAAATCACCGAGGCGCGGCTTGTCGTTATCGATCCACGGCAGCGGTCGGCAAAGCTCCATCGCCTTGATCCCCAAACGCGCGGTCAGCAGCCCGGCACCAATCCCCTGCGCGGCCCGGGTTGACAGGCGCGCGGCAAGATCCTGCGACATCCAGTCCATACCGATTTCCCGTACCAGCTCACTGGCCCCGGCGAAAGCGATGTTGATAAGCACCAGACGGAACAGCCGCAGACGGCTGTAGTAGCCAAGCTCGATACCGTAGAGATTCGCGATACGGTTAATCAGCCGCAGGTTACGCCAGGCGATAAAGCCCATATCCACCAGCGCCAGCGGGCTGACGGCAATCATCAGCGTCGATTCCGCCGCCGAGCGGCTGATCTCGCGACGCGCCTGCGCGTCCAGCACCGGCTGCACCAGATGGGCATACAGGCTGACCACTTCGCGGTCGCTCTGGGTTTCGTGGATAGCCGCGTACCAGCGCTGTAGCGCCGGGTGCGACTGGTCCAGCCCCGCCTGACGCGCCAGCCCTTCACAGAATGCGCGCCCTTTGCCCACGCTGTGGCTGTGCATTAAGGTGCGCGCTTCATCGCGTTCTTCTGCGCGCTGGCGTAAGCGCCAGAGCCGTCGCCATTCGGTGACCACCGACCCCACGCCCGCGCCAACAATCAGCGCCCCGGCGGCACAGCCACCGAGCGCCGCCCAGTCGTTGGTTTGCCAGGCGGTCATCGTCCACTGCACGCCCTGGGCAACTACGCTGATACCAAACAGGCCAAGCCCGGCGGTGACCATTTTGCGCCACAGGCTGCGTTTCGGGCGCAGCGCCGCGTCGAGGGTGGCTTCTACCTGCCCTTCCTGCTCGGGTTCGTCGTCGAGCGTCACCGGGGCGAATTTCTCCGCCGTCGCGTCATCAAACGCCTGCGAAGTTTTAAACTGTTCCGGCTTCACTTCATCGAGCGGGCCGTCAAAATCAATGCGAGGTTTATAGGCATCGTTCATCGCAGCTTATCTCCAATCAAAAACTCCAGCGCGGCATCCAGACGGATATGCGGCAGCGGCTGGTCAACATCCATCGTCTGCGGGCGGAAGGCCTCAAACTGAAAACCTTGTTTGTCCCAGAAGGCCTGCCCGGGAAGACGCGCCGGTACTTCACCAGGGTAGACAGTGAGCGGCTGACCGTCGCTTAAGCGATGACCGCGCAGCGCTGGGATCTTCTCGCCGTTCACCTCAATCAGCCCGCTCTGCGTTGCCTGCACCGAAGCCAGCCCCAGACAGTCCATGGTGATGCCTTCAAAGGCCGCGTTCTGCCAGGCGTCCTGAATCAGCTGTTGCAGCAGCGATACCATATTGCCGTGCTGATCGACGGTGACGTGATCCGCTTTGGTAGCGGCAAACAGCAGCTTGTCGATAACCGGCGAAAACAGACGGCGGAACAGCGTGCGCTGCCCGTAATGGAAGCTGTGCATCAGCTGCGTCAGCGCCAGACGCATATCGTTAAACGCCTGCGGGCCGCTGTTGAGCGGTTGCAGACAGTCGACCAGCACAATCTGGCGGTCGAAGCGCAGGAAGTGATCCCGGTAGAACCCCTTCACCACTTTTTCACAGTAGTAATGGAAGCGCTCGCGCAGCATACCGGCATTGCTGTGTTTGTCCGCCTGCGCCAGCTTCGACTCACCGATGGCGTCCACATCCGGCCACGGGAAGAACTGCAAGGCCGGAGCACCGGCAAGATCGCCCGGCAGCACAAAGCGGCCCGGCTGAATAAAGTGCAGCCCTTCCTGCTTGCACTGGTGCAGGTAGTCGGTCCACGCCTGGGCGATTTCCGCCAGCCGGTTTTCATCGGCAGGTGCAAACGGGTCCAGCCCTTCGCACAGCTGTCGCCATTTTGCCGACCACTCGCCGCGCTGGCCGGTCAGCAGCCCGGTCATCTGGCGCGACCAGCCGAGGTAGTCCTGGTTGAGCATCGGTAAGTCGAGCAGCCACTCACCGGGATAGTCAACAATCTCCAGATAGAGCGTGGAGGTCTCTTTAAAGTGACGCAGCAGTGAGTCGTTCGATTTGTAGCGCAGCGCCAGGCGAATTTCGCTCACCCCTCGCGTCGGCGTCGGCCAGGACGGCGGCTGACCGTAGAGTTGAGCCAACCCTTCGTCGTAGGTGAATCGGGGGATACCAAGGTCGCGCTGGGGAATACGTTTAACGCCGAGCAAACGCTCTTCGCGCACCGCGCTCAACAGCGGCAGGCGTGCGCCGGTATGAATATTGAGTAGCTGATTCACCAGGCCGGTGATAAAGGCAGTCTTGCCGCTGCGGCTAAGGCCGGTCACGGCAAGACGAAGATGCCGGTCAACCCCACGGTTGACCAGCGCATTGAATTCATTTTTGAGTCGCTTCATTGCTTATTTGGCACTCCTCGCTACGCCGATAGCCCTATTTTGCCATGGGGAAATAACGTTTGGCGAGGCGGGACAACAGCGGTTCCAGCGCCACCGCCAGAAACATCTTCAGCGGGCGACGGGCGACGGACTTCACCGCCCATCCGGCTACGCCTGCCGGGCCGTAACGCAAGGCCGTCAGGAGCGCCAGCTTGCCAACGATTTTCAAACCGGGCTTCACCTTCTGGCCCGCCCGCTGCCATTTATTATTCATCAGTAACCTCTTACTCAGAGCTGACGGAACCTGCTGCGCAGGGTAAAAGTGTCAGATGTCACGTAACGTTCCATCTCGCGCAGTCGCTGCTCGCCAGCGGCTAATTCAGCATCTACCGCATCCAGCAGGTCGCGGCTGGTGGGCTGATGCGGGTTGTTCATCGCCCCTTCCGGCATTGGGTCGAGGGCGAAGGTCAAAATTACGTAGGCGACGACGACAAAGAAAAACAGACCAAACAGCATCGCCAGCACGGTAATAATACGAATCAGCTTCACCGGCACGTCGAGGTACTCGGCAATACCGGCGCAGACCCCTTTCACCATGCCTCGCTGCGGGATACGCCACAGCTTTTTGTTCAGATCCAGCGCCATTATTTGTCCCTCCAGTTTGGATGTTCTGCATCCAGAATGGCTTCCAGCGCCTGAATACGCTCGCGCATCCGCTTCGCGTCATCGGTCAACTGCATCAGCCGCTGCTGCTCGCCCTGTGAAAGCTCGCCGGAGCGGGAGCGATTGCTATAGTGGAGCCACAGCCAAATCGGCAATACAAACAGCACAAACAACGTCAGGGGAATGCCGAGGAAAAGCGCGCTCATAGAAACTCCTTATATATTATGAGCAGCGGCACGGTCAGTGCCGCCGGAATTATTATTCGTTGTCTTGCTTCATTTTGGCTTTCAGCGCCGCCAGTTGCTCGCTGATTTCGTCATCCGCTTTCAGCTCGGCAAACTGCTGGTCCAGCGATGGCTGTTTACCAAAACGATGGCTTTCGGCTTCCGCTTCCATATGGTCGATGCGGCGTTCAAAGGATTCAAAGCGGGCCATCGCTTCATCCAGTTTACCGCTGTCCAGCTGACGACGCACATCACGGGATGAACTCGCCGCCTGATGACGCAGCGCCAGAGACTGCTGACGAGCGCGGGTTTCGCTGAGTTTGTTCTCCAGCTCACCGATCTCTTTTTTCATCCGCGCCAGAGTTTCATCCACCAGCGTCACTTCATGTTCCAGCGTGCCGATAACGTCGGTCAGCTTCTGCTTTTCAATCAGCGCCGCACGCGCCAGATCGTCTTTCTCTTTACGCAGCGCCAGTTCGGCCTTCTCCTGCCATTCAACCTGCTGCGCCTGCGCACGTTCCACACGGCGGGACAGGTCTTTCTTTTCTGCGAGCGCGCGGGCAGAGGTGGAGCGCACTTCCACCAGGGTGTCTTCCATCTCCTGGATCATCAAACGGACCAGCTTCTGCGGGTCTTCCGCTTTTTCCAGCAGCGAGTTGATGTTGGCGTTCACGATGTCGGCAAAACGAGAAAAAATACCCATTGTTCAATCCTCTTAGTTCTGTGTATCGGGCTGAGCCCTGCGCAATGACTATTACAACTTCCGTGCCAACTTTTTATCTCATTGATTATCAAAGAGGTGATTGTATTTCAGCCGTTAAACGCCTACAGTGAAATGGCGAATTACACCAACATGTGGCGAATTTCATCATGGCAGATAACAAAGATACCCTCCTCGGCGAAGCGAACCGCTTTATCGAGGTGCTGGAGCAGGTTTCCCGACTGGCGCCGTTGAATAAGCCGGTGCTGATTATCGGCGAGCGCGGGACGGGCAAGGAGCTTATCGCCAACCGCCTGCACTACCTCTCCTCCTGCTGGCAGGGGCCGTTTATTTCGCTTAACTGCGCGGCGCTCAATGAAAACCTGCTGGATTCCGAGCTGTTCGGCCATGAAGCCGGGGCGTTTACCGGCGCGCAGAAACGTCATCCAGGGCGTTTTGAGCGCGCTGACGGCGGCACGCTATTCCTTGATGAACTGGCCACCGCGCCGATGCTGGTGCAGGAAAAACTGCTGCGGGTGATTGAATACGGGGAGCTGGAGCGCGTCGGCGGCAGCCAGCCGTTGCAGGTGAACGTGCGCCTGGTGTGCGCCACCAATGCGGATTTGCCGCAGCTGGTCGAGGAAGGCACTTTCCGCGCCGACCTGCTCGACCGGCTGGCCTTTGATGTGGTGCTGCTGCCGTCGCTGCGTGAGCGTCAGAGCGACATCATGCTGATGGCGGAACATTTCGCGATTCAGATGTGCCGTGAACTGGGTCTGCCGCTGTTTCCCGGCTTTACCGAACGCGCCCGCGAAACGCTGCTGCACTACCGCTGGCCGGGGAATATCCGCGAGCTGAAAAACGTGGTGGAGCGTTCAGTCTATCGGCACAGTTCCATCGAGGAGCCGCTGGACGACATTATTATCGACCCGTTCCGCCGCCAACTGACGGTTCACGCTGAGCCTGCAGGGGAGAAAGCCGGTCCATCCCTCCCGCTGGATCTGCGTCAGTTCCAATTGGAGCAAGAAAAAGGCCTGCTGCAGCAAAGTCTGCAACAGGCCCGGTTCAACCAAAAACAGGCCGCCGAACTGCTGGGGTTAACCTACCATCAGCTGCGCGCGCTATTGAAAAAGCATCAGCTTTGACGTCGACGCGGCAGCAGCAGCGCACTCACCACTATCGCCCCCAGGCACAGCGTGCAGTTAAACCACAGCGCATACTGTGCCGCCTTCGCCATCCCGTGCGGCAGGAATAGCGCATAGAGCGAGGCGGTCATCGCCAGGCCAAACGCTCCGCCCAGCGAGCTACCCATTTTGTAGACTCCGGAAGCCACGCCCACTTTATTCTCCGGTGCGCTGGTGACGGCGGTGTCCGTCGACGGCGTGGCGTAGCAACCCAGCCCCAGACCAAACAGCACATTGCTGAAAAAGACGGTCACGATATAGGTCCAGGTTTCCAGGAAAGTGCAGGAAATCAGGAAAATCCCCACCATCGCGATCGCCGGGCCGCCCATCATCGGCAGCCTTGCGCCGTAGCGCTGGAGCAGTTTTTCCCCTACCCGAATCATCAACAGCACGGTCACCAGATAGCCCAGCGTCATCATCCCGGTCTGGAACGGGCTCAGATGTCGCCCCTGCTGTAGCCAGATGCTGGTAATCATCATGGTGCCAATCGCGCCGTTAAGCATCAGGTTCGACAGCACCGCCGCGCTGTAGGAACGGTTGTTGAACAACGCGAAGTCGATAAGCGCGGCCTCCTTTTTGCGCAGACCGCTGCGGATGAACCACCCCATCGCCACCACGGCGCCTGCCAGCATCGACAGCGACAGGCCGCTGGTCCAGCCCCAGTGGTGCCCTTTGGAGATAAACAGGTTAAACAACACCAGGCCAGCCACCAGGCTCAGCAGCCCGCTAACGTCCAGCTTATGCTGCGCAGCGGTGGCGCTCCGGCTCTCTGGCGTGCCGCGAATAAGCAGGAATGCGGCCAGCGCGGCGGCGATGGAGAAGACAAAAATCCAGCGCCAGCCAAGCCCGGTGGCAATCGCCCCGCCGACAAAGGAGCACAGACCGCTGCCGCCCCATGAGCCAATCACCCAGAAACTGACCGCACGTTGCCGCGCCCGCCCCTCGTACCAGGTTTTGATCAGCGCCAGCGTCGCTGGCATGATGCAGGCGGCAGACAATCCCTGAACGACGCGCCCGGCCAAAAACAGCATCGGCCCCTGAGAAACCACCAGCAGCGCGCTGCCAACGATGCTCAGCGCCAGGCCGATAAGCGTCAGGCGTACCCGGCCAAACTTATCCGCCAGGCCGCCGCTGGCGACCACGAAACAGCCGCTGAACAACGCACTGAGACTGACCGCAAGGGTGAGCGTCTCCAGCGAAATATCGATACTGCTTTTTACGACAGGAACCACGTTGATAACCGACTGGGCAAACAGCCAGAAGGTCAATACGCTTAGCACAATGCCCGCCAGCAGTCGGTCGGTACCGACATACGGCGCTTCAGTCAACGAAACGGTACTCATGGCTCGCCCTCAGGTTGCGCGTCACTTAGGCCCGCAGATAGTCTTCCGTCAGGCCGCACCACAGCGCCGCCCCCGTCAGCAGGATATCGTCGTTAAAGTCATAGCCCGGGTTATGGACCATACAGCGTTCCGGTTCATCGCCCGCCCCGATGGTGAAATAGGCACCGTTAGGGTTCTGTTCTAGCATAAAGGCGAAATCTTCACTGCCCATAAACGGGTTAACCGTAGCGATGGACGCTTCACCAAATAGCGAGGTCGCCACCTCACGCACCATCTGATTCGCCTGCGGGTCGTTTCGTAACACCGGGCTGCCGTTGACGTGCGTAAGTGAGGCGGTAGCGTTGAAGCTCTCCGCCTGGGATACCGCGATATCGTGAATGCGCTGTAGCACGGTTTTCCGCACCGACTCGCTCAGGGTGCGCACCGTCAGTTTCATCTGCACTTTGTCGTTGATGATGTTTGGCGCCTGCCCCGCCTGGATACTGCCTACGGTCACCACCACCGGGTCGAATGGGCTGATATTTCGCGACACGATCGTTTGCAGCGCCAGCGTGATATGGCAGGCCACCACGGTGGCATCGACGGTATGTTCCGGCACCGCGCCGTGCCCGCCTACGCCCTGAACATCGATATGCAGCGTATCGGACGACGCCATCATGGCTCCGTCACGCAGGCCAATTTTGCCAAGTTTCTGCCCCGGCATGTTGTGCAGGCCGAAAATACGGTCGCAGGGGAATTTGGTGAACAGCCCGTCTTCCAGCATCACACGGCCGCCGTACAGCAACTCTTCCGCCGGCTGGAAAATCAGGTGCAGCGTGCCGTTAAACGCACGGGTGCGCGCCAGATATTCGGCCGCGTAAAGCAGCATGGTGGTGTGACCATCGTGACCACAGCCGTGGAAGCTGCCGTCGGTTTCGCTGGCCCACGGCTTACCGCTGCGCTCCTGCATCGGCAGTGCATCCATGTCCGCTCGCAGGCCTAGCGTTTTGCCGCCGTGGCCCACTCTTAAGGTTCCCACCACGCCGGTACCGCCGAGACCGTAGTCCACTTCATAACCCCAACCGGTCAATAATTTCGCCACCTCAGCGCTGGTTTTATGCTCCTGAAAACCGATCTCTGGCTGTTGGTGGAAGCGACGGCGTAGCGCAATAAATTCCGCCTCACGGCTCTGCAATGCTTCAACAATAGGATGTGTCATTTTTGTTATCCCTTTATGGCTCTACGGTGATAACGTCGAGTTTATGCCGCCGCCAGGGCTTTAAAGTGTCGGTTTTTGTTTTATATTGACGGGAAATGAAATGACTATTTTTCATACGGTTTGGTTATGACAAAAAACACACTGTTATTTTTTGTCTCAGGAGAGTGAGATGCCGACGCAGCAAATCAGTGACTTTTCCGTAGCCGTGCAGGATGTCCGTCATCAGGCTCATGAGGAGCAGCCAGCGCTGACGCTGCTGTGGAGTCTTCAGGGCGAGGTGACCCTGGAGACCACCGACGGTGTGCGCAAGCTGCAGGATGGCGCACTCGCCGTCATCAATCCCAATCAACGCTGGCAGCTGGCTAGCGAACAACCTAATACGCTGATGACGCTAACCATCACCAGCAATTGGCTGACCCGGCTAGATGCCCATTTTTTCGGTTTTGATTACCAGATAGCCGCTCAGCCGCATGCCAGGCAGGAACATGAAGCCCGGCTGTGCTCGCTGATGCGCCAGCTGCTGATAACCCATCTCATCAACCACCAAACGCACGCCCGGCTGGAAGCCAACCGCTGGCTGAGCGAAATTGCCCTGCTGCTGGCCACCCATTTTCAGCGGCCACGCCAGTCCGCCACGCCACACGGCTCAGCGGCCTGGAGTCATCGCATTCGCCAGGTCGTCGCCCGGATAGAATCGCAGTACACCCGGCGGCTATCGCTTACCGAAATTGCCCGCGCCGAGCGGGTGTCCGAGGCCTGGCTCTCCCGCCTGTTTCATAAAGAGGTGGGCGTCAGTTTCATGCAGTTCATCACCGCATTACGCCTGGAGAAAGCCGCCGAACAGTTGCTGACCACCGCCCTGCCAGTGCAGCGGATTGCCCAGCAGCAGGGTTTTGCCAGCGCCCGTGTGATGAGCGACTTATTTAAGCGACGCCACGGCATGACGCCCCGTCAGTATCGCCAGCAGCCCATGATGAAAAGCCGCCAGCGCGCACGGGAAAATCCGCCTGACCACGCGCTGCCGGTAGCCGCCGAAACGCTCTATGCGCTGCTGAACCACACGGGTACTCAGGAATGGGATAACCCACCGCCGCTCCAGCATCATCCGCAGTCACGACTGATAGCGTTGAATACGCTGCCCCTGCGCCGCGTGCCGCTGCGCCATAGCCAGATCATCATTACCCTGCGCGAGCTTGACGATCTGCTACGTGATGACGTGCGTCAGTCCCTGCAGGCGCTGCATGAGCAGATCCCCATTGCCGGGGTTGATATTCATGAACCGTTTCTCAGTAGCCGTCTGTTCAGCGACGGCTGGGACGACCCACAGATGGTTGGTTACGCCTGCTGGTACAACCTACAGCAGGTGTTCACGTTCCTGGCGCGCATGGGCTGGCGCGTGCTGCTGCATACCAGCCTGACGACGCGCCCGGACCTGCTCCGCGAGTTTCTCGCCCTCGCCGCCCAGCATTTTCCGCCGTCTACGCTTGCTAGCTGGCAGTTCGTCTGGCACTGGTCGCCGCAGGCCAGCGCAGAAGTCTGGGCGCAGCAAAAAGCCATCATCAGAAGTTTGTCTCCAGATTCGTTATTCGGGATTTGGCACCGCTTTACCTCAACCGAAGACGACACCGTTGACGATGCCATCCTCAGCTCGCCGCTAATAAAAGAGGCCGATTTTCTTGCTTGTTCGGCAAACGCTAATGAACGCTTTCAGCAACAGTCTTTTGATGGTGCCCGGTTGGCCGCCGCTGAGAGTTATCCAGTCGATAAAGTACGCCAGATACAGCGCGCGCTGCGCCAGCACCACCTTACGCTACCGCTGTGGCTGCTGTCGTGGAACACCCTGACCGGCTCAACCCGGCGCACCAACGGCGAGTTTTTCCGCGGCGCGCTGCTGATGAATAACCTGTTGGGCCTCGCCGATCAGGTGCAGCTTACCGGCTTCTGGCTCAACTCCAGCCAGCAAGGTGAAGCGCGCAGCAACGGCACCTTTGATACTTCAAGCCTGGCGTTGTACTACCATCATGGGCTGACACGACCTATTTTCTGGGTGCTCTGGCTGTGGCGCCGCTTACAGGGGGATGTGCTGGTCAACGATAAAAATATCCTGCTGCTGCATCATCGCAGGCGCTATCAGCTTTTGCTGCGTAATCCGGTGGTATTTAACCCGTGGCTCTCCAGCGAAGAAGCCTTTATTCAGCGCTTTCGCCAGCAGTATCCGGTCGCGCTTCAAGGGTTGAATGGCCGCTGGAAGATCAAGCGGCATCTGTTCGATCAGCTCAACGGGGCGCTGTTCCCTCACCTGCAAGCCATCGACAGCAGCAGCGGCCCGGATGAAGAAACCTGGAACTGGCTTGCGCACAAAACCCGACCGGCGCTTAGCGTGCGTGAAGAAGACGTGGTGGAAAATTGGCAGGTGGTTGACGCGCTGGAGAGCAATGCGCTGGTGTTATATGAGTTAACCCCACTGATTTGATGACTTTTAAAGCAGTTGCACGTAGAGATTTGTACCTGGTAGCCGTAAGTGCGATACACTTTGCAGATCAATCGAAAATATAACGAAACTATGCGCCTGAATTTGCCATCCTTCCTCGCCGCATTGGGGCTCTTTTGCGGCCAGGCGATTGCCGCACCGCAACCGCTAGCCCCCCCTCGCGCCGATATCCGCGACAGCGGATTTGTCTACTGCGTCAGCGGGCAGGTCAACACCTTCAACCCGCAAAAGGCGGGCAGCGGGCTGATTGTCGACACGCTGGCGGCTCAGCTTTACGACCGTCTGCTGGACGTTGACCCTTACACCTATCGTCTGGTGCCGGAACTTGCCGAAAGCTGGGAAGTGCTGGATAACGGCGCAACCTACCGCTTCCACCTGCGCAACAACGTGCAGTTCCAGACCACCCGCTGGTTTACGCCAACCCGCGCGCTGAACGCCGACGATGTGGTCTTTACTTTTGAGCGCATTTTCGACCGCAACCATCCGTGGCATAACGTCAACGGCGGCGCCTTCCCTTACTTCGACAGCCTGCAGTTTGCCGATAGCGTCCAGAGCGTGCGCAAGCTCGATAACCACACCGTGGAGTTCCGCCTGACTCGCCCGGATGCCTCGTTCCTCTGGCACCTGGCAACCCACTACGCCTCGGTGATGTCCGCCGAGTACGCCGACAAGCTGACCAAACAGGATCACCAGGAGCTGCTCGACCGCCAGCCGGTCGGCACCGGGCCGTTCCAGCTTGATGAGTATCGGGCCGGGCAGTACATCCGTTTACAGCGCCACCCGAAATTCTGGCGTGGCACGCCGCTGATGCCGCAGGTGGTGGTCGATTTAGGCTCCGGCGGTACCGGGCGTTTATCTAAGCTGCTGACCGGCGAGTGCGACGTGCTAGCCTGGCCTGCCGCCAGCCAGTTGACCATCCTGCGCGACGACCCGCGTCTGCGCCTGACGCTGCGTCCGGGGATGAATATCGCCTATCTGGCGTTTAACACCGACAAGCCGCCGCTGAATAACCCTGAAGTGCGTCACGCCCTGTCGCTGGCTATCAACAACCAGCGTCTGATGCAGTCGATCTACTACGGTACGGCGGAAACCGCGGCCTCTATTTTGCCGCGCGCCTCCTGGGCTTACGATAACGAAGCTAAAATTACCGAATACAATCCGAAGGAAGCGCGCCGTCGTCTTGAAGCGTTAGGTTTGCAGAAACTGACGCTGCACCTGTGGGTGCCAACCAGTTCGCAGGCCTGGAACCCTAGCCCGCTCAAAACCGCCGAGCTGATTCAGGCGGATATGGCACAGATTGGCGTGAAAGTGGTGATTGTGCCGGTGGAAGGCCGTTTCCAGGAAGCACGGCTGATGGACATGAACCATGACCTGACGCTCTCCGGTTGGGCTACCGACAGTAACGACCCGGACAGCTTCTTCCGTCCGTTGCTGAGCTGCGCGGCCATCACCTCACAGACCAATCTGACGCACTGGTGTAACCGTGAATTCGACAGCGTGCTGCGCAAAGCGTTGGACTCCCAGCAGCTGGCATCGCGTATTGATGCCTACGATGAGGCCCAGCAGATCCTTGCCCGCGAACTGCCGGTTCTGCCGCTGGCCTCGTCGCTGCGGTTGCAGGCCTATCGTTACGATATGAAAGGGCTGGTGCTGAGTCCGTTTGGTAACGCCTCGTTTGCTGGCGTGTCGCGGGAAAAAGAAGAGAAGGTGCAGAAACCATGATTATTTTCACCCTTCGTCGTCTGTTGCTGCTGCTGGTTACGCTCTTTTTCCTGACCTTTGTCGGCTTCAGCCTGAGCTATTTCACACCCCATGCGCCGCTGCAAGGTGCTTCACTGTGGAACGCATGGGTGTTCTGGTTTGAAAGCGTGCTGCATTGGGATTTCGGCGTCTCCAGCATCAACGGCCAGCCGATTTCCGAACAGCTGCGGGAAGTGTTCCCGGCAACCATGGAGCTTTGCCTCCTGGCGTTTGGCTTTGCCCTGCTGGTCGGTATTCCCGTCGGTATGCTGGCCGGGATCACCCGCAACAAATGGCAGGATAAAGTCATCAGCTTCTTCGCGCTGCTGGGCTTTTCTATTCCGGTGTTCTGGCTGGCGCTGCTGCTTACCCTGTTCTTCTCGCTGACGCTGGGCTGGCTGCCGGTGTCCGGCCGCTTTGACCTGCTGTACGAAGTGAAAAACGTCACCGGCTTCGCGCTGATTGACGCCTGGCTTTCCGACTCGCCGTGGCGACATGAAATGATCATCAGCGCCCTGCGCCATATGGTGCTGCCGGTGCTGACACTGGCAGTTGCGCCAACCACCGAGGTCGTGCGCCTGATGCGTATCAGCACCATCGCGGTGTATGACACCAACTACGTGAAAGCCGCCGCGACGCGCGGGGTTTCCCGTCTGACCATTCTGCGCCGCCACGTGCTGCACAACGCCCTACCTCCGGTCATTCCACGTCTGGGGCTACAGTTTTCTACCATGTTAACGCTGGCGATGATCACCGAAATGGTCTTTAGCTGGCCGGGCCTGGGGCGCTGGCTGATTAACGCCATTCGCCAGCAGGACTATGCGGCGATTTCCGCCGGTGTGATGGTGATTGGCGCGCTGGTGATCATCGTAAACGTGATCTCCGATATTTTGGGTGCTATGGCTAACCCGCTGAAACATAAGGAATGGTATGCCTTACGATAGCGTCTATCTCGAGAAACGTACGCCGGGTGCCCTGCGCACCGTGTGGCGTAAGTTCTACGGCGATACCACCGCGATGATTGGCTTTTACGGCTGCATCGGGCTGGTGCTGGTGTGCGTATTCGGCGGCTGGTTTGCACCATACGGCATCGACCAGCAGTTCCTCGGTTATCAACTGCTGCCGCCGTCATGGTCGCGCTACGGTGAAGTGTCGTTCTTCCTTGGCACCGATGACCTGGGCCGCGATGTGTTAAGCCGCCTGCTGAGCGGCGCGGCGCCCACCGTTGGCGGCGCGTTTGTGGTCACGCTGGGAGCAACGGTCTTCGGTCTGGGGCTCGGAGCCTTTGCCGGCTCCACCCGCGGCCTGCGCTCGGCGGTGCTGAACCATATTCTCGACACCCTGCTCTCCATTCCTTCGCTGTTGCTGGCAATTATCGTGGTGGCCTTTGCCGGCCCGCACCTGTCGCATGCGATGTTCGCCGTCTGGCTGGCGCTGCTGCCGCGCATGGTACGCTCGATTTACAGCATGGTGCACGACGAACTGGAGCGTGACTACGTTATCGCCGCCCGCCTCGACGGGGCTTCAACGCTGAACATTCTGTGGTTCGCGATTTTACCGAACATTGCCGCAGGGCTGGTGACCGAGATCACCCGCGCGCTGTCGATGGCGATTCTGGATATCGCCGCGCTGGGCTTCCTTGACCTGGGCGCGCAGCTGCCTTCCCCGGAATGGGGCGCGATGCTGGGCGACGCGCTGGAGCTTATCTACGTCGCACCGTGGACGGTGATGCTGCCGGGCGCGGCCATTATGGTCAGCGTCCTGCTGGTTAACCTGCTGGGCGACGGTATTCGCCGCGCCATCAACGCGGGGGTGGAATAATGCCGTTACTTGATATTCGCAACCTGACCATCGAATTTAAGACCAACGAAGGCTGGGTGAAGGCCGTGGACCGCGTCAGCATGACGCTGGCCGAAGGCGAGATTCGTGGACTGGTCGGTGAGTCCGGTTCGGGCAAAAGCCTGATCGCCAAAGCGATTTGCGGCGTGACCAAAGATAACTGGCGCGTAACCGCTGACCGTATGCGTTTTGATGATATTGACCTGCTGCGCCTGTCCAATCGTGAACGCCGCAAGCTGGTCGGCCACAACGTGTCGATGATTTTCCAGGAGCCGCAGTCCTGTCTCGATCCGTCTGAACGTATCGGCGAACAGCTGATGCAGAACATTCCCGGCTGGACCTTTAAAGGCCACTGGTGGCAGCGCCTGGGCTGGCGTAAACGCCGCGCCATCGAACTGCTGCACCGCGTGGGGATAAAAGACCACAAAGACGCGATGCGCAGCTTCCCCTATGAGCTGACCGAAGGGGAATGCCAGAAGGTGATGATCGCCATCGCGCTGGCCAACCAGCCGCGTTTGCTGATTGCCGATGAGCCGACCAACGCCATGGAGCCGACCACTCAGGCGCAGATTTTCCGCCTGCTCACCGGTCTTAACCAGAACAACAACACCACCATTCTGCTTATCTCCCACGATTTGCAGATGCTCACCCACTGGGCGGATAAGATTAACGTCATGTACTGCGGGCAGACGGTGGAGAGTGCGCCAAGCGAGGAGCTGGTAACCATTCCGCATCACCCGTATACCCAGGCGCTGATCCGCGCGATCCCTGACTTTGGCCGTTCCATGCCGCATAAAAGCCGCCTGAACACGCTATCCGGCGCGATCCCGCTGCTGGAACAGCTGCCGATGGGCTGCCGTCTGGGGCCGCGCTGCCCTTACGCCCAACGCAAATGTATTGAAACCCCGCGCCTGACGGGTGCGAAGAACCACCTGTTCGCCTGTCATTTCCCGCTGAACATGGAGAAAGAGTGAAATGGTCGAAACCTTGCTTGAAGTGCGTAATCTGAGTAAGACCTTTCGCTACCGCACCGGATGGTTCCACCGTCAGACGCTGCAGGCGGTTAAACCGCTGAGCTTTACCCTGCGTGAAAAGCAGACGCTGGCAATTATCGGCGAGAACGGCTCGGGCAAATCGACGCTGGCGAAAATGCTGGCGGGGATGGTGGAACCAACCACCGGCGAACTGTTGATTGACGACCATCCGCTGGAGTTTGGGGACTACTCGTTCCGCAGCCAGCGCATCCGCATGATCTTCCAGGATCCAAGTACCTCGCTGAACCCGCGTCAGCGTATCTCCCAGATCCTCGATTTCCCGCTGCGTCTCAACACCGATCTCGAGCCGGAAGCGCGCCAGAAGCAGATTATCGACACCCTGCGTCTGGTCGGCCTGCTGCCGGACCACGTTAGCTACTACCCGCATATGCTGGCGCCTGGGCAAAAACAGCGTCTGGGTCTGGCCCGTGCGCTGATCCTGCGTCCGAAGGTGATTATCTGCGACGAAGCGCTGGCTTCGCTGGATATGTCGATGCGCTCGCAGCTGGTGAACCTGATGCTGGAGCTGCAGGAAAAACAGGGGATCTCCTATATCTACGTGACCCAGCATTTGGGCATGATGAAGCACATTAGCGATCAGGTGCTGGTGATGCACCAGGGGGAAGTGGTGGAACGCGGCAGCACCGCCGACGTGCTGGCCTCCCCGCTGCATGATTTAACCAAGCGCCTGATTGCGGGCCACTTTGGCGAGGCGTTGACCGCCGACGCCTGGCGTAAAGACCGCTAACACTGAGATAGAAGGATCAAACACGATGGGTTTTCTTTCCGGTAAACGTATTCTGATCACGGGCGTCGCCAGCAAGCTCTCCATCGCCTACGGTATCGCCCAGGCGATGCAGCGCGAAGGGGCCGAACTGGCGTTTACTTACCAGAACGACAAACTGAAAGGCCGCGTAGAAGAGTTCGCCGCCTCTCTGAACTCCAGCATCGTCCTGCCATGCGACGTGGCGGAAGATGCAAGCATTGAATCTCTGTTCACCGAGCTGGCTAAGGCCTGGCCGACGTTTGACGGTTTCGTCCACTCCATCGGTTTTGCTCCGGCGGATCAGCTGGACGGCGATTACGTCAATGCGGTAACCCGCGAAGGGTTCAAAATCGCCCACGATATCAGCGCTTACAGCTTTGTGGCGATGGCGAAAGCCTGCCGCAGCATGCTGAACCCCGGCTCTGCCCTGCTAACGCTCTCCTATCTGGGTGCCGAACGTGCGATTCCAAACTACAACGTGATGGGGCTGGCAAAAGCGTCTCTGGAAGCTAACGTGCGCTATATGGCGAACGCGATGGGGCCAGAGGGCGTGCGCGTCAACGCGATTTCGGCAGGCCCGATTCGCACGCTGGCCGCCTCCGGCATCAAGGATTTCCGAAAAATGCTGGCGCACTGCGAAGCGGTAACCCCGATTCGCCGCACCGTGACCATTGAAGATGTTGGCAATTCAGCGGCGTTCCTGTGCTCTGACCTTTCCGCCGGGATCACCGGGGAAATAGTGCACGTCGACGGCGGTTTCAGCATTGCCGCGATGAACGAGCTGGAACTGTAGGCCGGATAAGGCAACGCCGCCATCAGGCAATGTGCTCCGCATTGCCTGATGGCGCTACGCTTATCAGGCCTACATTCCCCGCTTCTTACCCCTCTGTTATTCCAGTCAGTTATTAATTATCGCCGAACAATATTTTCTCCCTCGTCCCGCATGCGCCAGGATATTTACCTATAACGATCCGGCAACCTCTCTCAATACGCGCCGGCTCGCCACCTGTAGATCAAGGAATACCCATGGAGCCACGCCGCGTTTACGGCAAAAGTCACTGGTATCACGAAACCCAGTCGAGAGCCCAACACAGCGATGTGATGCCGCTGGTTCCCGAAGCCGCACACGTTGACGACCGTTTTTTACTGGACCTCACGTTACCTGACGCCCTCTACAGCGCCAATCAGCGCTGGCTGCGCGTTGCCCGTACGTTCGCCCAAACCCTGTTCCCGGATGTGGTCACCGTCAACCGCCTGCGCACCTTCAGTGCCTACGACCGTTTGAGCACTGCGCTAACCGTCGCACAGGTTTCCGGCGTTCAACGCCTGTGTAATCACTACGCCGCGCGTCTGGCACCGCTGCCGGGGCCGGACTCATCGCGCGAAAGCAACCATCGGCTGGCGCAAATAACCCAATACGCTCGTCAACTTGCCAGTTCGCCGTCGGTGATCACCCCGCGCGAACGTCAGCAACTGGACGCCGTAGGGCTTACCGCGCACGATATTATTCTGATTAACCAGGTGGTCGGCTTCGTCGGCTTCCAGGCGCGCGTTATCGCCATTTTCCAGGCGCATCTCGGTTTCCCGGTGCGCTGGATACCCGGCATGCCGGTGCAGGAAGATGCTGATGCTGAGCGCTTCCACAGTGAAAGCGCGCCGTGGCATACCGACTTTGTCAGTACCGCGACGCACCAGGCCAATACTCCGCAGGGTGACGCGCTGGCACGCTGGCAGCAACTTCCCGAACTCACGGATCTGGCCAACGCGCTGGTCGCCGAGGAGACGCTGCTGGAGGGACTGGGTGAGCTTATTGACGCCCTCGCCTTCGCGCATCCCCTTCAGCCGCTGGTGTCGCTTATCCCGGCACGCATCAACGGCAGCGCGAGCTGTTTTCATTACTACAGCAGCCAGTGGCAAGGCGCCAGCGGCCTGCCAGAGGCGGTACGCAACGGTGAACGCGCCATCCAGGCCTGGAGTCACCACTATCCGTGCGAGCGGGCGATGGCACAGGCAACGCAGCTTTTAACCCGCGCGCCGGACCGTTTTAGCGCCGCCCAATTGACGCCACTCATCGAGCAAGGTCTTTCGGTGCCGGATGCCATCACGCTGCTTGCCTGGTGCGCATTGAGCGGCTGGCTAAACCGCCTGCGCATCGCCCTTGGCAGCGCGCAACAAGTTACGTAAAAGGGTGAAAGAGCGCTTGCTGCAACCTATAGATTCGCGTAAAAATGTCAGCCGCTCTTTTGGCCACGAAAATAGATCAATATGCTTCAGGACAACCCGCTGCTCGCGCAGCTAAAACAGCAACTTCACTCCCAGACGCCACGTGCTGAAGGGGTCGTAAAAGCCACGGAAAAAGGTTTCGGTTTCCTCGAAGTCGACGCGCAGAAAAGCTATTTTATTCCGCCGCCGCAGATGAAAAAAGTGATGCACGGCGACCGTATTATCGCAGTCATCCACTCTGAAAAAGAGAAAGAGAGCGCCGAGCCGGAAGAATTGGTTGAGCCTTTCCTGACCCGTTTTGTCGGTAAGATTCACCGCAAGGATGACAGACTGTCTATCGTTCCTGATCATCCGCTGTTAAAAGATGCCATTCCATGCCGCGCTGAACGCGGTGTCACACATGATTTCAAAGAGGGTGACTGGGCCGTTGCTGAAATGCGCCGTCATCCGCTGAAAGGCGATCGTAGCTTCTACGCTGAGCTGACCAAATTCATCACCTTTGGTGACGACCACTTTGTGCCGTGGTGGGTTACCCTCGCCCGTCATAATCTGGAAAAAGAAGCGCCGAACGGCGTAGCAACTGAAATGCAGGATGAAGGTCTGGAGCGTCGCGATTTGACCGCCCTCGACTTCGTCACCATCGACAGCGCCAGCACCGAAGATATGGATGATGCGCTGTTTGTGGAAGAAGCTGCCGACGGTAAGCTGCTGCTGACCGTGGCTATCGCCGACCCGACCGCCTGGATTGTGGAAGGCAGCAAGCTGGACGACGCGGCGAAAATTCGCGCCTTCACCAACTACCTGCCGGGCTTCAACATCCCGATGCTGCCACGTGAGCTGTCCGACGATCTCTGCTCGCTGCGCGCGGAAGTGGTTCGCCCGGTACTGGCCTGTCGCATGACGCTGGCGGCCGACGGTACCATCGAAGACAACATTGAGTTCTTCGCCGCTAACATCGAATCAAAAGCCAAACTGGTTTATGACGACGTCTCCAACTGGCTGGAAAACACCGGCGACTGGAAGCCGCAGACCGACGCCATCGCGCGTCAGATCACTCTGCTGCAGCGCGTTTGCCAGATTCGTAGCGAATGGCGTAAAACTCACGCGCTGGTGTTCAAAGACCGTCCTGACTACCGCTTCGTGCTGGGTGAGAAAGGCGAAGTGCTGGATATCGTCGCTGAACCGCGCCGCATTGCTAACCGCATCGTTGAAGAGTCGATGATTGCGGCCAACATCTGCGCGGCTCGCGTGCTGCGCGACAAGCTGGGCTTTGGTATCTACAACGTCCACACCGGCTTTGCGCCAGACAACACCGAAGCGCTGGCTGCGCTGCTGAAAACCCACGACGTTCACGTCGACCCGGTTGAAGTGCTGACCCTGGACGGTTTCTGCAAGCTGCGCCGCGAGCTTGACGCTCAGCCTTCTGGCTTCCTCGACAGCCGTATTCGCCGCTTCCAGTCATTTGCGGAAATCAGCATCGACCCGGGCCCGCACTTTGGTTTAGGCCTGGAAGCATATGCGACCTGGACTTCACCGATTCGTAAGTACGGCGATATGGTGAACCATCGCCTGCTGAAAGCGATCATCAAAGGCGAGAGCGCTGCCCGTCCGCAAGACGATGTGACCGTGCAGATGGCCGAGCGCCGTCGCCTGAATCGCATGGCGGAACGTGATGTCGCTGACTGGCTGTACGCACGTTATCTGAATCCGCAGGCGGGTAAAGATACCCGCTTTGCAGCGGAAATCATCGACGTTAGCCGCGGCGGCATGCGCGTACGCCTGGTGGATAACGGCGCGGTTGCCTTTATCCCAGCGCCATTCCTGCACGCCGTGCGTGATGAGATGGTTTGCAGCCAGGAGAGCGGCACCGTGCAGATCAAAGGTGAAGTGGTCTACAAGGTCACTGACGTCATTGATGTCACCATTGCGGAAGTGCGCATGGAGACTCGCAGCGTGATTGCGCGCCCTGCGGCGTAAGCGTTATCCGCTGTATTAAGCGGCTCCTTCGGGGGCCGTTTTTTTTGCCCGCCTCTATACCTCTACCCTCTTTTTTCTACGCGAAATTTCAAAAAACGTTCACACTGAATACCATGGTATTGGATTCGGACACATTCGAATGCTGGTGTACGAGGAGCACACATGGTGAAGTCTCTGGCACAAAATCTGCTCGACCCAACCCCCAGTGAAACCAGTCTTTACTGGCGTTTGTCGCGTGCCGAACCCACTCTTTACCTGAGCATAGACCCTGATTCCGGCGCCGGTTCCGACCTCGCCATCCCCCTCAGCGAAGAAAATGCCCAGCGCATTCATACCATGAGCGTCACCACCTCAAGCCTGGCGGTCAATATTCAGGTCAACGGCCATGATGTGCCCATTCATCTTATTGGCCGCAAGGTCAGCTGTACGGAATGGGCCGGTACAGCGTCTTCCTGGTTTGATACCTCCTCCGTGGCCCGCGACCTGCTGCAGGGACTGCTGTTTGCCGAACAGGTGGTGTCCGAAGCGAACTCGGTGATTGTTATTCTCGACCGGGAAGGCAAAATTCAGCGCTTCAACCGATTGTGCGAAGAGTACACCGGGGTAAAAGAGCAGGACGTGATCGGTAAAACCGCGTTTGAGCTTTTTATGTCTGCGCCGGAAGCCGCCGCCGCGCGGGAGAACGTGAGCCGTTTTTTTAGTAACGGCGGGCCCTATGAAGTGGAACGTTGGATCAAAACCCGCAAAGGACCGCGTCTGTTTCTGTTTCGCAACCGCTTCGTCCATAGTGGTAGCGGTAAGAATGAGATCTACCTTATCTGTTCCGGCACCGACATTACCGAGGAGCGCAAAGCGCAGGAGCGTCTGCGAGTGCTGGCAAACACCGACACCATCACCGGCCTGCCCAACCGTCATGCCATCAATGAACTGATTGGCAGCGCCATCGAAAGCCGTCAGCCTGATGAACAAGTTGGCCTGGTCTATTTCGATCTTGATAACTTCAAGAAGGTGAACGACGCCTACGGGCACGTCTTTGGCGATCAGCTGTTGCAGTCGGTGGCGCTGTCGATTTTAAGCTGCCTGGAAGAGAACCAGACCCTCGCACGTCTGGGCGGCGATGAGTTTATCGTCCTTGCCACTCACACCTCACAGAGCGAACTGGAGGCGATGGCATCCAGGGTGCTGACCCGCTTGCGCGATCCGTTCCGCATCGGCCTGATTGAAGTCTATAGCGGCTGTTCGCTGGGCATCTCTGTCGCCCCGCAGCACGGCGAAGACCGAGAGAGCTTGATTCGCAACGCCGACACGGCGATGTACACCGCCAAAGAGAATGGACGCGGGCGTTTTAGCGTCTTTAAACCGGAGATGAACCTGCGGGTATTCGAGTATTTGTGGCTGGATACCAACCTGCGCAAAGCCCTGCAGTGCGACCAACTGGTTATCTATTATCAGCCTAAGGTGGACTTAAACGGCGAGGTACATAGCCTGGAGGCGCTGGTGCGCTGGAACTCTCCTGAGCGTGGGCTCATCCCGCCGATGGATTTTATCTCCTACGCCGAGGAGTCCGGGCTGATTGTGCCGCTGGGACGCTGGGTAATGCTGGAGGCGATTCGCCAGGTGGCGCAGTGGCGCGACCGGGGCATTCACCTGCGCGTGGCGGTTAACGTCTCTGCAAGGCAGCTGGTCGATCATGCGATTTTCAGCGATCTGAAACAGGCGATGGCCGCTCAGGGGTTCGAGCAGTGCCCGATCGACATTGAGCTGACCGAAAGCTGCCTTATCGATAACGCCGAACAGGCGCTGGCGGTGATGGAACAGTTTCGCGCGCTCGGGGCGCAGATCCATCTCGATGACTTCGGCACCGGCTATTCATCGCTGTCGCAGCTGGCCCGCTTCCCGATTGATACTATCAAGCTGGACCATATCTTTGTGCAGAGCGTGCACGACCATTCGGTCTCCCAATCGCTGGTAGTGGCGATTATTGCCGTGGCCCGAGCGTTGAATTTGCGCATTATTGCGGAAGGCGTCGAGGATGCGGCTGACGATGCGTTTTTGAAGCTGCACGGCGTAGATGAACGACAGGGTTACCTTTTTGCGCGCCCAATGCCCGTCACCGAACTGGAGCGCTGGCTGAGTGAGCATTCGGGGTTATAAGGTAAGCCATTTTTTCACTTCTCTTTTGCCAGTAAATTTTGCATCATTGATTTCAATCGAATTTCTCAACAGGATCCCACTATGTCCGAGCTCGATGCGCGCCAGGTAGCCCAACGTATTGATACCGTACTTGATATTCTCGTCGGTGGCGACACCCATTCCGCAATCAATAATCTTGAGATATTAAAAGCGGAATTACTGGCCTACGCGGCAGACGAACGCGACAGCAGAACAGGTCAGCCAAAATCCCCGTGGGAAATCTGACACCATTCGCCCTGCGAGCGGCGGGTTAATCACAACATCCGCCCTCGCCTTAAAAAATTGATGCATTGATTATGAATTCCCGACAGCAAACCATATTACAACTGGTGATCGATAAAGGCCGCATGAGCGTCGCCGATTTGGCGAAAATGACCGGCGTTTCCGAAGTCACCATTCGTCAGGATCTGAATCTGCTGGAAAAGCAGAGCTACCTGAGACGTACCCACGGTTTCGCCGTTCCTCTGGACAGCGAAGATGTGGAAACGCGCATGATGAACAACTTTGCGCTCAAGCGCGAACTGGCAGCCTTTGCGGCCTCGCTGGTGCGTCCGGGTGAAACGGTGTTTATTGAGAACGGCAGCAGCAATGCGCTGCTGGCGCGCGAACTGGCAAAGCAGCCGGACATTACCATCATCACCGTGAGCAGCTATATCGCGCACCTGCTGAAAGAGACTCCGGGTGAAGTTATTCTGCTTGGCGGGATCTACCAGAAGAAGAGCGAAAGCATGGTTGGCCCGCTGACGCGTCAGTACATCCAGCAGGTACATTTCAGCAAAGCGTTTATCGGTATTGACGGCTGGCAGCCGGAGACCGGCTTCACCGGTCGCGACATGATGCGAGCCGATATTGTTAACGCGGTGCTGGAGAAAGGCAGCGAAGCTATCGTTCTGACCGACAGCTCTAAGTTTGGTGCTACCCATCCGTATCCGCTCGGGCCAATGAGCCACTTCAATCGTTTGATTACCGACGACAATTTGTCCACGGAAAAGCAGCTGCAGCTTGAGCAAACCGGGCTTACCGTGAATATCGTCAAGCGCCCTTAATCGCCCGCCCGATGCCTTCTGGCGTCGGGTTTTTACCATTTTATCTCCCCCCCCCCCGTTTTTACCCCGCTTCGCTATGAGACTTTTCCTACGCCGGAATTAAGACTTTTTCCCTGGAACTTACATCACAAATTCGTAAAATTAATGTTAGCGATATAACAGGAAGTAACTATCACTTGCGTGACTTTTAGCAACAAAATTTACAACCTGCGCAACAAGTTTCACGGAATACGCACTGAGTACTGGTGGCAACTGCTATAGTTAAAGGGCTTTTTCCGTGAATAGAATATTCAGGAGAAAAAAATGACTTCAATGAAAAAAATGACTGCTGCTGTTTTAGCGGTAACGCTGGTAATGTCGCTGAGTGCATGTTCTAACTGGTCCAAACGTGACCGTAATACCGCGCTGGGTGCCGGTGCAGGTGCAATCGGTGGTGCAGTGTTAACGGACGGTAGCGCGCTGGGTACGCTGGGCGGCGCGGCGGTAGGTGGTATTATCGGCCACCAGGTCGGCAAATAAACCGCAATTCGAATATCAGGGCTCCGATGAGAATCGGGGCCCTTTTTATTTCACCGTGAGCAATGGTGAAATTCCCGGGGTCGCATGGACTTGCCGGGGCTACAGGATGGGGAGGCCAAATAAGGCATCGCCGCCATCCGGTAATTAACCGCCAGCCAGCTTGACCTTCATCCCTTTGGCTTCCAGCAGCGTTTTGAGCAAATCGCGCTTGTCGCCCTGAATTTCAATCACGCCGTCTTTCAGCGCGCCGCCGCAGCCGCATTTCTTTTTCAGCTCGGCGGCCAGTTTGGTCAACTCATCGTCGTTCAAATCGATGCCGGTGATAAGACAAACGCCCTTCCCTTTACGCCCGCTGGTCTGGCGCTGAATTCTGACCACGCCGTCGCCTTTCGGGCGCACCACGGCGGCTTTAGGCTCATCGATACGGCCGGTTTCCGTCGAGTAAACCAGACGACTGTTGTTGTCGCTCATTAGGCCCCCAGATTCAGTGATGCATTAATGTCGCGCAGAGTTTGCGCTGGGTCGGCAGACTGCGTGACTGGGCGACCGATAACCATATAGTCAACGCCTGCGGTCAGCGCTTGCTCTGGCGTCATGATGCGGCGCTGATCGCCGGCTTCGCTGCCGGTTGGGCGAATGCCCGGGGTCACCAGCTTAAACGCCTGGCCCAGTTCCTGCTTAAAGCGAACCGCTTCCTGTGCCGAGCACACCACGCCATCCAGACCACAGTTTTTGGTCAGCGTTGCCAGCTTCAAGGCGTACTCCGCCGGAGAGAGCGCAATGCCAAGATCCTGCAGATCGCTGGACTCCATGCTGGTCAGCACGGTAACCGCAATCAGCAGCGGCGCATCGGCGCCAAACGCCGTCAGCGCTTCACGCGCGGCGGTCATCATCCGTGCCCCGCCTGATGCGTGTACGTTTACCATCCAGACGCCCAGATCTGCCGCCGCGGCAACCGCATGGGCGGTGGTGTTAGGAATATCGTGGAATTTCAGGTCCAGGAAAATCTCAAAGCCACGCTGCTGCAGGTCACGCACAAACTGCGGGCCAAACAGCGTAAACATCTCTTTGCCCACTTTTAAGCGGCAGTCACGCGGGTCAATGCGGTCAACAAAGGCGAGCGCGTTGTCACGATTATTGTAGTCAAGGGCAACAACAACGGGAGAGGTGGTGACAACATGAGAAGAAGATGAAGCAACGGACATGACTGGACCTTCTTATTGATGGGCACGCGGGGTGCGGAAAAGGTAAACGGGCAGCATTCTACCTGCGAGACCGGACAGGCACAATGCCGAGGGATAAACGAAGGGGAAATTAAAGTATGTTGTAACTATACCCGTCATACTTCAAGTTGCAGGTGCGTTGGCTCACCCCAGTCACCTACTAGAGTAAGCTCCTGGGGATTCACTCCCTTGCCGCCTTCCTGCAACTCGAATTATTTAGGGTATAAGCGGGTTATTCTTTAGAAATTATTGGCCGTCCAGCCCGCGAATCGGCTTAATGGTCGACCAGGAGCGGCAGGATGGGCAGTGCCAGTAAAGCGTGTAGGCGGTAAAGCCGCACTTCTGGCAGCGGTAGCGCGGCTTGCTGCGCACCTGTTCGCCGACCATGTCACGCAGCACCATCAGGCTCTCTTTCGCGCGCCCTTCTTCCGCCTCGTTAAGGTGGTAGTCCATTAGCTTGTGGAACACGCGCATGGTAGGGTGACGCTGCAGTTGGCGCGTCACGTAGGTTTGCGCCGCTTCTCCGCCTTTGCTCTGCTCCATCACCTGCGCCAGCATCAGCTCCGCCGTGGCGCCGGTGTTCTCTTCCACGCAGCGCTGGAGGAAATGCTCCCACTCTTTGTCTTTGCCGAGCTGCTGATAGCAGGTTTGCAGCATTTCCAGCGTTTCGCTGACCAGCTCTTTGTCCTGGTCAATCACTCGCAGCAGGCTGTCCATCGCTTTGGTGTAGTCGCCTTTTGCCATCCACGCGCGCCCCATCATGATGGACACTCGCGCGCTCGACGGGTCGGCCGCCGCGCCGCGCTTGAGCAGCGACATGGCTTTATCGAGATCGTCATTACCCATTTGCTGTAGCGCCAGCTCGCACCAGAAGTGAGCGATGTCGCCGCGATGCTTATCTTTACCCAGCTTCACCAGGCGCTCGGCGGTATCGATAGCCTTTTGCCAGTCGCTGGTGGCCTGGTAGATTTGCAGCAACTGCTGCAGCGCGCTAATGCGGAAGTCGGTTTCGTCCACCAGTTGGTTGAACATATCTTCGGCGCGGTCATACAGCCCGGCGGCCATATAGTCGCGGCCCAGCTGCTGCACCGCCAGCAGGCGCTGGTCGTAGGTCAGTGAAGCGCTTTCCATCAGCGTCTGGTGAATACGGATAGCGCGGTCAACCTCGCCGCGCGAGCGGAACAGGTTGCCCAGCGTCAGGTGAGCTTCCACGGTGCCGGTATCCTCTTTGAGCATGTCGAGGAACAGGTCAACCGCTTTATCCTGCTGGTTGCTTAAAAGAAAGTTCACCCCTGCCACGTAGTCACGCGACAAGCGGTTCGCTTCGTCCTGTTTGGACTGTTGTGCACTTCTGCGGCCCATATACCAGCCATAGGCTGCTGCTACGGGTAAAAGCAGAAACAACAACTCCAGCATGTAATTATTCCTTCGCCGCCGGAACGGCCGGAGTTACCGGAGCCGTCGCGTCGGGCGTCATTTGATGTTCGAGTCTTTTGATTTTACGTTCAGCGCGCATCAGCGAGACGCGTACGCGCAGCCAGAACAGGCCACAGACCAGCCAGCCAATCGCGAAACCCACGGCAAACAGCACCGCCAGCAGCGTAGATATTCTGAATTCGCCCTGAGCAAGCAGGTAGTTAAAGGTGACCAGCTGATCGTTTTGTGCACCCAACGTCACCGAAATGACAAAAATCGCTAACACCAATAAGAAAATGAGTAGGTATTTCACATGACTTCCCGTTATGTGGCTTTGGCAGTGTCGACACCGCACCCAGCCTTATAAAATAACATCTTCACCGCGACGACGAAATGGAAAAGCGCACCGAGAGGTTTAGATCTGTGGTTAGCCACGATGGAAATCAACCCTTTTCCCTGAATTCTCTTCGCCGCGCCCGCGTTTATGCCGTTTTTTCCAGCGGCCCACACCAATAGCGCACTAGCCAACAGGCCACCGTTGCCAACAGCCACGACATCACCGTCGCCACCATCAGATCCAGCGGCCAGTGCATGCCCAACAGCAGACGACTGCCCATCACGCCTATCGCCCAGGCCATCGCCAGCGCCACCGTCAGCACCTGACGACGCGGCCATAGCAGCCCCACCATCAGCAGTGCCCAGGTCGCCGCAAACATGGTGTGACCAGAGGGAAAGGCAAATCCGGTCTCTTTTTGCCAGTGATGGCGTAAAAAGCCGGGAATATCATTTTGTTGCGCCAGCTGTTCTTTCACCAGCGCCGCCCTTTCTTTACGCTTTAAAGTGTAGAACTGTGCGACGGGAATTTGCTGCGTTTTTTCCAGCCAGACGACAAAAGGCCGCGGTTCCTGCACCTGCTCTTTCACCAGCGATTTCGCCCCCTGACCCAGCAGCACGGTCGCGCTGAGTACCAGAACCAGGATAATCGCATTGCGCCATCCAGGCCGCAACATTGTGATAACCAACGCGCACAGCAACAGATGGGTAAGAATACCCCACGGCTGGGTCACGGTTTCCGTTATCGCATACAGCGCATGTAGCCCCCATCCGCTCGGCGCTGGTAGCCACTGCCAGCCAGAAAGCCACACCGCCAGCGGCATCAGTAGCAATAGTGCTGCGGCAATGGTCGTTCGTCCCGCAATGGTGCGCATTTCTCTTCCTTCTTGCATCAATGTCATCGTCCAACCTAAGGATAAAGTGTCAAATTTGTGCGCTTTACGAGCGGTCACCCGCGCACAATTAGGTGAAGTAAAGCACGTTGTGGCAAAATAAGGAAAACAGAAGGCGCTGATCGCGCTGAGATAATCTGGAGAATCACATGCAGCTTAAACGAGTGGCAGAAGCCAAACTGCCAACCCCTTGGGGCGATTTCCTGATGGTGGGCTTTGAAGAACTGGCAACCGGGCACGACCACGTCGCGCTGGTTTTTGGTGATATTACCGGGCAAACGCCGGTGCTGTCGCGGGTTCACTCTGAGTGTCTGACCGGCGATGCGCTTTTCAGCCTGCGCTGTGATTGTGGTTTCCAGCTTGAAGCCGCGCTGTCGCACATTGCGGAAGAAGGTCGTGGGATCCTGCTGTACCATCGTCAGGAAGGCCGTAACATCGGTCTGCTCAATAAAATCCGCGCCTACGCGCTGCAGGATCAGGGCTATGACACCGTTGAGGCAAACCATCAGCTCGGTTTCGCCGCCGACGAGCGTGATTTCACCCTGTGCGCCGATATGTTTAAACTGCTGGGCGTAGACGCCGTGCGTCTGCTGACCAACAACCCGAAAAAGGTCGAGATCCTGACCGAAGCGGGCATCAATATCGTTGAACGTGTGCCGCTGATCGTGGGCCGTAACCCGAAAAATGCCCACTATCTCGATACCAAAGCGGCCAAAATGGGACATCTGCTCAATAAATAAGGCCGTAGTCGCCGTTTATCACTAAACGGCGACCTCTTTATTCCCTCTGCTTAAAGTGAAATATTCAGCTCGCTCCCGGCATCAAAAATATGGCATTTCGCCATCTCAAAGCGGAACCACACCTGGCTATTCAGCCCGGCATCCAGAATCGGCTTCACCTGATCGGAAGGCATCCGCGCCGTCAGTTCAAACTCACCCACCTGCATGTAAAGAAAGAACTCGTGGCCCATATTCTCAACGCGGATAAGCGTACCCCGACCACCGCCTTCAGCAAACGGCTGCGTTGAGACGTGAACGTACTCGGGGCGAATTCCGAAGCAGACCGCTTTATCGACGTAGTGCGCCACCTTCTCCTGCTGCTGCGCGTTAAGCGGCAGCGTGTCGTGGCCGACGGTGATGTGCAGCCCATCGTCTTTACGCACGAGGCTGGCCGGTTTGATGTTCATCTCCGGCGCGCCAATAAACCCGGCCACGAACATATTTTGCGGATAGTGATAGAGATTATCCGGCGTATCGACCTGCATAATATGGCCAAGTTTCATCACGCAGATACGGTCGCCCATGGTCATCGCTTCGGTCTGGTCGTGGGTAACGTAGACGGTAGTCGCCGGTTTCCCGGAACGTTTGAGCGATTTATGCAGATCGGAGATACGAATACGCATTGAAGCGCGCAGCTTGGCATCGAGGTTCGACAGCGGTTCATCGAACAGGAACACGTCCGGCTTTTTTACAATCGCGCGGCCCACCGCCACGCGCTGCGCCTGGCCGCCGGAGAGCTGGCGCGGCAGACGGTCGAGTAAATCCTCCAGTTCAAGAATTTTCGCTGCTTCGTTCACCTGTGCGGCAATCTGCGCTTTCGGCAGCTTGCTCAGCTTCAGGCCAAACGCCAGGTTTTCGCGCACCGTCATGTGCGGATAAAGCGCATAGTTCTGGAACACCATCGCAATCCCGCGCTCTTTTGGCGGCAGGTTGTTGACTATCTTCTCGCCAATGCGCACCTCCCCACCGCTGATGGTTTCCAGCCCCGCCAGCATGCGTAGGGTGGTCGATTTGGCGCAGCCGGACGGGCCGACAATCACCATAAACTCCCCTTCCGCAATCTTGAGGTCGATACCATGTACCGCTTTGAAGCCGTTGGAGTACACTTTTTCCAGTTTGTTGAAAATCACTTCAGCCATGATAGTTCCCTCTTAACCTTTAATTCCGCTGCTGGAGACACCCTGGACGAAGTAGCGCTGCGCCAGGAAGAAGACAATGATTGACGGCAGAATCGAGATGCTCGCCATTGCCAGAATTTCGTTCCACGGCGCACCTTCGGTCACGTCGATGGACATTTTGAGCGCCAGGGCAATTGGATATTTGTCCACGCTGTAGACGTAGATCAACGGGCCGATAAAGTCGTTCATCGACCACATAAACTGGAACAGTGCTACCGAAATAATCGCCGGTTTGAGGATCGGCACCACCACGTACCACAGCACCTGCCAGGAGTTACAGCCGTCAATCTGCGCCGCCTCTTCCATGTCACGCGGCACGCCGCGCAGGAACTGAATCAGCATAAAGACGAAGAAGCCTTGGGTAGCAAACGCCGTCGGCAGATACAGTGGCAGATAGCTGTTGAGCATGCCCATTTCGCGGAACATCAGGTACTGCGGGATCAGCAGCACGGTGCTCGGCAGCAGCATGGTGGCAATCAGCGTCGCAAACCAGAATGTCTTCCATGGGATCTCGAAGCGGGCAAAGCCGTAGGCCACGATGGTCGAAGAGACAATGGTCAGAATCACCTTCGGAATCACATATTTGAAGGTGTTAATCATGTAATGACCGAAGTCGTATTCCGTTCCCGTTTTCCAGCCGTTGATAAACCCATCCCAGGTGGCATGGACCGGCCAGAGATTGAGGGTGGTGAAGATTTCATGGTTCGGCTTAAACGATGCTGAGAACATCCACGCCAGCGGGTAGAGCATCATCAGCCCGACCACCAGCAGAATGGTATAACGCAGCGACCGACTCACTTTTTCGCGGCGCAGCGTGCGCGCCACTTCACGTGCGGCCTCCTGCTCGGTCACGGACATGGTGTGCAGATCAGCCATTTTTGCCTCCCTTATCGGCGGAGTAGAAAACCCAGTATTTCGATGATTTGAAAGCCACGGCGGCAAAGGCAGCCACCACCAGGAACAGAACCCACGCCAGCGCAGCGCCGTAACCCATATCAAAATATTTAAATGCGGTATCGTAGATGTAGAGCGAGAACAGGTAGGTGTAGTAAGTCGGCCCCCCGCCGGTAATCACGTACGGCCCGGTAAATTCCTGGAAAGTGCCGCTGGTTTGCATGATGAAGTTAAAGAAGATTACCGGCGTAATCAGCGGTACCGTCACCTTAAGGAACATCTGCCATTTCGACGCGCCGTCAATCATCGCCGCTTCATACTGCGACTGCGGGACGTTTTGCAGCGCCGCGAGGAAGATGACCATCGCCGAGCCAAATTGCCAGACGCGCAGCAGCGTAACGGAAATCAGCGCCAGCGAGGGTTCACCCAGCCAGTTGATCGGATCGACACCGATCGCCCCCAGCATGCTGTTGAACAGGCCGTCGATGGCAAACAGCGCTCGCCATAAAACCGCAATGGCTACCGAACTGCCGAGAATCGACGGGATGTAGTACGCGGTGCGAAAGAAACCGATGCCCCGCAGTTTGAAATTGAGTACGAAGGCAATGCCCAGCGCAAACGCTAGCTTGACGGGAATGGTCAGGAATACGTAGACAAAGGTCACCGCCATGGATTTCCAGAATAGAGGGTCTTCCGTCAGCATGTAGCGATAGTTTTCAATGCCGTTAAATTCCGGCGGACTCATTAAATCGTATTGAGTAAAACTCAATAAAAAAGATGAAATAAAGGGAAAGGCGGTAAACACCACCAACCCTATTATGTACGGTGAGATCCATGCCAGCCCTAATAACTTATTCTCGTTCATAGATTCCTCTAATATAATAAAGACATCTTACGCAACGATGCCGCGTTAACGGTTCGCACAGTGATCTTTATCACATTTAATATTATTTGATTAATTTTAGCTGTGAACTCCAGCAGAATAATGAAAAAACATTTCATTTTTTAAAGATTAAAACCTATAGTCGGAAAATAATCTCTCTTCTGAAGGCAATTGTTATGGCTTTACGTCGTCATGCCACCTATTTCCCTGAAAATGCGTCACTGATGATTAAGCACATCGCTGACCAGGATGTCTGTCCGCTGCATGCCCATGATTTTTACGAAATGGTCTGCGTCTCATCCGGCAGTGGGATGCACGTCATTGACGGGATCTCGTGGCCTATCAGCTGTGGCTCGGTATTTATCGTCTCGCCGAATGAAGAGCATTATTTTGAGAAGGTTGAAAAACTGTCGCTGCTCAATATTCTCATTCATCCGGATTTTCTCACCGAGACGCTGCTGACGTTGATAGCTGACTTCGCGCCAAATAAACAATTTATGGCCACCCATCAAACCATCGTACATAGTGCATTTTATACCAACCTATTAAACGAAGAATTAAACAAAGATTTAGCCTGGCGTTCCATTATGCTGGAAACGTTATTTACGCAACTCGCTGTATTTTTACAGCGTGGTCATGTGAGTCAAACCGCGCATCGCTGTGCCAAGGAAGATTCAATTATCTATTTGCTAAATTATTTGCATCACAATTATGCAAATGATCAATTGAGCATTGATTATCTGGCACAAAAATTTAATATCCAAAAACGGATGCTGGAGCGAAAAGTTCAATCGATTACCGCCCTGACGCCCAATGATTACATCACCCACGTCCGCTTATGCCATGCGATGAATCTGTTAGTCACTTCGGAGCAGTCCATTACCGATATCGCCTACCTGTGCGGTTTTAACGACAGCAACTACTTCTCCCATCGCTTCAAACTCTTTTTCGGCATGCCGCCGCGCACGGTACGCAAGTACGGGCTGTTCCCGCTGATAAACCACCGTACGGCTCTCCAGTCCTGAGACCAGGAGCCGTTGCGGCTTAGATAAACAGATTCTGATACTCGATCAGCGCCAGCATCGCCATTGCCTGCCCGTATGGCATAGAGGTGCGTTCGATATTGCGGTAGTAGTCAAGATCTTTGCCCATTCCGGTACCGAAGGAGACGTTTGCCAACTCGCCCTGCGGGGTAATCTGGCGCATAACCCCTTCTGCCGCCGCCACCCCGGTCGCCAGGAAGCGTTTATCGATATAACGCTTACGCACGGCCTTCAGAATGCCGTAGGCAAAACCTGCTGAGGCGGAAGATTCCAGGTAGGAGGTAGGATCGTCCAGCAGCGTATGCCAAAGCCCGCTCTCTTTATCCTGACGCTCCGCCAGCGCGGCGACCTGACGCGAAAGCTGCCCTAACAAGAACTCGCGCACCGGGTCGCCCTGCGGGAGGTCAAGCATCTCGATAAAGTCAGGGATCGCCACCGTCACCCAGCTATTGCCGCGCCCCCACAGCGCTTTGGCATAGTGATGTCGGCCTTCGAAATTCCAGCCGTGGTACCACAGCCCCGTTGGCGCATCGCACAGATACTGCGAGTGCAGCAGGAACTGCCGTTTGGCCTCCTCAACCCATTCCGGGCGATTCAGCACCAGGCCCGCTTTCGCCAGCGGCATCACGCTCATCATCAGCGTGTCATCCCACAGCTGCTGATGGTGCGCATAGTTAAAGGTCATATGCTGCAGCCCACCCAGCTCGGTGCGCGGCATCTCGTACATCACCCAGTTAGCCCAGCATTCGATATAGCGCTTCCACGGCGTGTAGCCGTTCTCTTCATACACTGAGGCCAGCGTCAGCATTGGCGCCATGGTATTGACGTTTTTGGTTGGCGTACCTTCACGGAAACGGTCCGTAAACCACTGTTCGATAATCGCCAGCCAGCGCGGGTCGCGGGTTTGCTGCCAGTACTGCCAGAGCCCGTACAGCCCCACGCCGTGGGTCCATTCCCAGCCGCCCCAGCCTTTGGTGTCAACCACGCGCCCGTCGGCCAGCGTCATCAGGAATGCGCCGTTTTCGTCGCGAATATTCACCAGCGCATCGATCAGCTTTTCGGTCATCAGCACCGTTTCATCAGCGCTAAACTGCAGTTGTTTCCTCTCCATGAACTCCCCTTACTTCGTCGGTGCATGTTTACGCAGCGCGCGCTTCGCCGTGCGTTCAAACTCTTTTGCTGCATCTTCAGCGCTGATTTTGCCGTAGTCGATCCGCTGGGTGAGATCCAGCCAATACTGTTCGATCTCCGGGTTTTTGAAGTACGGCGAGACGTAGACGTTATCCGACGGCATGCTTTCCACCAGCTTCAGGCCGGTGATCACCGGGTCGTTTGGCTGCGCCATATTGGTTTTCACCACGAAGTCCGCCGCCGCTTTGCTGACCGGGAAGCCCCGTTCCAGCCCCATTAGCTGCACCCCTTCCGGCTGGTTGACCATAAAATCAAGCAGCATCGCCGCCTCTTTCGGGTGCTGCGTGTTACGGCTGATGGCAAAGATCATCGATGGCTTGATAAATAAGCCTGCGTCTTTTGCTCCCGGTAGCAGCGGATAGGGCCCCACTTCCAGCTTCGCCGGCGGCGTCAGGGTATCTTCATATTTGGCAACCGCTGAGCTCATCAGGTTCGAGCCGCCAAATTCGCCGTTGATCCACGGTTTCATCTCAAACGGCTGTGCTTTGCCAAAAGATTGAATGTACTTCTGGCTTGGCAGAACATGCTCGGCAACCAGTTTCTGGTAGAGCTGCACAAACTCCAGCCACTGGGCTTCGCTGTAGGTGAACTCGCCTTTTTCATTAAGCATCGGCTGGTTGTACTTCTGCACCATCCACGAGTTAATAAGTTCCATTGAGGTGGTAACGATCGCCGGGTAGTAGTTATCGCCGAGCTTCTGTTTAAACACGTGTCCGGCGGCAAAGAGTTCATCCCAGGTTTTTGGGTAAGCCAACCCAGCCTTCTTCCAGGTTTCCGTGTTGTAGTAAAGAATGGGCGCCACCAGCGACACCGGCAGCCCCTGCACTTTGCCATTGACGGTTACGGTGCCGAGCTTGCCCGCATAGTTATCCAGCCCCACCTCTTTGCTCAGCTGGTTGAGGTCGTAAAAGCCGTTGCCCGAGCGTGAGAACACCTGAATCCAGCTCCAGTCGAGTTGCATCACATCCGGTTCATTCTTTCCGGCAATCTGCGTGGAAAGACGTGATACAAAACCATCCCAGCCGGTGTACTCCGCTTTCACCTTGATATTCGGATGCGCCTGCTCAAAGGCGCGAATGGTTTTCAGGGTGTTCTGGTGGCGGGAGTTTGCGCCCCACCAGGCCACGCGCAACGTCACCGTGTCGCTGTCGTCCGCAAACGCCGGGGCCGTGCACAGCATGCCGCTACAGGCGAGCATTAACGAGAAGGCAATCTTTTTCATTTCGAGCTTCCTTTCAGTAAAGGGGCAATATCCGCCAGATAGACGGCGGGCAGGCCATCGCGGTCAGAGGTGTAGAGCACGTGGCTTAAATCCGGGCTAAAAGAGGGGTGCGGGTGGCTCGCCTGGCACTGGCCGTCGATGACGCGCCAGGAGGTGTCGTGACGGGTAATTTTTCGCGTCTGCTTTTGGTCAGGCTCAAACAGGTAGAGCCACGGGTCGGTTAACGCCGTGTAGCCGCCCTCATCGGTTAAATCAACCGGCGTACCGCAGCCGTCGCCAACCAGTAGCGATCCGTCGTAGTTACTCATCAGGTGCGAACAGGCAGGCATTTCCATCACCTTCTCGCTCTGCGCGCTGCCGGCCGGCGTCTGGCAGATATGGCGCTGATGCGTCTCTTTATTCAGCGAGACGAAAACAATGCGCGAACCGTCAGGCACCCAGAATTCATGGGTAAAGGTTTCGGCTTCAGGCTGGCTAACCGGTGCCGGGAGGCCGGTCTGGCGATCGTACAGCCAGATGCGGTTGCGAATCAGGTCATGCGGCCCTTCATGACAGTACATGATGGTATTGGTGTCATTCGGACGAAAACCGGGGTGGCCTAGCCAGCGCGGCTCTTCAAACAGCACCTCCGAATGCCCGGTGGCAAGATCGATAACCTCGCAGCGGGTGGCCGGGTTCAGGTGATACTGCCGTTGGAAATCATTCCAGTCGTTCAGCGGGATCCAGGTATCCGCTGACAGCGACATGCCGATCATCTTGCTGCCAGTGCTGTCCGGTGCCCAGGCGCTGGTGCTGACCCACTGTGCGGGCAACTCGTAGAGCACCTCTTCACGTAGAGTGTCCAACTCAACCCTCACAATATGGCGGTTGTGACGCATAAAGATCAGGGCACTGTCATCTTCGGTGATAAAGCCATCAAAGCTGTTGTCACCCGGCCCTTCCGTCAGTTGACGCAGGGTATGCTGTTGCAGATCCAGCAGCCAGTAGTTCCAGTTGCCATCATCGACGCCGCCAATCAGCAGCTGCGTGCCCCTCTGCAGGAAGCACTTCTGATAGAAGTAGTTGCGGTGAAAAATACGACCCCGCGGGGTTAGCCGGACCACGCGAACGTGTGTGACGGGGTCAATTTCAGATGTAAACGTCAGTGGAGTGACATCACCCTTTGCCATAGTGTCCTCAATGTCAGGAGTTGTCGGGTCAGTTCAAAGGCATCTCAGGATGCAAATTCCCCCATCAGTGTGAGCTGACAGGTTCAGCTCACAGCATGCCGAGGCGTACCGGTAATAACCTTTGAAATAATGACAAAGCCCGTTACCGGATGACGCAATAACGAAGGTTTCAGCGTTATCATGAATAATTTCAGCCATGCTCACATTCTTAACACGACAAATATCTTTCTTAGCTTTCCCGACAAAAAATAATAATAGTTGGTGATTTTATAAAGGTTTTAACGTCGCAGCGGATGCTTAACTACGTGCGTTTATTTAGCGAAAACTTGCCAGCAGTGGCAATTAACACATAGAAAGACTCTCGCAGGATAAACCGAGTGCATTGTGCAATGCATTATTCAAACAATAATGAGGGAAGAATTGTTATGTTATCTGGTAAATACCTTATAGCAGGTTGCGTCTTATTAACCAGCAACGTTGTGCTGGCTGAAGAATATACCTCTCCGATCCGCTCACTCAGCCTTGATTACCGGCATGAGTATCGCGTCCGCGACCGTACCCACTACGACAAGCTGAACATGTCTGCAGCGCTGCCGGACAATTACAATTTTGCGATTGAAACCAAATACAAAACCGGTGGCGATGATCCACAGGATAAATGGTATAACGACCCGGTTATTAACGCCGTAGAATTAACGCTATCGAAATCATTTACCTTCGGTAATTTCAAGATTGCGCCATTAATTCAGCCAGAATTTAACAATGAAAGAACGGAATGGAAATTTGGTTTTGTACCATGGTATACGTTTAATGAAAATTGGGCAGTCGGCGGGATGTACCGTTTTGAAATGACCGATTATGCCAACGACCCTGACTGCGGATATAACGGGGATAAATCCTGTAGCACCAATAAACACCGTACCGTAAACCGTGGCGATCTCTATCTTCGCTACACCCTCGACCGTTTCTCCACGACCTACAAATTTATCTATAAGCATGGCGACGAGGTACTGTGGGGAAACCAACATTATGACTACGAACAGGAGTGGCAGTTCGACTACACCCTCGGGGACAAAAAAGAGTGGAAACCGTACGTCACCTTTGGCGACATTGGCCGTTCATCCCGCTCTACCGAACGTCAGTTCCGTCTGCGTATGGGGGTGGTCTACACCTTTAAATAAGCATAAAACCTCTCACACCTGATGGGGGTGAGAGGCGGGTTTCTGTTCAACGTGCCACTCTCGTTATCTTTGCTTCTGTTATTGCCGTCGTCCGTTTTGGGGCCAGAAATCGGCCCCTTTTTTTAGCCCAGCATGTTACGAATGACGTAGTGCAGAATGCCATCGTTTTGGTAGTAGGTTAGCTCCGTTGCCGTATCAATACGGCAACGACACGCCAGCGTTTGCTGCTGCCCGTCTGGTCGGGTGATCAGCACCGGAATGGTCGCCCCCGGCTTCAACTGCTGCAGCCCGGCGATATCAATCAACTCTTCACCGGTTAGCTTCAGCGTTTTACGATCTTCCCCCTGCGGAAACTCCAGCGGCAGAATGCCCATGCCAATCAGGTTCGATCGGTGAATACGTTCGAACGATTCGGCGATGACCACCCTAACGCCCAGCAGGCGTGGCCCTTTTGCCGCCCAGTCGCGACTGGAGCCGGAACCGTACTCTTTCCCGGCGATCACCGCCAGTGGCGTCCCCTGCTGCTGATAGGCCATCGCGGCATCGTAAATCGACATCACCTTATCGCCCGGGAGCTGGCGCGTCATGCCCCCTTCCACGCCGGGTACCATTTCATTGCGAATACGGATATTGGCAAAGGTGCCGCGCATCATCACCAGGTGGTTACCGCGACGGGAACCGTAGGAGTTAAAATCTCGGCTGGCAACGCCATTGTCCTGCAGGTAGCGGCCTGCCGGGCTGTCGGCCTTAATACTGCCAGCCGGCGAGATATGGTCGGTGGTGACGGAGTCCCCCAGCATCGCCAGCACGCGTGCGCCATGGATATCCTGCACCGGATCGGGCGTCACGCCCATTTCATCAAAGAACGGCGACTGTCGGATATAGGTGGAATCATCCTGCCATTGGTAAGTGTCGGAAGCGGGAATATCGATCGCCTGCCATTCCGGCGTTCCGGCAAAGACCGCCGCGTATTCTTTGTGGAACATCCCGGTAGAGACCTGCTGCACCGCTTCGGCTATCTCGGCGCTGCTCGGCCAGATATCTTTCAGGTAAATCGGGTTCCCCTTGCTGTCCTGACCCAGCGGATCGTGGGTAAGATCCACCCGCATATTCCCGGCCAGCGCGTAGGCCACCACCAGCGGCGGCGAGGCCAGCCAGTTGGTTTTCACCAGTGGGTGAATACGGCCCTCAAAGTTACGGTTACCGGAGAGCACCGCGCCAACCGTCAGATCGCCCTGTTTGATGGCATTCTCAATCGGATCCGGCAGCGGGCCGGAGTTACCGATACAGGTGGTACAGCCATAGCCGACGAGGTTAAAACCAAGCTGGTCGAGATAAGGAGTGAGGCCCGCGTGGGCCAGATAGTCAGAGACCACCTTCGAGCCCGGAGCCAGCGAGGCTTTGACCCACGCTTTTGGCTGCAAGCCCAGCGCTACGGCTTTTTTCGCCAGCAGGCCGGCGGCCATCAGCACGCTGGGGTTCGAGGTGTTGGTACAAGAGGTAATCGCGGCGATCACTACCGCCCCTTCAGGTAGCGCATGCGTTTCGCCGTTCAGCGTAAAGTCGACGGCATTTTTCCCCGACGAGCCCTGATTTACCGCCAGCTCGGTGGTGGCATTAAACGCCTGCGGCACCTGAGCCAACGCAACGCGATCCTGCGGGCGTTTCGGCCCAGCAAGGCTGGCTTCAACGTCGTTCATATCCAGCGCCAGCGTCTGGCTAAAGACCGGTTCATCGCCCTTGCGTCGCCACATCCCCTGCGCTTTCGCATAGGCCTCAACCAGCGCTACCTGTTCGTCGCTGCGCCCGCTGAGGCGCATATACGACAGGGTAATGTCATCAATCGGGAAGAAGCCGCAGGTTGCGCCGTATTCCGGCGCCATATTGGCAATCGTGGCTCGGTCAGCCAGCGGGAGAGAATCCAGCCCGTCACCGTAAAACTCGACAAATTTACCCACCACGCCAAGCTTACGCAGCATCTGCGTGACCGTCAGCACCAGGTCAGTGGCGGTGATCCCTTCACGCAACTTGCCGCTGAGCTTAAAGCCAACCACGTCAGGAATGAGCATGGATACCGGCTGCCCCAGCATTGCGGCTTCCGCCTCAATACCGCCCACGCCCCAGCCCAGCACGCCGAGGCCATTAATCATCGTCGTATGCGAATCGGTCCCGACCAGGGTGTCGGGATAGGCCACCCATTCATCGCCCTGCTGCTCGCTCCATACTGCGCGCCCCAGATATTCCAGGTTTACCTGGTGGCAGATCCCGGTTCCCGGCGGCACCACGCGGAACTGGCTGAAAGCCTGCTGGCCCCAGCGCAAAAAGGTGTAACGCTCGTGGTTGCGGGACATCTCCAGACGCACGTTCTCATCAAACGCCTCGTCATCGCCAAAACGGTCCACCGTTACCGAGTGGTCAATGACCAGGTCAACGGGCGACAGCGGGTTCACTTTGCGGGTATCCCCGCCGAGGCGTTTTACCGCTTCGCGCATGGCAGCAAGATCGACCACCGCCGGAACGCCGGTAAAGTCCTGCATCAGGACGCGGGCGGGACGATAGGCAATTTCACGATCGGCGTGGGCCTGTTCAAGCCACCCCGCCAGCGCCTGAATATCCTCAGCGGTGACCGAATCGCCATCCTGCCAACGAAGCAGGTTTTCCAGGAGAACTTTAAGTGATTTAGGCAGGCGGGTGATGTCACCCAGGGTCTTAGCAGCCAGCGGCAGGCTGTAGTAACGGTAGGTTTTATTATCGACCTGTAGTGTATCCTTGCAGGTCTTTCGTAGTGTTGACGACATAGCTCCTCCTTAAATGGCGGGAATTGCAGTACTCTGACACTCCTCATGGTCCTTACACTAAATCATTCGAGTTGCATCAAGGCGGCCCTCAGGAGCGTACACAAGTACGTGACTGAGGTGAGTGAACGCAGCCAACGCAGACGCAACTCGAAGGATGACGTGTATATAAAAGATAACACAATCAGGGGAAAACGCTGGAAAAGGGCTCGGATTGATAAATCCAATCAATGGGTTATTAAGAATAACATCCGAATGGAATTAATAGCAGGAAAAGGATTTATTTCGTTTGGTGGCGTGAAAATGAAAGTAAAAAACAACCATAAGGTTATTGTTTCTTATTCTCATTCTGATTGAAGAGATCGATAAACTCTTTTTGGTCGCGGGTCAGATTCCATTCATCAGGAATATTGACCTTACTATTTTTGTCATCTTGCGGTTTTTTTTCTACCGGCACTGTAGGCTTAACCGGCTTGACGCGTTCAGACGTGAGCACGGTTAGCCCCAGATTTTCCAGACCAGCAGCGCTACCGCGACCCAGAACAGCGCAGAGCCCAGGAATACGCTCAGCCAGGCTTTGCGTTTCACACCAGAACCGTTATTTTCTGACACCATTACTGCCCTCTCACAATCGATATTACTTATCATTTTCACACCAATCAATTGTTACAACTAATCATCGTTGAGATAAATCCTAAGTAAATTTTAAGCAAAAATCCAGAGGTTTTACGAATATTACATGGAGATTAATTTAATCTTTTGAGCTCAATGAGATATTTGAAAAGAGAAGTTTGCCTAACCCTAAATTTATTTCTACTTTTGCTACGTCATTAGTAATAGAAACAATTCTTAGTCAGGATATTGCGGGATGAGGAGTGGTGGAGCAAGGATATAAGCGCTTCCGCCTCTTTCGGGAAGAGGCGGAAAATTAAATCAGGCTTATTTTTCCGGCAGCTTAATATCTTTAAACATAGCTTCAATGTCTTCATTCGAGCGCAGCGCTACGGCGGTATCGACCACATCACGCGTCAGATGTGGGGCAAATCGCTGAATAAAATCATACATATAGCTACGCAGGAAGGTGCTGCGGCGGAAGCCAATTTTGGTGGTGCTGTGGCTGAAAATACCTTCGGCATCCAGCTTAACCAGATCCGGGTCAGAGACAGGATCGACGGCCATGCTGGCGATCACCCCTACCCCTAATCCCAGACGCACGTAGGTTTTAATCACATCGGCGTCGGTAGCAGTAAAGACGATACGCGGCGTCAGACCGGCGCGGTTAAAAGCGGTGTCCAGTTCAGAGCGCCCGGTAAAACCAAAGGTGTAGGTGACCAGCGGATACTGCGCCAGTTCTTCAATAGTCACGGAAGTTTTGGAGGCCAGCGGATGCTCCGGCGTGACGACAATCGAGCGGTTCCAGTGATAGCACGGCAGCATCACCAGATCGTCATACAGATGCAGCGCTTCGGTCGCGATGGCAAAGTCGGCATTCCCTTTAGAGACCGCTTCGGCAATTTGCGTAGGCGACCCTTGATGCATATGCAGCGATACGCGCGGGTAACGCTCAATAAAGCCTTTAATCACGCCCGGCAGCGCATAGCGTGCCTGGGTGTGGGTCGTCGCCACGTACAGCGAGCCTTTATCAGGCCAGGTATGCTCACCGGCAACGGACTTAATCGCATCCACTTTCGACAACACTTCACGCGCGATACGGATGATTTCCTGGCCCGCTGGCGTAACCTGCGTCAGATGCTTACCGCTACGGGCAAAAATCTGAATCCCCAGCTCATCCTCCAGCATTCTGACCTGCTTACTGATACCCGGCTGCGAGGTATACAGACCTTCAGCGGTGGAGGAGACGTTAAGGTTATGATTGACCACCTCAACGATATAGCGGAGTTGCTGTAATTTCATGCGGTTGTATCCAGTCTGCGCTCAGGAATCGGTCATAAAGACGATTTAATCATAAGAAATGCATTGGCTATAACCACTATATCATTTATAGCAAGTGTGTATAGATGGAAACAAAAAATAATAACGAGGTTATAAAAAAGGGCCGCAAATGCGGCCCTTTGTGATGCTATTGGCAAAAAACGCTACTTTTTCGCTTCAACCCATTTACCGTCAACGAAGAACGCTGACCAGCCGGTCGCCTTGCCTTCTTTCTCAGAAGCGACGTACTGCTGTTTGGTTTTACGGCTAAAACGAACCATCGTTTTGTTGCCCGCCGGGTCCTGCTGAGGCGCGTCGGCCAGATAACGCAGTTTTTCCGGCAGACGGTCACGGAAGCGGAACAGTTCTTCTACCAGCGGTGCGCGAGTTTCACGTGATTTCGGGAAGGTGTTGGCCGCCAGGAATACCCCAGCTGCACCGTCACGCAGCACGAAATAGGCGTCAGACTTCTCGCACGGCAACTCCGGCAGCGGAACCGGATCTTCCTTCGGCGGCGCCACTTCACCGCTACGCAGGATCTTACGCGTGTTCTTACACTCTTCGTTGGTACAGGCCATGTATTTACCAAAACGCCCCATCTTCAGGTGCATTTCAGAACCACATTTTTCGCACTCAACGATTGGGCCGTCATAGCCCTTGATGCGGAACTCGCCCTCTTCAATCTCGTAGCCGTCGCAGGTCGGGTTATTACCACAAACGTGCAGCTTACGCTTTGGATCGATCAGGTAGCTGTCCATCGCCGTGCCGCATTTCTGGCAACGACGTTTGGCGCGCAGCGCGTTGGTTTCCGCGTCATCGCCTTCCAGCACGTTCAGCACTTCGTTTTCCGGCACCAGGTTAATGGTGGTTTTGCAGCGTTCTTTCGGCGACAGCGCATAGCCGGAACAGCCGAGGAACACGCCGGTGCTGGCGGTACGGATACCCATTTTACGACCGCAGGTCGGGCAGTCGATGCTGGTCAACACCATCTGGTTCGGCTGCATGCCGCCCTCTTCTGGCGCTTTCTCAGCGGTTTCCAGCTGCTTGGTGAAATCACCAAAGAACAGATCCAGCACCTGCTTCCACTCGGCTTCGTGGTTTGCCACGCGGTCGAGGTGATCTTCCATCTGCGCGGTAAAGTCGTAGTTCATCAGCTCGCGGAAGTTTTCTTCCAGACGATCGGTGACGATCTCGCCCATTTTTTCCGCGTAGAAACGACGGTTTTCGGTACGCACATAGCCACGGTCCTGAATGGTCGAGATGATCGACGCATAGGTGGACGGGCGACCGATGCCGCGTTTTTCCAGCTCTTTAACCAGCGAGGCTTCGCTAAAGCGAGCTGGCGGTTTGGTGAAGTGCTGTGCCGGGGTCAGTTCAACCAGGCTCAGCTTATCGCCCTGGTTAACCATCGGCAACGTGCGGTCTTCATCGCCTTTACGCAGCGCAGGCATCACTTTTGTCCAGCCGTCAAAACGCAGGGTACGACCACGCGCTTTGAGTTTGAAATCACCCGCTTTCACGGTCAGCGTGGTGGAATCGTACTGCGCTGGCGTCATCTGACAGGCCACGAACTGACGCCAGATCAGCTGATACAGCTTCTGCGCGTCCGCTTCCATATCTTTCAGCGCTTCCGCCTGAACGGAAACATCGGAAGGACGAATCGCTTCGTGCGCTTCCTGCGAGTTTTCTTTGCTGGTGTACTGATTCGGGTTCTCCGGCAGGTATTTTTTGCCGAAGTTATCGCCGATATAGTCGCGAACCATGTTTACCGCATCCTGACTCAGGTTGGTGGAGTCGGTACGCATGTAGGTGATGTAGCCCGCTTCATACAGACGCTGCGCCATCATCATGGTTTTCTTCACGCCAAAGCCCAGACGGGTGCTTGCCGCCTGCTGCAGCGTGGAGGTAATAAACGGCGCGCCAGGCTTGCTGCTGGTTGGCTTATCTTCACGCTCAAGGACGCTGTAGCTGGCTTTTTCCAGCAGACTGACCGCCGCCATCGTTTCGTCACGGCTAACCGGACGGAACGGCTTGTCACCCTGGTGGGTCACTTCCAGCGGCAGCGCATCGCCACCCGGCGTGGTCGTGCTGGCGTCAATTTCCCAGAACTCTTCCGGCACAAACGCTTTAATCTCGCGTTCGCGTTCTACCACCAGACGAACCGCTACGGACTGAACGCGACCGGCGGACAAACCGCGGGCGATCTTTTTCCACAGCAGCGGCGAGACCATGTAGCCCACCACGCGGTCCATAAAGCGTCGCGCCTGCTGAGCGTTAACACGGTCGATATTCAGCTCACCCGGCTTTTCGAACGCCTGACGGATCGCATTTTTCGTAATTTCGTTAAACACCACGCGGCTATAGCGTGATTCATCACCACCGATCACTTCCCGCAGGTGCCATGCAATGGCCTCCCCTTCGCGGTCAAGGTCAGTTGCGAGATAGATGTGGTCGGCTTTTTCTGCCAACTGTTTGAGTTCCGATACTACCTTTTCTTTGCCAGGCAGCACTTCATAGTGTGCCGCCCAGTCATGCCATGGGTCGACGCCCATGCGGTTAACCAGCGCGCCTCGTTCATCCTTTTTAGGCTTTTTGGCCGTTTTGGTGGAGGTAGAGTCAGCGCTCTTTTTGGCGGCTGAGCCACTTGTCGGCAAATCGCGGATATGACCGACGCTGGACTTAACCACGTAGTCATTACCCAGATACTTATTGATCGTTTTGGCTTTTGCCGGGGACTCAACGATAACGAGAGCTTTACCCATATTCACCTTACCTAATTTGATTCTTCCAGGAATACATCGCACATGTTCCACATTCCACTGGCGACAAGCCTTGTATGTTGCGGCAATCCCAATGAATATCAACCCTTTACCGACTGGCTTTTGAGACAAGTAGCCAGGTAGCTGAGTTTACAGACTTTTTTTCGCCAGGGTCTATAGCACGAAGAATATTTGGTCGAATGTCAAGCAAATCTGTTGCCAGATCGCCGAAAGCGTCACACTGTACCTGATAAAATTCGTTACGCAACTTTATTAGCATGCAAACACCAATCATGCCAACTCTGAGGTAAAATGCTTGTCCCTGGTAAACGTCGGGAATATTTGCCCGAAGACGGCGCCCGGCGTAGACTAGCGCAGGAATTTTGAGGAGTTGAATATGTCAAATAATAGCCAACCTATCGATCGTCAGACACTGCTTATTGAAGCAAACCGCCTCATTCGTGAGCATGAAGATACTATGGCGGGTATTGAAGCCACCGGCGTGGAACAGCGCAACGGCGTGCTGGTCTTCAGCGGTGAATATTACCTGGATGAACAGGGCCTGCCGACGCCGAAAAGCACGGCGGTGTTTAATATGTTCAAGTATCTCGCCCACCAGCTGTCTGAAAAGTATCACCTGGTTGACTGAACGTAGGGCTCGCGCCTGAGCAGTCTGATATGGCCCGGTAAACCTGGTTTACCGGGCCATAGAGTAGAAAGGTATAGAGTAGAAAGGAACCGTTACAGCAGTGGTTTCTGACCGCGCTGCCACCAGCGCATCATCAGTTTGTCGGCGCTTTCTGCCGCACTTCCGGTAAACCGGTCCATCATCTTCTTACGCTGTGCATAGCGCACGCCGAAAACGTCACGCCCTTCCATCAGGCCGAGCAGCAGTTCATCACTGGTGCCCACTTCATCAACCAGCCCTTTTTCCTGCGCCTGTGTGCCGTACCAGTGCTCACCGGTAGCAACCTGATCGATGTCCAGAGACGGACGCATCCGCTTCACAAAATCTTTAAACAGGTGGTGCGTTTCGTTCAGCTCTTCACGAAACTTCTGGCGCCCCTCTTCGGTGTTTTCACCAAGCAGCGTCAGCGTACGTTTGTACTGGCCCGCGGTGTGCAACTCAACGTCGATATCTTTATTTTTCAGGAAGCGGTTAAGGTTCGGGATCTGCGCCACCACGCCAATCGACCCGAGAATCGCAAACGGCGCTGCCACAATTTTGTCAGCCACGCAGGCCATCATATAGCCGCCGCTGGCCGCCACTTTATCGACCGCTACCGTCAGCGGGATCTGTTTATCGCGGATACGCTGCAGCTGCGATGCCGCCAGGCCGTAGCCGTGAACCACGCCACCAGGGCTTTCCAGACGCACGACCACCTGATCCTGTGGCGTGGCGACGGTCAGCACAGCGGTAATCTCTTCACGCAGAGAGGAGACTTCATGCGCATCCATACTGCCTTTAAAGTCAATAACCCAAACGCGCGGTTTGGTTGCCGCCGTGGTGTCACCCTGCTTCGCTTTGGCTTTGGCCGCTTTCGCTTCCAGCTTCAGCTTCTTCTTTTGTGTCTTATGCCAGAGCTTTTGCTGCGGCGCGTCGAGCAGCGACACGGCTAAATCTTCCTGCATATCCTTGTGCTGCTCGCTTAAGTTGGTGATTCGCAGCTCACCGCGCTGACGTTTGCGCTGCGTGACGTTGACAATCAACACCGCAATCACCGCAATGGCAACAACAACGGTGACGATTTTCGCCAGAAAAAGACCATATTGAAAAAGTAATTCCACACATCCACCTTGTACAAAAATCACAGAATCTACCGCTCAGTGTACAACACCGCGCTCACTACGTCTCGACTGCAGTATCAGGCCACGAGGCGCATTCCAGATTACTTTTTTGCTGATGAAATCATTGCAAATTGTTAATTACTCGTTGTCTCTCCCGTGCGCCGATTGAAATAGGGCGAAGATTCAGGCATAAAGCCCAAAAGCCATGAAAAGTACATGAAATATGGCGGGCAAATGCCATAGAGGAGTCACCGTGCACTATCAACCCCAGCTCGATTTGTTGCAAAACCGTATCATTCTGGTCACCGGTGCCAGCGATGGTATCGGCCGTGAAGCGGCTATCACCTACGCCCGTTACGGCGCCAGCGTTATTTTGCTTGGCCGCAGCGATGAGAAACTGCGTGCAGTTGCGCAAGAAATAGACCTCGCAGGTCTACGGCCTGCCCGCTGGTTTACCCTCGACCTGCTTACCTGTACGCCACAGGATTGCCAGCATATTGCTCAGCAAGTTAGCCTCCATTACCCGCATCTTGACGGCGTGTTGCACAACGCCGGACTTCTGGGCGACGTGGTACCGATGGAGCAGCAGGACCCCGCCGTCTGGCAGCAGGTGATGCAAGTCAACGTCAACGGCACCTTTATGCTCACCCAGGCGCTGCTGCCGCTGCTGTTAAAAGCAGAATCCGGTTCGCTGGTCTTTACCTCATCAAGCGTTGGTCGTGAGGGGCGCGCCAACTGGGGCGCCTATGCGGTATCGAAATTTGCCACCGAAGGGATGATGCAGGTGCTGGCAGAAGAGTATAAAAATCGCCATCTGCGGGTAAACTGTATTAACCCCGGCGGGACCCGCACCAAAATGCGCGCCAGCGCCTTCCCAACGGAAGACGCGTTAAAGCTAAAAACCCCTGCCGATATTATGCCGCTCTATCTGTGGCTGATGGGTGACGATAGCCGCCGTAAAACCGGCATGACTTTTGATGCCCAGCCAGGGCGTAAACCAGGAATTGCACAATGAGTGAAGAACGTTACCGCGAGCGCCAGCAACGGGTAAAAGAGCGCGTTGCCGCCCGCGTGGCCGCCGCCCAGGATACCCGTGGCATCGTTATCGTGTTTACCGGCAACGGTAAAGGCAAGACCACCGCCGCCTTCGGTACCGCCACTCGCGCGGTTGGCCACGGTCATAACGTTGGGGTGATCCAGTTTATTAAAGGCACCTGGCCTAACGGCGAGCGTAACCTGCTCGAACCGCTCGGCGTCGAGTTTCAGGTGATGGCTACCGGTTTTACCTGGGACACCCAGAATCGGGAAAGCGATACCGAAGCCTGTCTCGCCGTCTGGGAGCATGCCAGGCGAATGCTGGCCGACGACACGCTGGATATGGTGCTGCTCGATGAGCTGACCTATATGGTGGCGTATGACTATCTGCCGTTAGAAGAGGTATTAACCGCGCTGAAAAACCGTCCGCATCATCAGACGGTGATCATTACCGGCCGCGGTTGCCACCGGGATATTCTTGAGTACGCCGATACGGTCAGCGAACTGCGTCCGGTGAAGCACGCGTTTGAAGCCGGTATTAAAGCGCAGATTGGGATCGATTACTGACCGCGAGCCGGTCAAGCAGCAGGTGATTGAGCGGCAGGCACAGGCAGTCTTCACCCTGTGCCAGTGCCACCTCCGTCAGATTCTGACGCGAGATAAAGCGTTTGCGATACTCGGTCGGCGTCAGCCCGCAGTACTTATTAAAAGCGGCAATCAGCAGCTTGTGCTCCTGAAAACCGCAGCTGTGGCTGATGTCGGTAATCGGCGTGCGCGTGTCGCGCAGCAGCGTGCGGGCTTTGTTCAGCCTGACCAGCGTCAGATACTCTTTAAAATTGTGCCGGCTGACTTTTTTAAACAGTCGGGAGAACCACGAATAGCTCATCCCGCAATGCTCAGCAACATCAGTGAGCGTTAGCGGTTGATCAAAGTGTTGATTAATATATTCAATCCCCGCTTTGATCATCGCTTCTTCCCGCAGCGTACTTTCACCTCGCTCTATAGGCTGCCCGGCAGCCACCAGTGCATCCAGGAGCAGATAGATAGCGGCGATACGCTGAAATGGCGCATGGTTGTCGATAATGCGTTCCAGCAGCGCCGTCAGCCGCTGGAAAACCACGCGGTCGGCAGCACTCATGGCTAGTTGATGTGTGCGCCATTCCAGCAGCGGCGCGGGATGCAGCTCATCAAAAAGTCCAGGAGAGAACTGCACCGTGACCAGTTGGCTCCCCTCTTCCTCCACGTTCAGTTCATGCACTTCTTCGGCATTGATATAGAGCATCTCGCCCTGTTGCAGCATCACGTTTTGCTGGCCGACGGTCAGAGAAAAACGCCCGTTCAGCACCGTAATCAGCTCCGGTGCCGGATGCCAGTGCGGCTCGCAGTAGCGAACCTCAGCGGCAAACACATTCAGCTTTTCCGCGTCAAAAGCAATCAGCTCATAGCCGCTATTCGCCGTCTGCCGCCCGGTATGCGTCGCCGGATGGGGATGCGTCACTGAAAATGGGAACACGCGCTCTCTCCTGTTGTGGGCCGTTATTGGGGTTCAGCCAACACGGCGTTTAGCTCATCGCGGTCGATGTCCAGCGCCAGAAACTCGGTCAGCGCAATCAGCAGGCCGCAGAACAGATCCGGGGCCAGCCGAATCAGCTTTTCTCGTACCTGTTCCGGTGGCAGCTGGCTTTTATCGGCAATCAACTGCACTACGCGAGCAAAGGCTTTCGGCTGCTGGATCAGCTGCTGCAACGAGTTATCGTCACGCAGCGGCACGTAGCGGGCCGGGCAATCCACCATAAACGTCGCGTTCAGCGGCAGGTCACGGGAGGAACCACCAATATGGACCTGCCAGTTCCCCGGTGTTATCACCCAATCCGCAAGGCCAGGATGGTAGGAGGCCAGTTCAGCAATCGGTAACTGCAGGCTGACGCGTTTGGTCTCACCCGCCGCGAGGGCTATTTTATCAAACCCTTTCAGTGCGCGGACTTCACGGATCAGTTCGCCCTCTGGGGCAGAAACGTACAGCTGTACAATCTCTTTGCCGTCTACCGCGCCAATGTTACTCAGATCAAAGGTAAGCGTGAGCGTGTCGTCCGCACCAAGAGTCTCCACCGATAGCGACAGATTGTTGTAGCTAAATTGGGTATAGCTTAAGCCAAATCCAAACGGGAAGCGCGGCGTCAGGCAGCGTTTATCATAGTAGCGATAGCCAACAAACAGTCCTTCACCGTAGTGATGGCGCAGGTTTTCGCCAGGGTAGTTCAACCAGGCCGGCGTCTCTTCCAGGGTGTTAGGTACGGTTACCGTCAGCTTGCCGCTTGGGTTACGCTGACCGAACAGAATTTCCGCCACCGCGCGCCCCATCCCCTGCCCGGCAAAGAAGGTTTCCAGCAGCGCTTTACATTCACCGAGCCATGGCATAACCACCGCGTCGCTGTTCGCCAGCACCACCACCACATTGGGCTGCACCGACGCCACTTCGCGGATCAGCCGCTCATGTACCGCCAGAATATTCAGGTCGTGACGGTCGCCGTTCTCACCGTCTTCACCCACCGCCGTGCTAACAAAGATCACCGCCACGTCGGACTCCTGGGCCACCGCTTTCGCCTGTGCCAGCGCGGCTTCATCGCTCTGCAGATCGTCCGGTGCGCCGACGGCCCAGCTAACGCTGAATGCTTCGCCAGCGAGGTCGAAAATCTCATCCAGAGGACGGTCAAGCAGATACGGCACCGTGGTCGCACAGCCGGACCCCTGAATCACCGGCTCCTGCGCCGGTTTACCCAGCACGGCGATACGCGGCGTTTTTTCCGGACGCAGCGGCAGAAGATTGTCGTCATTTTTCAGCAGAACGATTGATTCTACCGCCAACTGCTGTGAAAGTCGGTGATGCGCGGAAAAATCGGCCTGAGTCTCTGGGCGGCGATTGCGCTGCACTTTGTCCAGCAACGCCAACATCCGCAGGCAGGCGCTATCGACTACCGCCATTGGCACTTCACCGGCGTTGATGGCCGCCAGCAGCGTCTGCTTATCGCGGCGAGTTTCCGGCATCGCCAGATCGTTCCCCGCCAGCAGTGACGCAGGTCTATCTTTAATACCATACCAGTCGGACATCACCAGGCCGTCATAGCCCCACTCATCGCGCAGCACCTGCGTTAACAGGAACGGGTCCTGTGAAGTCTGCACACCGTTGAGGCGGTTATAGGAGGACATCACCGTCCACGGCTGCGATTTGGCAATCGCCCGCTGGAATCCCGCCAGATAGATTTCCCGCAGCGCGCGCTCTTCAATAATGGAGTCCATTTCGGTGCGGCGGTATTCTGAGTTGTTGGCCGCAAAGTGCTTCAGGCTGGCGCCCACGCCTTCATCCTGTAAGCCATTGATAAGCGCGGCGGCAATGTCGCCGCTCACCACTGGATCTTCGGCGTAGTATTCGTAACCGCGTCCCGCCAGCGGCGTGCGGCGAATGTTAATCCCCGGCCCCAGTAAAATTCCCACGCCCATATGCTGGCATTCACGCCCCAGCGCCTGGCCCATCTGATAAACCAGATCAATATCCCAGCTACAGGCAAGGCTTGAGCCGTTAGGGAAGCAGGTGGCCGGCAGCGAGGCGCTGAACAGTGCTTCACTGCCCCCTTTCGCCGCAGGTTCTTCAGCGTTAGCCTTGTCGGCGGTTTGGGTGATCACCGAGATGAAATCATCCATGCTCCATTTTTCGTTACCGTCTATCTGCGCACTGCTGTAACGCACGCCGTAGGTACCGTCGGTCATCACAATATCGTCGATGCCGTGCTGCGGTAGACTCGCCGTACGCCACAGCCCGCTGCCGGTCAGCAGCGCCACTTTCTCTTCTGCATTCATCGCCGCAATAAGCGTTTTAAAATCACGATTCATTTCTCTGGCTCCCTGAGGTTAAAGCGCGTTCTGCTTGCGCAGGCTGATTTTCTGCACGATGTCGCGGTAGGTTTTTTCATCCAGCGAATAGCTGGCAACGAAGATGGCGCTAATTGCAAACATCGCACCGGGGAATAACGTCATCAGAATATTGATACCGCTCAGCGCGTTGGCGCTAATATTGGCAGCATCATAGTGGTAATAATCCAGCATCCACCCGGAACAGCCGCCGCCGATGGCCATCGCTATTTTGGTAATAAAGTTAAAGAAACCGTAAATAGCCCCCTCGGAGCGCACGCCATGGTGCCATTCGGCATATTCCACGGTGTCGGCAATCATTGACCACATGGCGACAAAGCCCATGCCCAACGTAATACTGAACAGGCATACCCCGGTCATAATCAGCCAGATATTATTACCGGCCACGAAATACTGCATCAGCACGCCCAGCACGCCAATTAACAGCGCCACCAGCGTCATTTTCTTTTTGCCGATGACGGCAATCACTTTCTCCGAAACCACCGTTCCCGAAATATAGGCGGCGGACTGAATCATAAAGAACGAGGCGGTAAAACCTTCATTGCCGATGATGTATTTAATAAAGTAAATCGCGATCGCCATCCACACGGTGTAGGCGATATAGAAGAAGACGGTAAATAACGATAGGTTAATCAGCGGCGCATTGCCCATCACCGCGCGGAACATTTCACGCAGCGTCGGCGCAGGCGTATCTTCCTCTTCCCCCACGCGCTCTTTGGTCATGCCAAAGCAGGCGAGGAACAGGAACGTCGCCAGCAGCGCAAAGCAGGAGACGGCAAAGACGTAGCCCAGCTGTTTGTCATCAAATGGCGATATCAGAATATCCGCAGTGGTAGAGACAATCAGGTAGCCGACAATCGCCATCACAAAACGATAGACCGACAGCGACGAGCGTGAGGCCTCGTGCTGGGTTAAACGGTTGGTCAAGGCCGAATACGGCGTATTGACCGCGGTGTAAGCCAGGCAGTAGATGGTGTAGGAACAAAGCGCGAACCAGAATTTGGCCTCGCCGCCAAACGGCAGGAAGCACAGCACGGTCAGTATACCCAGCGGCACTGAGCCATATAATAACCACGGGCGCAGCTTACCGTAGCGGCTGTGGGTTTTATCAATGGCAAAGCCAATCAGGATATTAAAAATTGCATCAACGACTCGCGCAATAACAAAGATCAGGCTCGCCTGAACCGCGCTAATACCGTAGATGTTGGTATAGAAGAATAATAAAAAGAGTGAAACAAAACCGAAGGATAAATTAGAGGCAAAGTCGCCGAAGCCATAACCAATCTTTTCTTTAACGCCGATAACCACATAGCTTGCCGAGAGTTTTTGAGTTGTATCCATTTCGGGCTACCTGTTTGAGTAATCTATGGCAACAGTATATGGCGAGGGTTATTTTATCACTTTGCGTTCTTTGTCCGGGGAATTCCTGTTTTTTGTCTTTATAAAGAAGTGTGAATGGCATCACAGGAGGAGATTAACACGGGGGAAGTATTCCGGCGGAAGCCCGCCGGAACTGACGTCGTTAGCCTTTCGGTTTATTACGGGTGCTGGAACGACGGTTAGTATTATTATTGTTACCGGTATTACCCCCGGTGGTGGTGTGACGCTTCACGGCGCGACGAATCTGATTCGCCTTCATGCGACGGCGGTCTTTTTCTACCGCCACTTTCGACGTGGTTTCGGCTGGCAGTTCTACCAGCTCACGCAGGTAGTTGGTCTGCGCCAGATCCAGCTCGGTATAGCCACCGCGCGGCAGGCCTTTTGGCAGCGGGATGTCGCCGTAGCGAACGCGGATAAGACGGCTCACCTGCACGCCTACCGCTTCCCACAGACGACGAACTTCACGGTTACGACCTTCGGTCAGGGTCACGTTGTACCACTGGTTGATGCCTTCGCCGCCGCTGAATTTGATGGTTTTGAATGCCGCAGGGCCATCTTCCAGCTGAACGCCACGGGAGAGCTGACGCACTTTCGTATCATCCACTTCACCGAACACGCGCACCGCGTATTCACGTTCAACTTCACGGCTTGGGTGCATCAGGCGGTTTGCCAGCTCACCATCGGTGGTGAACAGCAGCAGACCACAGGTGTTCACGTCCAGACGGCCAACGGCAATCCAGCGCGCGCCACGCAGCTTCGGAAGACGGTCAAATACGGTCGGGCGACCTTCCGGGTCGTTACGCGTACACAGCTCGCCTTCCGGCTTGTAGTACGCCAACACGCGACAGATTTGTTCTACGGATTCTTTAACGGAGATGAGGTGCCCGTCGATACGAATTTTGAGGCCTGGGATCACTTCAACGCGATCGCCCAATTTGGCGATTTTTCCGTCCACACTAACGCGGCCCGCTTCAATAATCGTTTCAATTTCACGACGGGAGCCGTGGCCGGCGCGTGCCAGCACTTTTTGCAGTTTTTCGCTTTTATCGCTTTTAACGATTTTATCGCTCATAGAGCTTCCTTCCGGTGTCGCCTTCACAGGCGTCTTAGAGACTTCATCAGCAACGCGGGAAATCAGCACCGGGTTGCATAAGGAGGCAGGCAGCGGCGTTTTTTCGTGACGCAGGCTACCCACCCAAAATGGTGACCGCACATACTACACGAATTTTAGGAGAAAAGGGCAGCTTGTTCCTGCCCTTTTGTTTCACTTTATCGGCCGTCGCGGCGAAAAGAAGTCTGATGCCGGGATAAAACGCTAAATCACCTGCATCATTTCGAACCACTCCTCCCCACCATGCGTCGAGTCAGATTTTTTCAGGAACTGATAGCCAAAGCGTTTATACATCTCAAGATACTGTGCTTTACACATCAGATAGATAGCAGTTTTTCCCTGCTGACGCAGATGCTCGATAAACGCCTGCATCATGACGGTGGAGAGACCTTTGCCCTGATAATCCGGGTGCAGTACCACCGACATAATCACCACGTTTGGCGCTTTAGGATCATGGCCCACCAGCTCTTTAAACTCTTCATCGGACATCACCACATCCCAAGCGCAGCCAGCGTTGATAAAGCCGATAATATCGCCATCCTGCTCCATGCACATAAAGCCCTGCGGGTAGCGGCCGATGCGGATAGCAATTTTCTCCCGCGTTGCCGCTTCGTCTGCCGGGTAGGCTGCGGATTCAATTTCATAACAACGGTCGATGTCGGACGGAGTGGCCTGACGGAAAATAGCGTGTGACACAGTACCTCCAGAGATACGCTTTCAGTTGATGTTCGCTATTCTAGCGCCAGCATGATATGAATACGCTGCATTCTTTTCACCGGTAAACTGAATATCATGCATCGTAATCTTCGCCTGTTGGACCTTAACCTGCTGCTGGTCTTCGACGCCCTCTATCGCCATCGTCGCGTGGCCGAAGCCGCCAGTGAACTCGCCATGAGCCCTTCGGCATTCAGCCACGCATTAAGTCGCCTGCGTAGCTCGCTCAACGATCCGTTATTCAGCCGTCAGGGTAGTCAGATGCAGCCGACCCTACGCGCCGAATCGCTGTTCCCCGCCATTGCCGGAGCATTATCGGCGCTGAACGGCGAGCTGGGTCAGGCCGACCATTTTCAGCCTGAAACCAGCAACCAGATCTTCACCTTTGCCGCCACCGATTACACCGCCGCGGTATTTTTCCCCGAGCTGATATCCCGTCTTCAGGCCTGTGCGCCCGGCATTCGTACGCGGATTGTCTACTCCCGCGAATATGACGCACTGGAAGAACTGCTGACTGGTAGAGTCAATTTTGCCATCGGTTTTGAGGAAGAGAACGTGCAGCCCCGCCATGGCCTGGCGTCACTGGAGCTGTTTACCGACGACTACGTGGTGGCGGTGCGCAAAGGGCATCCGTTGGTTAACGAGATACTGACAGCAGAAACTTACCTGCAGCTGGGCCACGTGGTGGTCAGCCCGTGGAACGAGCACCATCGTCCTATCGACAGCTATCTTGCCTCGCGCCACGTAAGCCGCCGCACGGTGGTGGAATTGCCGAGCGTAATGTCCGCGCCGTTTATCGTCAGCCGCACGGATCTGGCGATCACCCTGCCGCGCCGTGGTGTGCACCAGCTTTTTGATACCCGCCAGCTCACCCTGCACACGCCGCCGTTCCCTATTCCGCCCTACACCCTGAAAGTGTATTACCGCCCGGCGAGCGGACAGGCGAAAGCGCAGCAGTGGATGCTGGAGCAGATAAGTCAGCTGGAATAGATGAAGTACCCGGCGAGGGGATCGCCGGGTCAGGAAGGATCAGAGGAACGGTTTTACGTCGCCGACGCCTTCACGCACCACGACCGGAGAATCTTCAGTCAGGTCAATAACAGTGGTGGGTTGCTGGCCGAGATAGCCGCCGTGGATAATCAGATCCACCTGCTTCTCCAGACGATCTTTGATCTCTTCCGGGTCGGATTCAGTGAAATCACTGCCCGGCAGCATCAGGGAGGTCGACAGCATCGGCTCGCCCAATGTTTCCAGCAGCGCCTGAGCAATCGGGTTCGACGGTACGCGCATGCCGATGGTTTTACGCTTTTCCTGCAGCAGACGACGCGGCACTTCTTTGGTGCCCTTGAGGATGAAGGTGTAGTTGCCCGGCGTGTTGTTTTTGATTAAGCGAAACGCCACGTTATCGACGTAGGAGTAGGTCGACAGTTCGGACAAGTCGCGGCACATCAGCGTAAAGTTGTGGCCGTCCGGCAGATGACGGATGCGGCAGATACGCTCCATCGCGCCTTTGTCTTCAATTTTGCAGCCCAGCGCGTAGCCGGAGTCGGTTGGGTAGACGATGACGCCGCCCTTACGCACAATCTCGACCGCCTGGTTAATCAGACGCGCCTGCGGGTTATCCGGATGGATATAAAAAAACTGACTCATGCTTCCCTCTCAATTGGATTCTGCGGCTGCTCCCAGCGCTGCCAGACACCCTCGACGCCTGCGGGTAACCACAGTTTGCGGCCCAGTTCAATCCACGGGCAGGGCTGATGGAAATCCGACCCTTGTGACGCCAGTAAACCGTATTCGCGGGCATAGGTGGCAAGCTGAGCGCGCTCGTGAGGCGCTTGCTGACACTGGGCGACTTCCATCGCGTCGCCGCCGTGTTCGCTAAAGTGTGCCAGCAATCTTTTCAGCCACTTGGCGGACAAATTGTACCGCCCCGGGTGGGCCAATACCGCTACCCCACCCGAATGATGAATGACATCAATAGCTTCCTTTATTGTACACCACTGTGGCGGAACGTATCCGGTTTTCCCACGCGCGAGGTACTTTTTAAAAACATCGCCAATATTATTCGCTTTCCCCTGCTCGACGAGGAATCGTGCAAAGTGCGCACGCGTCACTGCCCCACCCTCAGCGTACTTCTGCGCCGCTTCCCAGGCTCCCGGAATATGCGCTTTTTCCAGCCGCTCGGCGATCATCACGCCACGCTGCTCACGGCGTGTTATCTGCGCGCTTAAAAACGCGGTGAGCGCCGGATTAGCAATATCAATATTCAGGCCAACAATATGAATCTCGTGATTTTCCCACAGGGTCGAGATCTCTACGCCGCTAATCAGCGTCAGCGGCAAACCCGCACGAGCAATTTCCGCTCGCGCGGCAGGAATGGCAGCGACAGAATCATGGTCGGTGATAGCCAGCGTGCCTACACGGTTTTCCAGCGCACGATGCACCAGCGCTTCCGGCGTCAGTCGTCCGTCGGAGGCGACCGTGTGGCTATGCAGGTCATAAATGATGGCGTACTCGTTGTCGCTCAAAACAGCTCCCATTGGACTACCTATAAGGATTCGCGGCCTATCATAACGGCATTGCATGAAATTCTAAAATCAGGGGTTGACTTTGCCCTCTCGAACTAGTTAACTAGTACGCAAGTTCACTTAGTAAAAGGTATCTAAAAATGATGCGTAAAATCATTGCTCTGCACGGCGGTTGGTGGCGTACTTCCCAGTAGGGCGGAGCCAACACGTCTGCGTTATGCATACAGATACCCGGCCCGCCAATGAGCGGGCTTTTTATTAAGTAAAAATCATTCAGAACAGGCGAGAACAACGATGCAAACACAAAAACCTATGCTCGAGCTTCTGACCAGCGATGCGATTTACCGTGAGAATCCGACCGCGCTGTTCCATCAGCTGTGCGGTGCACGCCCGGCGACGCTGCTGCTTGAATCAGCCGACATTGATAGCAAAAACGATTTAAAGAGCCTGCTGCTGGTCGATAGCGCGCTGCGCATCACCGCGCTGGGTGATACCGTCACCATTCAGGCGTTGTCCGATAACGGTGCCTCTCTGCTGCCGCTGCTGGATGCCGCGCTGCCAGCGGGCGTTGAAAACAACCGCCAGCCAACCTGCCGCGTGCTGCGCTTCCCGGCGGTGAGTACGCTGCTGGATGAAGATGCTCGCCTGTGTTCACTGTCAGTGTTCGACGCCTTCCGCCTGTTACAAGAGCTGGTGACCGTTCCGCAAAACGAACGTGAAGCGATGTTCTTCGGCGGCCTGTTTGCCTACGACCTGGTCGCTGGTTTTGAAGACCTGCCGCAGCTGGAAAGCGATACCAGTTGCCCGGACTATTGCTTCTATCTGGCCGAAACGCTGCTGGTCATTGACCACCAGACCAAAAACACCCGCATTCAGGCGAGCCTGTTTACGCCATCCGAATCGGAGAAAGACCGTCTGCTGCAACGCATTGCCCAGGTTCGCCAGCAGTTGAACGAACCGCCGTCAGCGCTGCCGGTGCATGAAATCAGCACCATGCGCTGCGAAACCAACCAAAGTGACGAAGAATACGGCGATGTGGTGCGTAAGATGCAAAAAGCGATTCGCGCCGGGGAAATTTTCCAGGTGGTGCCGTCTCGTCGCTTCTCGCTGCCTTGCCCTTCTCCGCTCGCCGCCTACGACGTGCTGAAAAAGAGCAACCCAAGCCCGTATATGTTCTTTATGCAGGACAACGACTTCTCGCTGTTCGGCGCTTCACCGGAAAGCTCGCTGAAGTATGACGCGACCAACCGCCAGATTGAGATCTACCCGATTGCCGGTACCCGCCCACGCGGCCGCCGCGCCGACGGCTCGCTGGACCGCGACCTCGACAGCCGCATTGAGCTTGAAATGCGTACCGACCATAAAGAGCTCTCCGAGCATCTGATGCTGGTCGACCTGGCACGTAACGATCTGGCGCGTATCTGTACGCCGGGCAGCCGCTACGTGGCAGACCTGACCAAAGTTGACCGTTACTCCTTTGTGATGCACCTCGTCTCACGCGTAGTCGGTGAGTTGCGTAAAGACCTCGACGTGCTGCACGCCTACCGTGCCTGCATGAACATGGGCACCCTGAGCGGCGCACCTAAAGTACGTGCGATGCAGCTGATTGCTGCCGCTGAAGGCAAGCGTCGCGGCAGCTACGGCGGCGCGGTGGGCTACTTTACCGCCCACGGCGACCTCGATACCTGCATCGTTATCCGCTCCGCGTTCGTCGAAAACGGCATTGCGACCGTTCAGGCAGGCGCTGGGGTGGTTCTGGATTCCGTTCCGCAGTCTGAAGCCGACGAAACCCGTAATAAAGCTCGTGCGGTTCTGCGCGCCATCGCCACCGCTCATCATGCACAGGAGATTTTCTGATGGCTGACATTCTGCTGCTCGATAACATCGACTCCTTTACTTACAACCTGGCAGATCAGCTGCGCGCAAACGGCCACAACGTGGTGATTTACCGTAACCACGTTCCAGCACAGACCTTAATTGAGCGTCTGGGTACCATGGATAACCCGGTGCTGATGCTCTCCCCAGGCCCCGGCGCACCGTCTGAAGCGGGCTGTATGCCGGAGTTGCTGACCCGCATGCGCGGTAAGCTGCCGATCATCGGTATCTGCCTCGGTCATCAGGCGATTGTTGAAGCCTACGGCGGATACGTTGGTCAGGCAGGCGAAATCCTGCACGGTAAAGCCTCCAGCATTGAACACGACGGCCAGGCGATGTTTGCCGGCTTAAGCAACCCGCTGCCGGTGGCGCGCTACCACTCTTTGGTAGGCAGCAACATTCCGGCCGGTTTAACCATCAACGCCCATTTCAACGGCATGGTGATGGCGGTACGTCATGACGCGGATCGCGTCTGCGGCTTCCAGTTCCACCCGGAATCTATTCTGACCACGCAGGGCGCTCGCCTGTTGGAACAAACGCTGGCGTGGGCGTTGCAGAAGCTGGAGCAGAGCAACACCCTGCAGCCGATTCTGGAAAAACTGTACCAGGCCGAAACCCTGAGTCAGCAGGAAAGCCATCAGCTCTTCTCGGCCGTGGTGCGCGGTGAAGTGAAGCCGGAACAGCTGGCCGCCGCGCTGGTGAGCATGAAAATTCGTGGTGAAAGCCCGAATGAGATTGCCGGTGCCGCCACCGCCCTGCTGGAAAACGCCGCGCCGTTCCCACGTCCGGACTACCCGTTTGCCGATATCGTCGGTACCGGTGGCGACGGCAGCAACAGCATCAACATTTCTACCGCCAGCGCCTTCGTTGCCGCGGCGTGTGGTCTGAAGGTCGCCAAGCACGGCAACCGCAGCGTCTCCAGTAAGTCTGGCTCTTCCGACCTGCTGGCCGCCTTCGGCATTAATCTCGATATGAACGCCGACAAATCGCGCCAGGCGCTGGATGAACTCGGGGTGTGCTTCCTGTTTGCACCGAAGTATCACACCGGTTTCCGCCATGCGATGCCGGTTCGCCAGCAGCTAAAAACCCGCACCCTGTTCAACGTGCTGGGGCCGCTGATTAACCCGGCGCACCCGCCGCTGGCGCTGATTGGCGTCTACAGCCCGGAACTGGTGCTGCCGATTGCTGAAACCCTGCGTGTACTGGGCTACCAGCGTGCCGCAGTGGTTCATAGCGGCGGAATGGACGAAGTGTCGCTGCATGCCCCAACGGTAGTAGCGGAGCTGAATAACGGCGAAATTAAGAGCTATCAGCTGACCGCCGATGACTTTGGCCTCAAGCCGTATCATCAGGCTGAACTGGCCGGTGGCACGCCGGAAGAAAACCGTGACATTCTGACGCGCTTGCTACAAGGTAAAGGTGAAGCGGCCCATGAGTCCGCGGTGGCGGTCAACGTCGCCATGCTGATGCGCCTGTACGGTCATGAAGACCTGAAAGCCAACGTACAACAAGTGCTGGATGTTCTGCACAGTGGTGCAGCCTACGACCGCGTCACCGCATTAGCGGCAAGAGGATAAGAAATGCAGACCGTATTAGCAAAAATCGTTGCCGATAAAGCGATTTGGGTAGAAGCCCGCAAGCAGCAACAACCGTTAGCCTCGTTCCAGAACGATGTACAGCCAAGCCAGCGCAGCTTCTATGATGCGCTGCGCGGCACCCGCACCGCCTTTATTCTGGAGTGCAAAAAAGCCTCTCCGTCGAAAGGGGTGATCCGCGATGATTTCGACCCGGCGCGCATTGCTAACGTTTATAAGCACTACGCCTCGGCAATTTCCGTACTGACCGATGAGAAGTATTTTCAGGGCAGCTTCGACTTCCTGCCTATCGTCAGCGGCATCGCGCCGCAGCCGATTCTGTGCAAAGACTTTATTATCGATGCCTATCAGATCTACCTGGCGCGTTTCTACCAGGCAGACGCCTGCCTGCTGATGCTCTCGGTGCTGGACGACGAGCAGTATCGTCAACTCGCGGCGGTAGCGCATAGCCTGAATATGGGCGTGCTGACCGAAGTCAGTAATGAAGAAGAGCTGGAACGCGCGATTGCGCTGAAGGCAAAAGTTGTGGGTATCAACAACCGCGATCTGCGCGACCTCTCTATCGATTTGAACCGCACTCGCCAGCTGGCGCCGCGTCTGGGCCATGATGTCACGGTGATCAGCGAATCCGGCATCAATACCAATGCGCAGGTTCGTGACCTGAGCCACTTCGCCAACGGCTTCCTGATTGGCTCGGCGATGATGGCTTACGATGACCTGAACGCCGCGGTGCGCCGCGTGCTGCTAGGCGAAAACAAAGTCTGCGGGCTGACCCGTCCACAGGATGCGCAGGCGGCCTATGAAGCCGGTGCTATCTACGGCGGCCTGATTTTTGTGCCTACCTCACCGCGTGCGGTGAACGACACGCAGGCGCGTAACGTGATGAATGGCGCACCGCTTGCCTACGTGGGCGTGTTCCGTAATACCCCAACGGCCGAGGTTGTGGAACGTGCAACCACGCTACAGCTTAAAGCCGTTCAACTGCACGGCAGCGAAGACCAGTCTTATATCGACGCGCTACGTGCCGAACTGCCTGCCAACGTGCAAATCTGGAAAGCGCTGAGCGTCGCCGACTCACTGCCACCTCGTGACCTCAACCACGTCGATAAATACGTGTTCGACAACGGTCAGGGCGGTTCCGGGCAGCGTTTCGACTGGGCACTGTTACAAGGTCAGGATCTGAGCAATGTGATTCTGGCCGGTGGTTTAAGCGCAGATAACTGCGTAGAAGCGGCCAAAAGCGGCTGCGTCGGGCTGGATTTCAATTCAGGCGTAGAGTCACAGCCGGGTATTAAAGATGCCAGCAAACTGGCCTCGGCATTTCAAACGCTGCGCGCATATTAAGGAGCAATAATGAGCACTTTACTGAACCCCTATTTTGGTGAATTTGGCGGAATGTACGTTCCACAGATTCTGATGCCCGCCCTGCGCCAGCTGGAAGAGGCTTTCGTCAGCGCCCAGAAAGACCCTGCGTTTCAGGCAGAGTTTACTGACCTGCTGAAAAACTATGCCGGTCGTCCAACGGCCCTGACCAAGTGCCGCAACCTGACCGCAGGCACCAAAACCACGCTGTACCTCAAGCGTGAAGATTTACTACACGGTGGCGCGCACAAAACCAACCAGGTGCTGGGCCAGGCGCTGCTGGCGAAACGGATGGGCAAAACCGAGATCATCGCCGAAACCGGTGCCGGTCAGCACGGTGTAGCTTCCGCACTCGCCTGCGCCCTGCTCGGCCTGAAGTGCCGCATCTATATGGGCGCGAAAGATATCGAGCGTCAGTCGCCGAACGTCTTCCGTATGCGCTTGATGGGTGCAGAAGTTATCGCGGTACACAGCGGCTCCGCTACCCTGAAAGATGCTTGTAACGAAGCGCTGCGCGACTGGTCTGGCAGCTATGAAACCGCGCACTACATGCTCGGTACCGCCGCAGGCCCGCACCCGTTCCCAACCATCGTACGTGAGTTCCAGCGCATGATTGGTGAAGAGACCAAAGTGCAGATCCGCGAAAAAGAAGGTCGCCTGCCGGATGCAGTGATTGCCTGTGTCGGCGGCGGTTCTAATGCCATCGGCATGTTCGCCGACTTTATCGAAGAAACCAGCGTCGGCCTGATTGGCGTTGAGCCTGCCGGTCACGGTATCGAAACTGGCGAACACGGCGCGCCGCTGAAGCACGGTCGCGTTGGCATCTACTTCGGTATGAAATCACCGATGATGCAGACGGATGAAGGCCAGATTGAAGAATCTTACTCTATCTCTGCCGGTCTGGATTTCCCATCCGTTGGGCCACAGCACGCCTTCCTGAACAGCATTGGTCGCGCCGAATACGTATCGATTACCGATAACGAAGCGCTGGACGCGTTCAAAGAGCTCAGCCGCCACGAAGGGATCATTCCGGCGCTGGAGTCTTCCCACGCTCTGGCCCACGCGCTGAAAATGATGCGTGAAAACCCAGAAAAAGAGCAGCTGCTGGTCGTGAACCTGTCCGGTCGCGGCGACAAAGACATCTTTACCGTACACGATATTCTGAAAGCGCGAGGGGAAATCTGATGGAACGCTATGACAACCTGTTTGCTCAACTGAAGGCCCGCAAGGAAGGCGCATTTGTTCCCTTCGTCACCCTGGGTGACCCGAACCCAGAGCAGTCGCTGAAGATTATCGACACGCTGATTTCCGCGGGTGCTGACGCGCTGGAGCTGGGGATCCCGTTCTCTGACCCGCTGGCCGATGGCCCAACGATTCAGAACGCTACCCTGCGCGCCTTTGCATCGGGCGTTACGCCGACCCAGTGCTTTGAGATGCTGGCGGCAATCCGCCAGAAGTACCCGACGATTCCGATTGGCCTGCTGATGTACGCCAACCTGGTCTTCAACCGCGGTATCGATGAATTCTACGCCGAGTGCGCTCGCGTGGGCGTCGATTCGGTGCTGGTTGCCGACGTGCCGGTGGAAGAGTCCGCACCGTTCCGTCAGGCTGCAATGCGCCATAACGTCGCGCCTATCTTCATCTGCCCGCCAAACGCCGACGATGAACTGCTGCGCCAGATTGCCGAGCACGGCCGGGGCTATACCTACCTGCTCTCCCGTGCAGGCGTAACCGGTACCGAAACCCGCGCTGCGCTGCCGCTGCATCATCTGGTGGAAAAACTGGCTGAGTACAATGCGGCACCGCCGCTACAGGGCTTTGGTATCTCCGCGCCGGATCAGGTGACGGCGACCATCGACGCTGGCTCTGCCGGTGCTATCTCGGGCTCTGCGATTGTCAAAATCATTGAGCGTAACGTCGAGAACCCGCAGGCAATGCTGGATGAGCTTTCAAGCTTTGTCACCAGTATGAAAGCGGCAACCAAATCGGCGTAATGTCTCAGGCCGCCTGACGCTCGTCAGGCGGCTGATTGCTGCTTCAGGCTATCGGCGTATTTACGCGTTAGCGTGAACAGCGCCTGCACCTCTTCCGGCGACCAGTTCGCCAGCACCCGATTCATCAGCGTTTGTCTCGCTAACGCTATCTGCGCAAAAATCGCCAGCCCCTGTTCGCTCAGCGTCACTTCGCTAATCCGCCTATCACTTGCATTCGGTTGCTTATGTGCCAACCCCTGCGCTTCAAGCTTCTTCACCTGGCGGCTAACGGTGGTGTAATCCCGTCCGAGGTTATCGGCTAACTCCACCACCCCTATCGGCCCGCAGCGGCCAATCGCCACCAGCAGTGGAAACAGCAGCTGTTCCAGCTGCACGCCTGCCGCCTGTAACAGCTGCTCATCGCGTGCGGGCTGGTTCATTACGCCGATGATATCCAGCAGCGCGCCGTGGAAATCCGTGATGTCATAATTATTATGTGCATATTGCATATATTTGCCAACCGAGTATAGTGCCGTTATCTGATATGTGCATTTTACACATAAAAACCCTATGGAGACAGAATTATGAAAGCAGCCGTGGTCTTTGACCTCGCCCAGGGCCCGGTATGGGCTGATTTTGATGAACCGCAGGTGGGAGAGCAGCAGACGCTGATTCGCGTCCGTGCCGCCGCCATCAGCCACGTGGTGAAAAGCCGTGCCTCCGGCAAACACTACAGCTTTGACGGCACGCTGCCGTTTGTGGTGGGTATCGACGGTACTGGCACGCTCCCTACCGGCGAGCGAGTCTATTTCGCCTTCCCGACCGCGCCATGGGGCAGCATGGCGCAGTACGCCCCCGTCGCTCGCCAGAACTGCTTTACGCTGCCGGATGGTTTAGATGATGTCACCGCCGCCGCAATGGCCAACCCAGGCATGTCCGCATGGGCGGCGCTGGTAAAGCGGGCGAATTTCCAGGCTGGTGAAACCGTCCTGATAAACGGCGCTACCGGCAGCGCCGGGCAACTAGCAGTGCAGATTGCCCGCTATCTCGGCGCCAAAAAGGTGATCGCCACCGGGCGTAACGCCAACGCGCTGGCGACGCTGGGCGCTGATGCCACCATTCTGCTCACCGGTGATGACACCACTCTCAGCGCGGAATTCGCCGTTCAGGCCAACCAGGGCATTGATGTCGTCGTCGATTATCTCTGGGGACACAGCGCGGAACTGATGCTGCCTGCGCTGGCGAAATACAGTCCAGGCAACACACCGATTCGCTACGTACAGGTCGGGTCGCTCGCGGGAAACGATATTGCCCTTAACGGCGCGGTGCTGCGTTCTGCCCCGCTGCAACTAATGGGTAGCGGGATTGGCAGCCTGCCGATGGCGCATCTGTTGCAGGCTACCGGTGAGATGCTGAATGCGGCGGTCGCAGGTGGTTTTACCATCGCGACCACGCCCGTGGCGCTGCAAAACGTTGCCACCGCCTGGCCGCTGGATGACAGTCAGAAACGTACGGTTTTCACCCTTGAATAAAAAAATCGCTTTTACACAAAAGATAGGGTTGATATCTTAAATGAGAAATATTATCTTTCTCATTACCGAATAGTTGAGCAAATCACTCAGGTATTCGGTACGACATTGCTCACATTGCTTCCAGTATTTTTGCCCGCATCCGATGCGGGCTTTTTTTTGGATGCGTGGAGGCCCCGGGGTCGGCGTAAACGCCTCGCCCGGGCTACAAAATGTGTAGACCGGCCAAGCGAAGCGCCGCCGGGAACGACTCCCTACCAACAATTGTCTCGCCCGCTTTCATCAGACATCGTAGTATAAAAACTCCTCGCCCCGCTGGAGTTACCCATGTCAGAGTCCCACAACATTCTCGCTTTCGCCCTCGTCTCACTCGGTATGGCCCTTACCCCAGGCCCCAATATGATCTACCTGATTTCACGTTCCATTTCGCAAGGGCGCACTGCGGGGCTGGTCTCGCTCGGCGGCGTAGCGCTGGGCTTTATCTTCTATATGGTCAGCGCCGCTTTTGGCTTAACCGCACTGATGATGGCCGTGCCCTACGCCTATGATGCTCTGCGCATCGCTGGGGTTATTTACCTACTGTGGATGGCGTGGCAATCGGTACGCCCCGGCGGACGCTCGCCGTTTCAGCTTAAAGAGTTGCCGAAGCACAGCTCACGCAAGCTTTTCCTGATGGGCTTTCTGACCAATCTGCTGAACCCTAAAATTGCCATCGTCTATCTTTCACTACTGCCGCAATTTATCAACCCTGCAAGCGGCAGCGTGCTGACGCAGTCGTTGATGCTCGGTATGACGCAGATTGTGATTAGCGTGTCGATCAACGCGCTGGTGGCGCTTTCCGCCGGGACCATTGCGCTGTTTCTGGTGCGTCGCCCCTCGTTTGGCACCATTCAGCGCTGGCTGATGGGCGGCGTTTTGACGGGGCTGGCGATCAAGATTGCCACCGAATCACGCCGCTAGCGGTCTGCGCTATTCAACAACCACCCTGACCTTGGGTTTCGACAGAAGAATTTTGACTAGCTCAGGCAGGGATACGGGTTTGAAAAAATAGAATCCCTGCAGGTAGGTGATGTTATTTCGGCTGAGGTAATCGAGCTGCGCCTGAGTCTCGACCCCTTCAGCAACAATGCTGATTGAGAGTTTACGCGCGAGTTCGAGCACGGAATCCAGAATCAGCGTCGAGTCCTCATAGGCGTTTACCCGGCTGACAAAGCTCTGATCGATTTTGATGTAGTCAATATGCAGGTCGTGCAGGTAAGAGAGCCCAGAGTAGCCGGTGCCGAAATCATCCAGCGCAATAGCAAAGCCATTTTCATGCAGCACGTTTAGCGTCTGAATCAGATGCTCATCAACATGCAGGGGTTCCCGCTCCGTGACTTCAATCACCAGATTCAAATCCGGACGGGAAAAATTCTGCTTGTACGCCAGACACTCGGCCACAAAACCTGGTGCCACAATGTGCGACGCGCTGAAATTAATCCCGATGTGAAAACCTTCCGGTAGCTTACTCTCAATGGCATTCATATGCGCCACCACCTGCGCCATCAGGCAGCGGGTTAACGGTACAATCAAGCCCGATTTTTCGGCAGCCGGAATAAAGACCGAGGGCGAGATAAATCCTGCTTTGGGGTGCTTCCAACGGGCCAGTACCTCCACGCCGCGCAGCGTCCCTTCCCGGCCGTTTACGATGGGCTGGTAGTAAGGCACAATTTCCCCTTTCGCAATTGCTTTGCGCAGCGTCTCTTCCGGCGTCGTGCTTTTATTGAGGTATTTAAACAGCGTATAGGCGGCAACGCCGGAGAGCAGTAGCAGGAAAATGAGAATCCCGCCTCCTTGATGAATCAGCCGCCCGGCGCTGAACAACACGGGGAGGTTGTACTGGATACCAAAAGGATAGCGCTCTGCACTCACCATGCTGTGACCGGGCAGATTCTCTGCCCGAGGATAGATATCGCCGTGCAGGCCCATCACCTGGTTATCAACCACCAGTGAATAATTTGCATCGCGAAGCGGCGTATTGAGTACGTCACGAATGTGACGATCGCTAATGGTGATGATGATTCGTTTACCGGCAAAACGGCTCTGGAACAGGAGCACCGGGCGGTCGTCAACCGTACTCGCCTTTGACAATAGCAGCAGCGACATCTCTGGGATCTCTGCCACATGCAGCAGCAGTATATGATTACCCGGCAAGGAGGAACACCACACCCTGCCATCATTAAAGATAAGGAGTGTGCGTAAATGCGGCTGTAACGCTGCTTGCGTACCCAACTGATATTGACCCTTCTCATCACAACCTTTGACAATAACCCCACCCGCCTCCCGACTGGCCTCCCGCGCTTCATCCAGCATGGTGGCAATATTCCGCGCCGCATAGTGTGCCCCCGCCAGGCGTTCAGAGCGCAGCGAATACCAGAGTTGGGCATTGAGGATAAAGATACCGGAAATCAGCAGAAGCGCCGCGGCGATGGTGGGAATAAGAACATTGCGCATTAACGCTACCTGGCTATAAGTGAGTGCGGCGACGCGATAAGCTTTATACCTTGAGCATGGTAGAAAATCTGCAGAAATGCCATGCAGGCTGTGACATGAATGAAAAACATGGGTTCCCCTCCATGAATATTATCGCTTTCTACGCTAATGATTAATTTTAAAACTATTTTTTTGGCATCGTCCGGCCATTTTAAGTATTACGGGTGCTTTTCTATTCTTGATATTAATCAAATACCGATCATTTTTCCTATGCCCATAAAGCGATATACCTCCGCTTTTTTTTAAAAAACTGTTGCGAGAAAATTGACCATTCTCGTACTAGTAACCGGGTTACAAAACCACTAATTTCCCATTAAATAATGAATAACGGCGCAATGGAGATCAATAAATCATACAAACCTCGGGGAGCACTCCCCTACTCCTTAAGATAACGTAATGCATTGCCCAGACTGAATTTTCTTCTGTTCAATAGCCTGACAAGGTCTACCGCACATTTTTCCTGCGTTCATTCCCACTTCAAAATGTAACAGCAAACATCAAAAAATAACTGAAGCTTCATTACGCACAACCTGGCCTTTCATTCGAAATCAACGTCGGATAATTCCCTTCATACTTAACGTTTTTAATACAATATCTAAGCCATTATTCGTGCGTTGACATGTCATTTACGCGCATTCATATTTCATGCAGAAAAATAATGTCTCGGGTGACGTGGAGAATCGCATGAAACACGCCAGAACCTATCCTGCTCAGCGCCGACGTCGTGGCGAAAGCCTGAATGCGGGGCTGACGATGCTGAGCGCGCGCGTCGCAGATGACCTATGTGAATACGTTCGTGAAGTCGCCAGCCAAACGCGAAAAAGTAAGCAGCAGATTATTACCGAAGCGCTCATGCTGTATCGGGAAAACAATCCGGAAACAACCGAATAAATAGATTCTTTTATTTATACCGATTGTCGATAGGCCAACGTAATTACTTTTACGTAAAAATGAAAAAAACGCTGATGTTTTTAGGCTTAACCGTGCGAGGAATATTCAGTTTATTAGATACGTAATTAAATCACGGCGGTTAAACGGTATTATTCACGATATTTTTATTTTCGCCACAACTGACTAAAGCACAGTAGCGTGTTTGATGTAGGGGATTTTCAAAATGGTATTACTACGCGCTTGCTGTTCTCTAGGTTGGATTATGGGCATTACGTTCGCATTGACGATGGCAGTGATTACCGTATCGCTAACGACGTTAAACCTGACCCTGACGCTATCTCAGGGACTGGTGGCTATGCCGATGAAGGCGCTAGTTCACTCCCTCATCGTCGCCTTAGTAGCTCTGTTGCACTATGTGCCTCAAACGTATGTAAGCTGTTCATCATTCTTTTTTAGTCTGTGGTAGACAACCCCCCTGGTGATGGGGGGGATTTTTTGTGAGGTCATACGATGTGCGTCAATCTGTACGATAATGCTCGCCGCTATCGCGATGAGAAAAAGTAGTCATCAATAGAATACCGTTGCAGGTGCTATTTTACGACGGACTGATTGGTACGATCCCTCTTCAGTTTTTAGTATATAAAAACGGCAATGGATATAATGAAACACACAACACAGGTATCATCCTTAATGAAAAAAATCATGCTTTCCGCGCTGGCCTTCGCCGTCGTGGCCTCCGCTCCGGCTCACGCGATTAATGCCAAATACCGTGAGCAGCTCATCCGTTCCGGCTGTACACAGATGACAGAAGGCGTCACCTGCGACATCAACAAAACCAAGGCGCAGAACGCTGCTAATGCAGGCAAACCGCTTGCCAAAACAACGCCTAAACCCGCAACTGCTGCGAGTAAAAAGTATGGTCAGATCGTAGGCGAGGCAGAAACCATCCTGGGTATGAAAGGCATTGCCGCTAAAGAGTTCCTGGTGGAAAAGGGCTGGCGCCAGCAGTCTAACGGCGACTGGGGAAAAGCAGGCCACCTGCTGAGGATTATGGAAGACAAAGGCGTCGTACTCAACGCCCAAATCGTTAAATAATAATAAGGCTCCTAAGGGAGCTTTATTATTATTAGCGGTAGCACATCTCTGATTACGCTACTTTGGTCACGCGTAAAAACCGCTGCGGTAATTCCCCTTCCACCACCAACAGCACGGATTTTAACTCGATCTTCATACTCTGCTTAATGGCGGCGGCCTTTAAACTGGTCGACTCCCGCTGAAAGCCACTATCGTTATAGGGTACCACCAGAATACTGTCCCCCGGTTCTTTTAACTGTCGAAGTGCTTCCGTTCGCGTGTTGTAATTGAGATATTTGTTTGCCATTCCTGTTCTCTTTATAGCACCTGCCGTCAAAGCCGACTTAATTGATATAATAGTGCGCCATCAATAATAAGGGCTTTTATTTCAAGTGACTAAGGAAAAGGAATGTATACTTTAAATGCGGAACATTCCTGGCAATGAAATATGCTGGCCATCTGATGACCAGCATTGCCAGGAGCGTTAGAACCGATAGCCCGCCGAGAACATAAATACCCATGGGTCAAGACGCGTACTCACGCTCTGGTTGACTCCGCCCGCTTTAAATTTAACGTTAGTATCAATATCCATATACCACACCGACATGTTCAGCAGCCAGTCGCGGTTGATCAGATAATCTAGCCCTACCTGCCCCGCCGCTCCCCAGGAGTCATCAAGACTCAGATCGGAAAGCCCCGCCTCTTTGCCGTTATCGTTAAAATCGTTATCAAAGAAGGTGGTGTAGTTGATACCTGCGCCAATGTAAGGGCGCACCTTGCTTTGCGAATCACCAAAGTACCACTGCGCCATCAGCGTCGGCGGTAAATGGTGCACGGTGGCGATATCACCGGTTGGGCCCGTCCCAACTTTATGACGGAACGGTGTTGCAGCCAGCAGCTCAATACCGATATTTTCCGTCGCCATATAGGTAAACGTCAGACCCAGTTGGGTGTTGTTACTGACTTCAAAACCACCCAGTTGACCTAACACATTGTCAGACCCTTCCGTCGGTCTAACCGTCGCGGAACCCGCACGAATGAAGAACTCACCTGCTTCGTGCGCCCAGACGCCGCTTGAAAAGGTACTCATAACTAATGCAGCCATTGCTAACTTCTTCATATCCATTTCCTCATTATGGTTTTTTCTGGCGCGGAGAATATACCTATAACGGGGTGCATTTTGATCGAGAGAAGTCACATCAAATGATTAGATTTAACATTTATTGATCTAGATTAATTTTCACCCCTTTTTGGATTCACAAAATCAATATCCACATCAATTTTATAAATTTCAAAGGAATGAATTAACATGATTGATTCTCAAAACCGATGAAGCTGGATGTTTTACCGGCTAATCTTTCTCTCCCGAGTCGTTACCCAACCCCGTCTTCTCTGCTGCGTAGGTGAGATTACCGATGGGATTGCTAACCCAATGAAGCCTGTCATCAGGCACGGGCGCACTACGGCCGATCGCCATGAGTTCCTCTTTACAAAGATATACTTAGCGTAACCTGCGCGGAACGTGCTACGACAGCACGATTTGCGGTACAATTGCCGGCTAATCAACACCTGCCATACTCAAGGAGAGTGCATGTCTATCACGGCGCAGTCTGTATACCGTGACACGGGTAATTTTTTCCGTAATCAGTTTGTTACCATCTTACTGATTGCTTTGCTCTGTTCATTTATCACCGTAGTGCTCGGCCATGCCTTCTCACCTAGCGACGATCAACTGGCAACGCTGACCGTTGGGGATAACCTGACAGGCAGCACCGGTCTGTTTGACCTGGTACAGAACATGACGCCGGAGCAGCAGCAAATTCTGCTGCGCTCCTCTGCGGCTTCAACTTTTTCGGGGCTCATCGGTAACGCGGTTCTCGCGGGCGGAATTTTGCTGCTTATCCAGCTTATCTCCGCAGGGCACCGCGTCAGCGCCCTGCGCGCTATCGGCGCAAGCGCGCCGGTGCTGCCAAAGCTGTTTGTGCTTATCTTTATCAGTACCTTCCTGATCCAGATGGGTATGATGCTGGTTATCGTCCCGGGCATTCTGCTGGCTATCGTGCTGGCCTTCGCGCCGATCATCATGGTGCAGGATAAGCTTGGCGTGTTCTCTGCCGTTCGCGTCAGTACGCGTCTGGGCTGGGCGAATATCCGTCTTATCGCACCGGCGGTAATCGGCTGGATGCTGGCAAAAACATTGCTGTTGCTGATGGCTTCCAGCTTTGCCGTGCTAACGCCTTACCTCGGCGCTGTGGTGGTAAATACCCTTAGCAACCTTGTTTCCGCGCTGTTGCTGATCTATTTATTCCGCCTGTATATGCTTATTCGTCAATAAACTGATGCTGCCCATCGGTGGGCAGCGCTGAACTACGGAATCGAAGTATGAAGCAGTTTCTGGATTTCTTACCGCTGGTTGTCTTCTTCGCCTTTTACAAGATTTACGACATCTATGCGGCCACCAGCGCCCTGATCGTTGCCACCGCCGTGGTGCTGATTTACACCTGGGTACGCTATCGCAAAGTTGAAAAAATGGCGCTGATCACCTTTGTTCTGGTGGCGGTGTTTGGTGGCCTGACTATCTTCTTCCATAACGATGAGTTTATTAAATGGAAGGTGACGGTGATTTATGCCCTCTTTGCCGGCGCGCTGCTGGTAAGCCAATGGGTGATGAAAAAGCCGCTGATCCAGCGCATGCTGGGCAAAGAGCTCACCCTACCGGAAACCGTGTGGTCACGGTTGAATCTGGCCTGGGCGGTGTTCTTTATCCTCTGCGGCCTGGCCAATATCTATATCGCTTTCTGGTTACCACAGGAAATTTGGGTAAACTTTAAGGTGTTTGGCTTAACCGCCCTGACGCTAGTATTCACCGTGCTGAGCGGCGTATACATCTATCGCCATATGCCGCAAGACGATCATAAGTAAGTACAGAGAAGAACCATGACACAACAAAATGACGCGCCTCAGGGTGAGCTGGTATTACGCACGTTAGCTATGCCTGCGGATACCAATGCCAACGGTGATATTTTCGGCGGTTGGTTAATGTCGCAAATGGATATTGGCGGCGCCATTATGGCGAAGGAAGTGGCTCACGGTCGCGTGGTGACCGTCCGGGTCGATGGCATGACATTCCTGCGTCCCGTTGCGGTAGGCGATGTGGTGTGTTGCTATGCGCGCTGCGTAAAGCGTGGTAATACATCGGTCACTATCAATATTGAAGTGTGGGTGAAAAAGGTGTCGTCGGAGCCGATTGGTCAACGCTACAAGGCCACCGAGGCGCTGTTTATCTACGTCGCGGTTGACCCACAAGGCAAACCGCGCGCTATTCCAGCGGCATAAAACAACAAGCCCGGCGATTGCCGGGCTTGTTGTTTTATGCCGGATAAGCAAAGCGCCATCCGGCAGTATGTGGCAGATTGCCGGATGGCGGCGTAAACGCCTTATCCAGCCGACCTTAAAGAAAACCCAGCACCTTCAAAACAAAGTAGCCAATCACGATGATGATAATCGGCAAAATATAGAGTGGGAAAAACTGCACCAGAATCGTGTGACGCGGCACTTCGACTCGTGCTTCCAGCGCTTCACGGCTCAGCCCTTCCGCCCCTTTCGCCTTCTCCAGAATCAGCTGATCGTTCACCCCTTCACGCAGAAACTTTGCCTGGCGCGACATTCGCGCTCCGGAGTCCTGCAGCGCCAGCGCGACAAAAATCAGCGCATAGATAACCCAGAACATAATGTTCAGCCCGTTGTGAAAATCCGGCTGCGGCGAGTTGTACCAGAAGATATTTAAGAATGGCGTATTGAAACGCATCATTTCGACCATCACATGCACGAAATCCATCATGACGGCATCGATTCCCGGCTGTTTCGCGCTGTGCTCGTACATAAATTTGAGTACGGAAATCAGCGTTGAGATCACCGCGGGTATAAAGATAACCCACCCGGCAATCCGCTTCAGAATGGCAATGCGTCCAGCTTGTTGATACGTCATGGGTTCCCCTTGTTAAGACGCCTGTTCTCGGGCTAAGTGCTTATTTAGTCTACCCGCAGAAGGTGACTTTCGCCCGACTTTACGCGCGATATGATATACCATTGCTGAACTCGTTACCCTAAAGGAGAGGAAGTTATGTCCACCGAGCGTCAAATACGTGCCGCGATTTTCGATATGGATGGCTTGTTGATTGATTCAGAACCGTTGTGGGAACAGAGCGAACACGAAATTCTCGGCGCGCTAGGCGTGGATTTCACCCGCCGTCATGAGCTTCCTGACACCCGCGGTCTGCGCATCGATCTGGTGGTGGAGCTCTGGTTTGGGCAACAACCGTGGACGGGGCCAGACTGCGCCACCGTCGTAGAACGTATTATTTCGCGCGTGATTTCCCTGGTGGAAGAAAATCGTCCGCTGCTGCCGGGCGTCCGCGAAGCCGTCGCGCTGTGCAAAGCGCAGGGGCTGAAAGTGGGCCTCGCGTCGGCCTCCCCGCTGTATATGCTGGAAAAAGTACTGACCATGTTCGACCTGCGCCATCAGTTTGACGCGCTGGCCTCCGCTGACAAACTCGATTACAGCAAACCGCACCCGCTGGTTTACCTCAACTGCGCGGCCGAGCTCGGCGTTAGCCCACTGCAGTGCGTGGCGCTGGAAGACTCCGTCAACGGCATGATTGCCAGCAAAGCGGCGCGTATGCGCTCTATCGTCGTGCCCGCTGCTGAAAGCCAGCTCGACCCGCGTTTCAGCCTGGCGGACGTCAAGCTACCGACGCTGGAATTTCTGACCCGCGAAAATCTGCTCGGATAATCATTTGCGGGCATTCATCATGCCCGCAAATGATACCTTCATCATAAAAAATGAAACGCTGTTTTATTTTTATTTGAATATTCGATTCCACCCTTCTATGCTTTAGCTCTGTAGGTCATCTCATAACGATAAAAACCGCATACAGGGGTCGACATGATTCTTCACGCTTTTAATCTGCAAGGTAAAGTGGCGCTCGTGACCGGGTGCGATAAAGGTTTGGGCCAGGGCATGGCGCTGGGACTGGCGGAAGCCGGATGCGATATTGTCAGCGTTAGTCGCCGGGTACCGCAGGAGACTGCGGAAAAAGTCGCGGCGCTGGGCCGACGCCTTTTCAGTATTCAGGCGGATCTCAGCCAACCTGAAAGCATCGCCGATATTGTGCCTGCCGCCATAGCTGCTGCCGGACGTATCGATATTCTGGTCAACAATGCCGGAACCATTCGCCGGGAAGATGCCCTCTCCTTTAGCGAAAAAGATTGGGATGAGGTGATGAACCTCAATATCAAGTCTGTGTTCTTTCTCTCGCAGGCCGTCGCGAAGCAGTTTCTGAAACAGGGCGATGGCGGAAAAATTATTAATATTGCCTCAATGCTCTCTTTCCAGGGCGGCATTCGTGTGCCATCCTACACCGCCTCAAAAAGCGGCGTGCTCGGCATTACTCGCCTGTTGGCTAACGAATGGGCGCAGCACCAGATTAATGTCAACGCCATTGCGCCTGGGTATATGGCGACCAACAATACCCAGCAGTTGCGCGAAGATGCCGAACGCAGCAAAGAAATCCTCGATCGCATCCCTGCAGGACGCTGGGGTTCGCCGGACGATCTGAAAGGCCCAGTGGTCTTCCTTGCCTCATCCGCCTCTGATTACATCAATGGCTACACCATTGCCGTCGACGGTGGCTGGTTGGCGCGTTAATTTTTTGACAAAGAGTTACACTGTAACCTCTTCCGCCTACTGTATAAAAACCCTATACTGTATGAATTTACAGAATAACGGGTTTTATCATGACGGCGGAAGGTCATCTGCTCTTTTCCATCGCCTGCGCGGTGTTTGCTAAAAATGCCGAGCTCACACCAGTTCTCGCTCAGGGGGACTGGTGGCATATTGTGCCGTCGGCGATATTGACCTGTCTGCTCCCGGATATCGATCACCCGCGCTCGCTGCTTGGCCAGCGGCTTAGCTGGCTCTCCAAACCCATCGCACGACTCTGCGGCCATCGCGGCTTCACCCACAGCCTACTCGCCGTCTTTGGTGCGCTGACGCTGTTCTATCTGAAAGTGCCCGACAGTTGGATTGTTCCGGCCGATGCGGTTCAAGGCATGGTGCTGGGTTATCTCAGCCATATTCTTGCCGATATGCTTACCCCTGCCGGTGTGCCGCTGCTCTGGCCATGCCGCTGGCGTTTTCGTTTGCCAATTCTCGCTCCGCGCAAAGGCAACCAGCTGGAGCGCGTGCTGTGCATGGCACTGTTCGCCTACGCCGTCTTTATGCCCCAGTCGCTGCCGGACAACGGTGCGGTGCGCTGGTCATCGTCAATGATCAATATGCTGCAGACGGACTTCAATCGCTTTATTGGTCGCCACGTTGAACAATAATCCAGCGGAAATCACACTTTTGGCATAATCCATTCCATTTGGATATAAGCGGAATAATACACTTCTGTTAACCTTCTCACATCCAGACAAATCTTTACGGATTTGATCTAAAAAAACACGCGTCGCGGCGAGCTCTCTTGCCGCTGAACGCCGTGGATAATACTTCAGGAGAACGGGGATGAATTTTCCATTAATCGCGAACGTTATCGTGTTCGCAGTACTGCTAATTGCGCTGGCACAGACGCGCCATAAGCAGTGGAGTCTGGCTAAAAAAGTACTGGTCGGCCTGGTCATTGGTGTGGTCTTCGGCCTCGCCTTACAGCTGATCTACGGTTCCGATAACCCGGTGCTGAAAGATTCCATCCAGTGGTTCAACATTGTCGGTAACGGCTATGTACAGCTGCTGCAAATGATTGTTATGCCGCTGGTCTTCGCCTCGATTCTGAGCGCCGTTGCCCGTCTGCATAACGCCTCTCAGCTCGGTAAAATCAGCTTCCTGACCATCGGTACGCTGCTGTTCACCACGCTGATCGCGGCGCTGGTCGGCGTGCTGGTCACCAACCTGTTCGGTCTGACCGCTGAAGGCCTGGTGCAGGGTTCTGCGGAAACCGCGCGTCTGAACGCCATTCAGAGCAACTACGTCGGTAAGCTCGCAGACCTGACCGTACCGCAGCTGCTGCTCTCCTTCGTGCCGAAAAACCCGTTTGCCGATCTGACGGGCGCTAACCCGACCTCCATCATCAGCATCGTTATCTTCTCCGCCTTCCTCGGCGTGGCCGCGCTGAAGCTGCTGAAAGATGACGAGCCAAAAGGCAAACGCGTACTGACCGCTATCGATACCCTGCAGGGCTGGGTGATGAAGCTGGTGCGCCTGGTCATGCAGCTGACGCCATACGGCGTGCTGGCGCTGATGACTAAAGTGGTTGCCGGTTCTAACCTGCAGGACATCATCAAGCTGGGCAGCTTTGTTATCGCCTCTTACCTCGGTCTGCTGATTATGTTCGTGGTCCACGGCCTTCTGCTGGGCGCCAACGGCGTTAGCCCGCTGAAGTACTTCCGCAAAGTGTGGCCAGTGCTGACCTTCGCCTTCACCAGCCGTTCCAGCGCCGCGTCCATTCCACTGAACGTGGAAGCGCAGACCCGTCGTCTGGGCGTACCGGAGTCTATTGCCAGCTTCTCTGCTTCCTTTGGTGCCACCATTGGTCAGAACGGTTGTGCAGGCCTCTACCCGGCAATGCTGGCGGTGATGGTTGCGCCAACCGTAGGCATTAACCCGCTGGATCCGGTCTGGATCGCTACGCTCGTCGGCATCGTTACCGTCAGCTCCGCCGGTGTCGCAGGCGTGGGCGGTGGTGCCACCTTCGCTGCGCTTATCGTGCTGCCAGCGATGGGTCTGCCGGTGACGCTGGTTGCGTTGCTGATTTCCGTTGAGCCGCTGATCGATATGGGCCGTACCGCGTTGAACGTAAGCGGCTCCATGACTGCCGGTACTCTGACCAGCCAGTGGCTGCGCCAGACAGATAAAGACGTGCTGAATAGCGAAGAAGACGCCGAGTTAGCTCACCGCTAACAGGTAGGCCGGATAAGGCAACGCCGCCATCCGGCAATCTGCAACGTTCAGCCTGATGGCGCTTCGCTTATCAGGCCTACAATGTTCCGTCGTCACATCGTTTCATCGGGCAACAAAAAAACCGCTGGTTTTCACCAGCGTTTTTTTTATATCTGTATCGCGCCGTTACGCGTCGATATCCCCTTCCTGCCGCATCTGCACTGCCCAACGCTGGGCCGACTCCGGAATAGAGAACGCCTGCGAGCGACAAAACGCGCTGCCCATCAGCACAAACGCCACGTACTTGCCGCGCAAAAGCCAGACGTCGCGAAAGCCTTCGACTTTAACGGCGTGGTCGGGCGGTGCGGGTTCGGTACGAGGTACATAGCTGATAATCTGCCGTTTTTGTTGGCGAAGCGGTTTCATAAGCAGTTAAATTCACAATCATTAATGGCAAAAGCAGTAAAGTCTTATGATAGCAGGAATCGCCCGAGCGCGTCATACACAAAAAAGCCCGGCAGGAATGCTGCCGGGCAAGGGTTGAGGGGGTAACACAAGACACGTCTTACACGTCGCGGTAGGTTCCGAGACGATAACCTCGTTCAGCAATCGCGTACTTTAGCGATTCAGAGGTCAGCACATCCAACTCATCCAGACGCGGGTAGCAATACGCGCTGCCCATAATCGTCCGGTCAACAAATGCCGGATGGCACATCACTTCCAGAGACTGCTCCTGGCGTGCCATAGAGGCGTCCAGTACCTGCAGAAACAGCGCTTCAGTCACGGCATCGCCGTAGAACTCGCTGCTGAATGCCGCAGTGCTTCGAATCCCTTCCGGGATCGCAAACGGATACGGAATGGTGCGATCAATACGCAGCGCAATGCCTTTCGATTTCGCAAATTCGGCCACCAGCGGGAAAATTTGCGGGATCATATGCACATGGTGGTGGCTGTCAAAATGCGTCGGCTCGGCATCGAACAGGTCGATAAAGCGACGATACTGGCACTCCAGCTCATGGGCAATTTCATCCATCGGCAGCGAGCCCTCTTCCGCCATCTGCCAGATCCACTTGCCGAGTTTGCCCTCGCGGGTCAGCCCCGGCATGGATGACAGCGGTTCGCCCAGGGTCAGCACAAAGTGCATCCCCACGGCGAGCTCCGGCGTACGGCGGCTGATGCGCGCCGCGTGGTCGATAGCCGCGCCGTTCACCAGCGCGGTTGTCGACGTGACGAGGCCATGCTTACAGGCATCAAGGATGCCGTAGTTCTGACCTTTGCTCAGACCGAAATCGTCGGCATTGACGATTAACAGACGTTCCATCATGCCTCCTGTCACTGTTTCAGTTTCTCCACGGTGGCAGCAAAGTTCGGCAGCCACTCTTCATGGGCCAGAATCAATTCGCGTGCCAGCACCTCTGCATCTTTATCAGAGTGGATGAGCGGGCTTAAGTTCAGCGCCAGCAGCACGTCGTTAAACTCACCGCTCAGCGCCGCCTGGCTTGCCGCCACTTCGAAACCTTTGATGGTGTGGATAAGACCCAGCACTTTCTCATCAAAATGGGTCACGCGCGGGTGCGGTTTTGCACCATCACGGCCCAGAATGGAGGTCACTTCGATAGACCAGTCTGCCGGGATGTTATCAATGTGGCCGTGGTGTGGAATATTGACGTAGTGTTCGGTCTGCTTATCGTTGTAGATAGCGTTGATCACCTCGCACGCTGCATCGGAGTAATATGCCCCGCCGCGCAGTTCCAGCTCTTTTGGCTTCACGTTCAGATCCGGTTTTTTGTACAGTTCGAAGAGCTGTTTCTCAACTTTCTGTACTACCTGGGCGCGCGCGCCGCCTTTGTAGTATTCGCCCATTTCGATAGCCAGCATCTCTTTTTGCTTGAAATAGTACAGCAGGTAAGAGCATGGCAGCAGGTTCAGAGAGCGCAGCAGCCCTTCGCTGAACGGCATATCGAAGATGTTTTTCACGGTATTCGCCGACAGCGTACCGGAAGCGACGCCGTCCAGCAGTTCAGCAAAGCGAGACTCGCCGTTGACCAGCACGTCGCGCACAAACACCATATGGTTCAGGCCGAACAGGTCGATGGAGAGGTCGTCTTTCTCGGTCAGACGCAGCACGTCGGTGAAGAACATCTTCATGCCAATTGGAATGTTGCACACGCCGATAAAGCGTTTGAAGTCAGTGTGGCGATAAACCGCTTCTGTCACCATCCCGGCCGGGTTGGTGAAGTTGATAACCCACGCGTCCGGGCAGACTTCCTGAACATCTTTAATGATGTCAAAAATCACCGGAATGGTGCGCAGACCTTTAAACAGGCCGCCCGCGCCGTTGGTTTCCTGACCCAGGTAACCGTGGCTCAGCGGAATACGTTCGTCTTTTTCACGGGCTTTCAGCTGGCCTACGCGCAGTTGGGTGGTGACAAAATTGGCGTCTTTCAGCGCTTCACGACGGTTCAGCGTCTTATAGACCTTCATCGGCACGCCGGCTTTTTCCACCATGCGCTCGCACAGTGCGTGGATAATATCCAGCTTCTCCTGGCCGCCTTCAACGTCAACCAGCCACAGTTCCGTTACCGGCAGCTCATGATAGCGTTTAAGAAAACCTTCCAGTAATTCCGGCGTATAGCTGCTACCACCACCAATAGTAACGACTTTCAATTTCTGGCTCATACTTTTCTCCCTCGAGATCCACAAGCTAAACGTGGCTTACCCGCCGCATAATATGCGGTGAGCTAAATACTTTGTTTCAGAACTACGAAATTATTTCGTAGCGCGTTATTTGATAACTGTCAGTTTCTTCCGATAATTACTTGGCGTGAATGAGGTCAGCTTCTTGAATGTTTTAATAAACAGACTTGGACTGCTGTAACCTGACTCATACGCAATATCGGTTACCGAGTAGTTAGTTATTTCCAGTTGTTTCTTGGCAAAGTTAATGCGAATGTCATTAATAATCTGCATCGGCGTTTTGCCATAATAGCGTTGGGTGGCTCGGGTTAAGTATTCCTGGGTTTTCCCGGATAACGCGACCATATTTTCCAACGCACCTTCACCAAATTTTAATTTATCGTGCATGGCTTCTACGGTGGTTTTTAACCACGGCGGCGTCACATCCTGCGCCTGCTCTTCCCGGTGATGGCGTAAGCGATTAATCACGTAGAAAGAAACCAGTTCAATAAATTCGTCGAATTCCGTTTCGCGAAAGTGTAGTGAGGCAATAACCGACTCGATGTAACTCAGAAACGTGCTTTTGATCGAATAGACTTGCGAAGCAACCAGCGCAAACGGAATCAGCGACTGATAGTGCGTATCGAAGAAATCTTTGCTGATCCCCACGTTGAGAATGCGCGTGGCACCGAACTCATAGAAGCTCTGGTGATGCGACCCCATCGGGATGAAAACAAAGTCTCCTCGCTCCAGCATGACCCGCTTACCGTTTATCACCTGATAATAGCGGCCGGTCAGTACGATAGTGAACTCGTAGTAGTCGTGCTGGTGTAACCCACTGATACTTTCCGTTTTGTTGTAGATGAAGACATGAAAATTTTTACCGTTAAAGAGCTGTTGTTCTCGGGCGGTGTTGATTTCCATGGTGATCATCTTTGGTTGCCTCATAGGGAAAAGCCTATTGTACCTTCTCGTGAAGTTCGATCAATTCAGCAACCAGCTCGCGAGCTAACATTGACGTCATAAGATGATCTTGCGCATGGACCAGCACCAGGCTGACCTTCATTTTGCCTTCGCCTTCGTCGCTCTCAATCAGCTGAGTCTGTACGCGGTGCGCTTCGCTCAGCGCAATACGGGACTGGTCCATCGTGGCTTTCGCGGTTTCAAAGTCGCCCTGCTTAGCCAGTTTCAGCGCGGCATATGCCAGGCTGCGTGCCTGCCCTGAGTTGATAATCAGGCCCATCACCACTTCTTCGAGATCGTTTTCCTGCACGTCCTCAGCAACAACATTATCCAGATCAAACATAACTATTCCCTTTTGTGAGGGCGGTATGGAGACTCGCTCCATACCGCATTGGCATTAGAATTTCAGAGAGGCAGCGATGTCTTCTTCGCTTTCTTCTTCTTCAATGGTGGCCTGCGCCTTGTTCGAAATCATTACGAATGGCAGGTAGACCAGCGTCGAGACACCAAGGTTGAACAGCGCAACAATCAGGGCGGCAACGCTACCGTTACTGTTGAAGAATGCGCCCAGGCCGGTAGGCATGGTCCACGGTGCCAGGTTAGTCACCGGCGGGATGATGCCCATCGAGTAGGCCGCCAGGGTGATAGCTGCCAGAATCGGCTGTACCAGTACGAACGGGATGAACATCACCGGGTTCATGATGATCGGCAGACCAAACAGAATCGGTTCGTTAATCTGGAAGATACCGGATGGCAGAGCCAGTTTCGCCACCTGACGATGGTCAGCGCGACGGGATGCAATGAAGATAGCGATAATCAGACCCAACGTCGCACCGGAACCACCCAGCAGGATGTAGGAGTCGAGCATTGGTTTCGCCCAGAAGTGGAACTGCTGGCCAGCGGCAATCGCGGCGTCAACGGAACCATACTGGTTGTACAGCGCGATATTTTCCAGCGCCCATGGGGTCATGATGCCGTTATCCAGCGCGGTCAGTGCAAGTGAACCGTGTACACCGAAGAACCACAGCAGGCTGTTGAATACCACATATGCCCAACCTACCACGCCACCCATCGCCGCCAGCGGCTTGGAGATGGAGTCCATGATAATCTGGTGGAAGTTGCTGCCGTACGAGGTCAGGATCCAGGAGATGATCCCGAAGATGGACAGAATCAGGAAGCCCGGGATTAACGCCGAGAAGGAGCGCGCAACTGAAGACGGTACGCTCGATGGCAGGGTAATCACCCAGTTACGACGGATAACGAAGGTAAACAGCTCCGCCACAACCAGACCGATGATCATGCCGGAAATAATGTTTTGACCGCCCAGCCAGTTTGCACCGACGGCGTAGGCATCGCCGACGCTGTAAGGGGTGACGGTCATAAATGCCGCAACCGCCAGCAGGCCTGCTGCCATTGGGTCAACTTTACGTTCTTCTGCTAATGCAGAGCCGATAAAGAAAGGCGCCATCAGCGACATAATGCCTAAGGTACCGTTATAAACGTTACCGCCGATGGCTTTAAAGCTGTCTAAGGTCGCAATGGTTGATGGATCCAGGCGGACCCCCATTGAATAAAAGAATGACCCCTCACCAAAGCTCAGGAAAACGTTATTAATTAAGACGAACATGGCCCCCGCAAGGGTCAGCGGCATTAATTTAATAAAACCGTTTTTAATAGCATTAATGTGAGGCTGCTTTCCTATTTTAACAGCAAAAGGAAGGAGTACCTTTTCAAGCGAATCGATCACTTTACTCATAGAAAAATACCCTTAAAAGGCCGCAATCAATATTGCGGCGATTAATTATGAAATAACTCTTTGACGGGGAAAGTAAATCTAAAATTACTGCGCAGCTGACTTCTTAATTGCAGCAACAGCTGCTTTTAACACACCTAAACCATCGACTTTGCCGTAGAGGGTTGAATCAATAACTTCAACCGGTTTGTTTGGCAGAATCTTTTTAATATCGTTCAGCATATAGCCGATTTGTGGGCCAAGTAATACGACATCAGCCTCTGGACCTTTTTCCGCAGCGAATGCTTCGGAGAATGCTTCAATAATAACCGGCACTTCGTATTTCTCAGCCTGAGCTCGCATTTTGGAGACCAGTAATGAAGTGGACATGCCTGCAGAACAAAATAGATAGATATGTTTCTTTTCCATTCACGCTTCCTCAACTTGTGAAATCTGTCATCACCGGGCGATGTTCCATGTGCCCACTACCCTCGTATGTAACAGATGAGTTTCTTCTGTTTATGGGATGAGTATACGGCAACAATTTGTGTACGGATAATTCTCAAGACCCAAAAATTGTCTCTCATTGACCTCTCGTTTTGACTACCCTCACACTTTGCTCAAAATAATTCGCGACAAGAAATAAGCATCATTTCTCATAAAAAAGCCCGACACACGGGTCGGGCTTTCGTACGAATCCTATCAATGCACGAGGATCACTTCTTGGCGGCAGGGTCCGTGTCGTACTCGGCACAGGTCTGGTAGCCAGAGTTGATGACGTGGCCGGTGTCATCCAGCGCCACAAAGTAGGTTTCTGTTTTACCATCTCTTTGACCCAGAATGTAGGTCTGACAGGTTCCACGAGCATGAATCATCTTAATTTCAGTGGATGGCTTACCGGCAATCTGCATCACCTGAGAGCGGCTCATCCCTTTTTTCACATCTTTGACCACCGGTTGCGTGAATTGATCGGCGGTACGGTCGTAGGCGGTACAACCTGCCAGCATGGTCATTACCGCTGCTGCACCCAGAAACCCTGCTATATTCTTGTTCATCTTCCCTCTCCTTTTTTGTTGGTGTCCATTAAGCCTGGAATAAATATTGCTATTTATCAAATTACAAGACGCATTGATTACCGTAACCCATGGTAAATCGGACTATTATCCATCAGTCAAAACGGTGATCCTTGTCGTTTCACCGTCAAAGAGGTAGTTTTAACACCTTGTTCTGATGGGCCAACGACACGCGATTTTCAGGCTGGCACACACATTCCGGAGGGGTAAATGGCATTACAACAAGACATTATTCAGGCACTCGGCGCAAAACCACAGATTGACGCGCAACAAGAGATCCGCCGCAGCGTAGACTTTCTCAAGGCGTATCTGAAAACCTATCCATTTATCAAATCGTTAGTTCTTGGCATCAGCGGCGGTCAGGACTCTACCCTTACCGGCAAACTGTGCCAGCAGGCGATTAACGAACTGCGCGCCGAAACCGGCGACAGCGCACTGCAGTTTATCGCCGTGCGTCTGCCTTACGGCGTGCAGGCCGACGAGCAGGACTGCCAGGACGCGATTACCTTTATCCAACCCGATCGCGTGCTGACCGTGAATATTAAAGGTGCCGTGCTGGCCAGCGAGCAGGCGCTGCGCGAAGCCGGTATTGAACTGAGCGACTTTGTTCGCGGCAATGAAAAAGCCCGTGAACGTATGAAGGCCCAGTACAGCATCGCCGGTATGACGCACGGCGTCGTCGTGGGTACCGACCATGCGGCCGAAGCCATCACCGGTTTCTTCACCAAGTACGGCGATGGCGGCACCGATATCAACCCGATTTTCCGTCTTAACAAACGCCAGGGGAAACTGCTACTGGCCGAGCTTGGCTGCCCGGAGCACCTTTATAAGAAAGCGCCAACCGCCGACCTTGAAGACGACCGACCTTCTCTGCCAGATGAAGCCGCGCTCGGCGTCAGCTACGACAATATTGATGACTATCTGGAAGGCAAAACGCTGCCGGCGGAAATCGCCAAAACGATCGAAGGCTGGTATCTGAAGACCGAGCACAAGCGCCGCACGCCGATTACCGTGTTCGACGATTTCTGGAAGAAATAACTTCTTGATTTACCGGCAATAAAAAACCGCCGGAGCTGCCCATAGCCTGATGGCGTTTATGGGCAACTCCGGCGGTCTTAAGACAGTGCGCTGAATGTATTATTCAGCAGGCGCAGGCGGCATTTTACCTTCATGCGTTTTGTGTTCTGTCAGACGCTTCTCAAAATTGGCATTAAATTGCTTTTTCTGATCCGGCGTTAAGATGTTGTAAATCTTGTTCTGGGTTTCCAGACGAGACAGCATCATCTCTTTATGCTGTGCTTCCATCTTGTTGATTTGCGCTTCAGCTTTCGCTTTGTCGAAGCTGTCGCTGGCAATCAGGTTGTGCATCTCGCGCATCTCTTCCTGCGGCGGACGCTTCATATGCTGGCGACTCTCTTTCATGATGTCGCGAACCTGCTGTTTCTGCGCATCGGTCAGGTTCAGCCCCTGGAACATCATGTCATGACGTGGGCCCATTTTACCTTTGTGATGATGCATCATCGTACCGTTCGGCTGCGCCGCGTCGGTGGTGGTCGTTGAGGTGGTGTCCGCAGCGTGAGCCAGGTTAGCCGCGCCCAGAGCCAGCGTAGAGGCAACAAACAGAGCAGTTAATTTTTTCATCATCGAATCCTTACTTTTCAGTTATTCTGACGGCGCATCGCCGTGTTGACGAGATTAACTTTACGGGGTTTATCGTCAATTAATCAGAGCGTGCGTAAAACAATGAAAGTGTAAAAAACGATTTCGTGCCAATTATGAGGAAATTAAGGAAGAAATGTGGAGAGTTGCAACAAAAATAGTCAACACCATGATTAAGAAGAGAATTTGAAGAAGTATAAAACAACCTTGATTAATAATAAACCGCAAACTTAAGAATAATCCGCAATAATTCCCCGCACAAATAATCAAAGCCGCAGCGAACCCGCCTGCGGCCTTTATTTAATTATTCTGCAGGTGGACAACGCTCCAGCATCAATCCCGCTCGCAGCCCCAGCGCCACGTCGGGATTAGGAAAAAGCACATATTCGCAGGCCGAGTCCACAACGTAACGGGTATCACCGTCTTCCGCCAATAACGTGCCCCTGGCGAAAGGGGTAAAGTTCAGCGTCTGCGCCGACATATAAAGCCGAAAATCGGCGCTGCGGCGGGTGATCTGCTGAACTACCCGGTAATAAAGCGGCACCGTGTCGGCGCCGCCGCCCAACTCCCCCGCCAGCAAATGCCTGAGCTGCCGCGTCACCAGCGCAAACTGGCCTAAATCATTTTGCCCAAACGGTTTAGCCTTCCCCAGCTCAAGGGTGCAGGCCAATGCGCCAAAATATTCGCAGCTAAAGTGAGTAAAGGTACCGCCGGGCGACTGGTGAAACACCAACGCCTGCAGACCTGCGGAGCCCAACCAGCGTAGAAACGGCGGGTCCCACGGTGATTCTCGCGCGGGTAGCACGCCAAAGCGCATGTGGTGCGAGCCGCGAATGGCGGTATGCAGATCTAAATGCCAGCGTACATCCGCCGGGCAGCGCTGGTAAAACGCCGTCACCGTCTGCTCAAGGCTGGCGGCGCGGATAGTCTCGTCGCTGACGGGAAAATGCCGCCAGCGCGCACCGAACATGCGGTTCATATCGCTATGCAGATAGCGTTTGTTATCGCGCAGGGCTGGCGGGTTACCCAGCACCACCAGCAGATGCCAGCGCAGCTTAAGCTCGCCGTTTACAAGCGCCTTCAGCAAATAATCGACAAGCTCCACAGGAGCGGTTTCATTGCCATGAATGCCTGCAGACAGCACCAGCGCCTGCGAACAGGGTTCGTGCGGCGTCAGTTGCAGGACGCCGGCTTCGCGCCATTCCCAGTGGAAGTACGCTGTGTCTCCCTCAGGCTGCTCCGGCAACCTCCCCGCCAGCGTCAAGGCCAGAAACTGTTTCATACCGCCTCCTTAGCGCTGGAACGGATAGATCGAGCCCAGACGCAGTATCTGGGTTAAGCGGTCAAGCGCCTCTCGCCCTTCTTGCAATAGCTGCGGGTCGGCAAGATCGGCCTGAGTTAGCCGGTCCCGGTAGTAGCAATCGACCCAATCATTCAGCGTGGCGAACAGCGTGTCGTTCATCATTACCGCCGGATTCACCGCACGCCTTTCAGCGTCGGTCAGCACGACGCGCAGACGCAGGCAGGCTGGGCCGCCGCCATTCGCCATGCTCTCACGCAGGTCGAACACTCGCAGTTCGTCTATCGGGTTATCCTGCGCCAGCAGATCGTTAAGGTATCGCCACACCCGCGGGTGCTCCTGTGCTTCACCCGGCAGTACCAGCATCATGCTGCCGTCAGGTTTGCTTAGCAGTTGGCTGTTGAACAGATAAGTCGACACCGCATCGTCCACCGTTACCCTGGAGGACGGAACTTCTATCGGCATAAACCCCGGCACTTTCTGCGCCAGTTCGCCCATCAGCGCGGACTGGTTCACAAAAGCTTCAGCATGACAGAACAGCACCTGGCGATTGCTTACCGCGATAACGTCATTATGGAACACGCCACGGTCGATGACCTGCGGATTTTGCTGCGCGAAGATCGCCTGATGGGGGTTGAGCTGGTTCAGACGGGCCACCGCTTCGCTTGCTGCCCGCGTTTGCCGAGCCGGATAGCGTTGTGGCTGGGAACCCTGCGCACCGTCACGGCCATAAACAAACAGCTGCGCACCCGGCTGGCCGTAGTCGCGCCCCAGACGGTTGTGGTTTGCCGCCCCCTCATCACCAAACGCCGCCACCGACGGCAGCGCGCGGTGCACGGCGAAATGGTCAGGGTTGGCAAAAATCCCCTCCAGAATGGCCTGAGTGGTCGGCGCTTCACTGGCGCGGTGCAGCAGGCTGCTTAGGTTTGCTACCGTCAGGTGCACCTTGCCGTCCAGTGCATCCGCCGATGGGCAGACCGTCGCGGCATTCGCTACCCACATTGCTGAGGCCGAACTGGCGGCACTCAGCAGGTCAGGTGCCTGCGCGGCCGCTTTGGCGATAACCTGCTCATCGCGCCCATTAAAGCCAAGCTGGCGCAGCAGCGATACGTTCGGTCGCTCCTGCGGTGGGATCACCCCTTGCGGGAATCCCACGTCCGCCAGCGCTTTCATTTTTAATAGCCCCTGCTTCGCCGCGCGCTGCGGGTTAGAGACCTGATATTGATGCTTCGTCGAGGCTTCGTTGCCAAACGACAGCCCGGCATAATGATGAGTTAACCCCGGCAGGCCGTCAAAGTTCACTTCCCAGGCGTTCATGATGGCACCTCGTGCTGAAAATCAAGCCCAGGGTTGAGGGTTGCGGGCAGCGTCAGCAGCGGTGATTCAAGGCTAGCCATTGGCCACGCACAGTAATCTGCGGCGTACCATGCGCCGGGACGATGGTTGCCGGAAGCACCGGTGCCGCCAAACGGCGCTGTGCTCGCTGCGCCAGTCAGCGGTTTGTTCCAGTTGACGATCCCGGCGCGCGCCTCCAGCAGCAGGCGCTCAAATTTTTCGCGCACCGGCGAGATAAGCCCGCAGGAGAGGCCATAGCGGGTGGCATTTGCCAGCCGAATCGCCTCGTCAAAATCATCGTAGCGCCACACCCCAAGCAGCGGCCCAAACACCTCTTCATCGGCAATATCGTGCGCTTCGCTGAGTTCAACAATACCCGGCGTCAGCAGCGATGTTTCCGGCTTGAGTAATCGTGGTGCCAGCAGCGTTTTGCCGCCCTTTTCTACCTGCATCTGCCAGGCCTGATAAACCCGCTCCGCGGCCAGCGGCGAGATAAGCCCGCCGATAAACGGCTGCGGGTCGGCGTTCCACGCCCCCGGAATGATGCGTTCCGTCACCTCAACCAACCGCTGAAGAAACGCATCGCCCGACGCGCCACGTTTGACCAGCAGGCGACGCGCGCAGGTGCAGCGCTGCCCGGCAGTGACAAACGCCGACTGAATGGTCAGGTGCACCGCGGCATCCAGATCGTCAAGCTCGTCGACAATCAGCGGGTTGTTGCCGCCCATTTCCAGGGCGAGCATTTTTTGTGGCTGCCCGGCAAGCTGACGATGCAGATGGAACCCCGTTGCCGAACTGCCGGTAAATAGCACACCATCAAGTCCTGGCTGGCCGCTAAGTGCTTCACCAGTTTCCCGGCCTCCCTGTAACAGATTCAGCACGCCCGCCGGTAAGCCAGCCTGCTCCCACAGCTTAACCACCGCCTCGCCGCACGCAGGCGTCAGTTCGCTCGGCTTAAACACCAGCGTATTGCCCGCCAGCAGCGCCGGCACGATATGGCCGTTTGGCAGATGCCCCGGGAAGTTATAGGGGCCAAACACCGCCAGCACGCCGTGTGGGCGATGGCGTAAGGTGGCCGCACCGTCGGCCATCTCGGTATGACTCTCTCCGGTTCGGCTGTGGTAGGCCTTAATAGAGATGGCAATTTTGTTGATCATCGCCGTCACTTCCGTAGTCGCTTCCCAGCGCGGCTTTCCGGTTTCGCGGGCGATGGTGTCAGTTAGCGCGGTCTTATAAGCCTCCAACAGCGCGGCAAAGCCTTCGACGATTGCCTGACGCTCGCTAAACGGCCGACGCGCCCAGGCGGGAAACGCCGCACGCGCGGCGGCAACCGCCTGCTCTACCTGAGCAGAATCAGCATCGTTGCCCTGCCATACCGCTTCTGCCGTCACCGGGTTTGCGCTGCGACGCGCCTCGCCGTTACCGGACAGCCAGCGACCATTTATCCATAGGCTCATTATTTTTTCTCCTCAGGGCATAAGCGCACCAGGCGAACGGCGTCGCCCGGGTGACAGTTCAGGGCATCGGACTGCTCGGCGTTCAGAGTCAGTACATCTGCCTGCGGGTCGGCATGAACCAGCATGGCGCGGTAGTGCTGATACTGTTCGTTGGCGACCACGCACAGCGGTAAATCGGCCCCGGCAGGTTCACCTGCCGCCACCGTCACCAGACGGCTTTTACGTACTGCCCGCACGCGGTCGATATCGCACTCCAGCGTCGGGCCGCCGTCAAAAATGTCAACATAATCGCGGTAGCGAAAGCCCTCTTTTTCCAGCACGGCGCGCGCAGGCGCCGTTTGCGGATGCACCTGCCCAATCACCGCCCGCGCCTCTTCGCTGAGAAAATCGGTGTAGATCGGGTGTTTTGGCATCAGCTCGGCGATAAACGCCTTCTGGCCGGTGCCGCAGAGATAATCCGCTCGAGCAAACTCCATGGAGAAAAAACGCTTGCCGAGGCTTTCCCAGAAGGGTGAATAGCCGAGATCGTCAATCACCCCGCGCATCTCTGCCACTACCTTGTGGTTAAAGCAGTCGCGGAACGCCGCCATAAACAGAAAACGTGAGGATGACAGCAGGTGTCCGTTGCTCTCTTTACGCCATTCCGGGTCGAGAAACAGCGAGCACAGTTCGCTGCTGCCGGTGTGATCGTTAGTCAGAAACAGCGTTGGCAGCGCGTTGTAGACGTTCAGCTCTTTTGACGCATGCACCAGCGTCCCTACCCGATAGTTATACCAGGGGTCATTGATGCCGACGGCCACTTCGATGGCGCATACACCCACCACATCGCCGCTGCGGGTATCTTCCATCACAAACACATAGCCCTGGTCGCCGCGCGGCAGCGTGCCCTGCCAGGTCGCCTGTGAGCGAGCAATACGCGCCGCCAGCGTGTGTTCATCCTGCGGCAGTGAGGTCAGCCCGCCGCCGGTTTTTCCAGCCAGTTTTAGCAGGCCGGGCAGATCGCCGGAGGCGATGGGACGGATAATCATCATGATGATTCTCCCGCGACAAAACGTTCACAGGCCGCGGCAAAACGGTTGAGACCGAGCGTCACATCCTCTTCTTTGACGATGAGCGCCGGGGCAAAACGCACCACGTTCGCCCCGGCAATCAGCACCATCAGCCCTTCTTCCGCAGCCAGCAGGCTTATCTGCTTGGCTTTCCCGGCATATTCGTCACGCAGCGCGCAGCCAATTAACAGGCCGATGCCGCGAATCTCTTTAAATAACCCAAACTGGGTGTTGATGGCCTGCAGCCGTTCTTTAAACCACTGCTCGCGCTGTTTGACGCCGCTCAGCACCGCTGGCGTGTTAATGATGGAAAGCACTTCACCTGCCACTGCACATGCCAGCGGGTTACCGCCGTAAGTTGTGCCGTGGGTACCGACGGTCATGACGCTCGCCATCTCTTCGCGCGCCAGCATCGCACCTATCGGGAAGCCGCCGCCCAGCGCTTTCGCGGTGGTCAGCAGATCCGGCGTGATGCCGTAGTGCATATAGGCGTACAGTTCGCCGGTACGGCCCACGCCGGTCTGCACTTCATCAAAAATGAGCACCGCATGGTGACGATCGCACAGCTCGCGCAGCTCACGTAAAAACTCAAGCGTTGCCGGGATCACCCCACCTTCGCCCTGAATTGGCTCAACGATCACTGCACAGGTGCTGTCATCAATCAGCATACGCGCAGATTCCAGATCGTTATAAATCCCGTGACGGACATCCGGCGGCAGCGGCGCAAAGTCCTGCGAATAGGCGGGCTGTCCCCCTGCGGTAACGGTAAATAGCGTGCGGCCGTGGAACGCATTCTTGAAAGCGACAATCCCGCTTTTATGCGCACCAAAGCGATCGTGGGCGAATTTACGCGCCGTTTTCAGCGCCGCTTCGTTAGCCTCAGCCCCGGAGTTACAGAAGAAAATGCGGTCAGCAAAGGTGGCGTCAATCAACTGCTTTGCCAGTTTCAACGCCGGCTCATTGGTATAGCCGTTGCCGGTATGCCAGAACTTCGTCGCCTGCTCGGTCAGGGCGCGGACCATCGCTGGATGCGCATGTCCCAGGGCATTTACCGCAATACCGCCAGCAAAATCGATATACCCTTTGCCTTCTTGATCCCACAGCCAGGCCCCCTCACCGCGAACAGGAATAAACGCTGCCGGGGCGTAAACCGGCATCATCCACTGATCAAAATTTTGACGGCTGATTGACTGAGACATAGCGACCTCGATAAGTAAATAAATGGTTTATTTTATGTTAATGAATTGGTGTTTTTCCCTTTAAATGTAGATTGCACGGTTCGTGCCAGCGAGAGGTAAAAATGCATAAACTCGGTTTGATAACGGAATATCAATAAGTTACAAAAGCCACTTATTCATCTTTATTGCATAAAAAGTGAATATTGGTGACATCAGGCGATGTTTGCAGGGTGAAATTAAGAAATATTATGCATCCGCAAAATATCATTCTGGATTTGTGATCAACTGCGAAATTTATCGTAGATTTACGCCTTATTACGGCGCAGATTGCCTCAACCTGGTGCAGATTTTGCTCTGCAACATGGCAACGGCAATAAAAGAAATTGGCGATACCGCCGGGCGAACGCAGCGAGGTACGTTAAATTCTGCTACTATCCCGTCACAATTCACCAGGTAAAGTGACGACCACTATGAAATTTGTCTCTTTTAATATCAACGGCCTGCGCGCCCGTCCTCATCAACTGCAAGCCATCGTTGAAAAACATCAGCCTGATGTGATTGGCCTGCAGGAGACTAAGGTTCACGACGACATGTTCCCTCTGGAAGAGGTGGCAAAACTCGGTTACCACGTCTTCTACCACGGACAAAAAGGCCACTACGGCGTGGCGCTGCTGACCAAAGCCGAGCCGATTGCGGTGCACCGCGGTTTCCCGACCGATGATCCAGAGGCGCAGCGTCGCCTGATCATCGCCGAAGTGCCCTCACCATTCGGTAACGTGACGGTGATGAACGGCTATTTCCCGCAGGGAGAGAGCCGCGACCACGAAACCAAATTCCCGGCCAAAACCAAGTTTTATCAGGATTTGCAGGACTATCTGGAAACCCGCTTGAGTAAAGAAAACCCGGTGCTGATTATGGGCGATATGAACATCAGCCCGACCGATCTTGATATCGGGATTGGTGAAGATAGCCGTAAGCGCTGGCTGCGCACCGGTAAGTGTTCATTCCTGCCGGAAGAGCGTGAGTGGATGCAGCGTCTGCTGGGTTGGGGTCTGGTGGATACGTTCCGTAATGCCAATCCTGAAACCAACGATCGTTTCTCGTGGTTTGATTACCGTTCCAAAGGATTTGACGATAACCGTGGGCTGCGCATTGATTTGCTGCTGGCAAGCCAGGCATTGGCCGCGCACTGCGTGGAGACGGGGATTGATTATGAGATCCGTGGGATGGAGAAGCCGTCGGATCATGCGCCGGTGTGGGCGACGTTTAAATAAGCTCGTATTTGCTAGTTTAGTACCCCGGCCTACAGGGAACGCTTCGGCGATTTAGACGCCACCAAAAACCGTGCGGTTTTTTAGCTAACAGCAAAAACCAAAGTCACTGAAACCGATGAGTCCCCGCTGGAAATCGGCGAGCCGTAGCACGGAAGGCAAGGTCAGGACGCCATGGATGGCGGACTGAGGCGAACCGAGACAGGGACGTCGAGTTTCGCCGTGCCGCAGGCTGGAGTCGTAGGCGAGCGCAGTGCGAAGCACCGATTTCCCTGCGGGGCCGCAGGGATTGTTAAGGGGGATGCGGTTATCCCCCTTAACCCGTTCACAGATGAAGAAGCGCCATGTTCTACCCAACATAAAGTGAACGGAACCCCGCACCCAACCCGAAAACCACTTCACCAACCAAAAATTCTGAGCAAAATCAATAAACCAACGCTAAGATCTTGCAGTGACCACTAATCTATAATACCGTCGCGCGCACTTTTTCTTCCCGGTAGGAGGACCCCATGCAAAAGAAGTCACTACCACACAGCCGCTAAGCTCCTGCTCATTGTCGCTGTCATCAGCCTGCTCGCTATCCTGATCCATACCTTCGACCTCACCGATCTGGTCACCAACTTCCGCCACCTGCAGGAATTGGTACGCCAAAGCGGCGCGCTCGGCTACGTCATCTACGTCGCCCTGTTTATCCTCGCCACGGTATGCCTATTGCCCGGCAGCGTACTGGTGCTCGTTGGCGGTATTGTCTTTGGCCCATGGTTCGGCACGCTGCTGTCGCTGGTTGCTGCCACCGCCGCCTCGGCGCTCTCCTTTCTGCTCGCCCGCTGGCTCGGGCGCGCACTGCTGCTCAAATACGTCGGGCACACCGCCACCTTTCAGGCGATCGAGCGCGGCATCGCCCGCAGCGGCATCGACTTTTTGATTCTCACCCGGCTCATTCCGCTCTTTCCGTACAACATTCAAAACTACGCTTACGGACTGACCGCCATCCCCTTCTGGCCCTATACCCTAATTTCTGCGCTAACCACATTGCCGGGGATTTTTATCTATACCTTGATGGCAAGCGAGCTGGCAGCGCATGGCCTGACGCTGGCGTTTATCCTCAAGCTGAGCCTCGCCGGGCTAGCGCTGTTTGCGCTGGTACAGGCGGCCAAACGCTATGCCCAGCATAAACGCGTGGATCTTTTTGAGGAGGAACGCTGATGGCATCGCGCCGCACCACGGTGTTTTTCCGTCTGCTGCTGATTGTCGCATTTATCACGCTGCTGCTGGCCTGGTGGTATGTGCCGAGCGTGAATGCGTTTATCGATCACAGCCTGACCGCGTTTCTCGCCGTCGACCAGCAGGGCATTGAGCGCTTCATCCACTCCTATGGCTCACAGGCCGCCGCCGTCTCCTTTGTGCTGATGATTTTTCAGGCCATTGCCGCCCCGCTGCCCGCTTTTCTTATCACCTTCGCCAACGCCTCGCTGTTCGGCGCGTTCTGGGGCGCGGTGCTCTCGTGGACCAGTTCGATGGCCGGTGCCGCGCTATGCTTCTACATTGCTCGGCTGATGGGGCGCGGCGTGGTCGAGAAGCTGACAGGAAAAATGGTGCTTAAAAGCATCGACGGTTTCTTTGAACGTTACGGCAAGCACACGATTTTAGTCTGCCGCCTGCTGCCTTTCGTCCCCTTCGACCCGGTGAGCTACGCCGCCGGGCTGACGTCGCTGCGCTTTCGCCACTTTTTTATCGCCACCGGCATAGGCCAGCTTCCCGCCACCATCGTCTATTCGTGGGTCGGCAGCCTGCTCACCGGCGGCACCTTCTGGTTTGTCACCGGGCTGTTTATTTTGTTCGCACTGACTATCGTTATCGTTGTCGCTAAGACGTTCTATCACGAACGACAAAAGAGGAATTCCTGATGCGTTATCACGGAGAAATTGGTCACCTACGCGCTGGCTTGCTGGGCCTTAGTTTGTTGGCCCTGGCCCCATTTGCGGCTCACGCCCAAAGCTGGCAACAGGTGGAAAACGAAGCCAAAGGGCAAACCGTCTGGTTTAACGCCTGGGGCGGTGATGAGGCGGTGAACCACTATCTTGACTGGGTGAGCGGTGAGGTGAAGCGTGATTACGCCATTAACCTGCGTATCGTGCACATTGCTGATGCGGCAGATACCGTGAAGCGCATTCAAACCGAGGCGCAGGCCGGGCGCAAAACCAACGGTTCGGTCGATTTGCTGTGGGTTAACGGCGAAAACTTCCGCACGCTGAAAGAGGCCAACCTGCTGAAAACCGGCTGGGCAGAACAACTGCCGAACTGGCGCTATGTTGATGTGACCAAGCCAGTGCAGGAAGATTTCTCGGTACCGGTGGAAGGCGCAGAATCGCCATGGGGCAGCGCCCAGTTAACCTTTATCGCCCGTCAGCAGCAAACGCCGCAGCCGCCGGACTCAGCGCAGGCGCTGCTTGAATTTGCCAAAGCCCATCCCGGTACGGTGACCTACCCGCGTCCGCCGGATTTCACCGGCACGGCGCTATTAGAACAGTTATTGATTAATCTCACGGCTCAACCCGATGCACTAAAACAGCCGCCGGATGCGAAAACGTTCGCCGCCGTCACCGCGCCGCTGTGGGCCTATCTTGATACGCTGCATCCGTTCCTGTGGCGTAACGGCAAAGATTTCCCTCCCTCTCCGGCGCGGATCGACGCGATGTTGAGCAACGGCACGCTGCGCCTCTCCCTCACCTTCAACCCGATGCACGCGAAACAGAAGGTGGCAAAAGGCGAACTGCCGAAAGACAGCTACAGCTTTGGTTTCCAGAGCGGCATGCTGGGCAACGTGCACTTTGTTACCATCCCGGCGAACGCTTCCGCCAGCGCCGGGGCGCAGGTGGTGGCTAACTTTCTGCTGTCTCCCGAAGCACAACTGCGCAAGGCCGACCCGGCAGTATGGGGCGACCCCAGCGTGCTGGATCCGGCAAAGCTGAACGCTGAGCAGCAAAAGATGCTGCAATCGCTTATCCCGGAACACGCGCCGAAAGTGCTGGCTGAACCGCATGCCGCGTGGGTGAACGCGCTGGAGCAGGAATGGCTGCGCCGTTACGGTACGCACTGATTCTACTGTGCAGGGGCATGATGCTGGTTATCTATCTGCCCCTGCTTCCTGCCGCCGGTCTGCTGTTGAGGTCGGCGTTTTCACTCGCCTACTGGCAATCGCTGTTTTCAGACCCACAGCTCACCCAGGCGCTCACTGCGACGGTCGTCTCCACGCTGCTTGCCGTCGGCGGTGCGCTGGCGCTGGCGCTGCTGGTGATTGCCACCCTCTGGCCCTCGGCGGGCTGGCAGCGGTTGTCCTCCCGCCTCCCCTGGCTGCTGGCGCTGCCGCACGTGGCCTTCGCCACCTGCGCGCTGCTGTTGTTTGCCGAAGGCGGCGCACTCTACCGTTTGCTGCCAATGCTCAGCCCATTTCAGGATCGTTACGGCATCGGGCTGGGTCTGGTGCTGGCGGTCAAAGAGAGCGGCTTTTTACTGTGGGTGTGCTGGGCGCTGCTCGGCGAGCGCCGGCTCGCGGAACAGGTGGTGGTGTTTAAAAGCCTTGGGTACGGGCGCGGGCAGTGCCTGACCCGGGTTATTCTTCCGGCATTGATGCCCTCGCTCAAGGTGGCGCTGCTGGCCACCGCGGCCTGGACGCTGTCGGTGGTGGATGTGGCGACAATTATCGGCCCCGGCAACCCGCCAACGCTAGCGGTGCTGGCCTGGCAGTGGCTGAACTCGGCGGACCCGGAGGATCGGGTCAAAGGCGAACTGGCCTGCCTGCTGTTACTGGCGTTGCTGGTGCTGCTTGCCGGTGTCGCCGCAGGCTTCTGGTCGCTCTGGCAACGACAGCTGCCCACGTTGAGCAACGTACGACACCCCACCTTCCCGCGACTCCCTGGGCGTGCGGTCGGCATCCTGCTACCGTTCAGCGGGCTATTCTGCACGCTATTTCTGATCTCACAGGCGCATGCCACTCTGCCCGACGCCGATACCTTCAACAATAGCCTATGGCTGGCACTGCTGTCCGCGCCGATCGGCGCGGTAGTCTGCCTACTGTGGCTGGAATGGGGGCCACGCCGGGTACAGGGTTGGCTCAATCTGCCGCTTCTGTTACCCGCACTGCCGCTGGCCGCAGGACAATATCAACTGGCACTGTATGGCTGGCTCGACGGCCAGTTCGCCACCGTGGTGTGGGGGCATCTGCTGTGGGTGGTGCCGTGGATGCTGTTTGTGCTTCGCCCGGCATGGCAGAAAATTGACCCGCGCCAGATACTGCTGGCGAAAACGCTCGGCTGGCAGCGTGGGGCGATTTTCCTACGGTTGAAGTGCCCGTTGATCGTTCGCCCGCTGCTGTCGGCGCTGGCGGTCGGCTTTTCCGTCAGTATCGCCCAGTATCTGCCCACCCAATGGCTTGGCGGCGGACGCGTGCCAACGCTGACCACCGAAGCCGTGGCGCTGAGTAGCGGCGGAGTGACCGCGACGCTTGCCGCCCAGGCACTATGGCAGCTATTGCTGCCGATGGGCTTCTTTTTACTTACCGCGCTGCTGGCGCGCCGTATCGGCCATTTACGCCGGGGATTACGCTAATGTTGCAGGTCAACAATCTGACGCTCACGCTCGGCGGTCAGCCGCTGTTGCGCGAGGTTAACTTTACCGTCGCGGCAGGCGAAATTGTGACGCTGATGGGGCCGTCAGGCTGCGGAAAGTCGACACTGTTTTCGTGGATGGTCGGCGCGCTCGATAGCGCCTTTCGCGCACACGGTGAGCTGTGGCTTAACGGCCGCCGCTGCGACCCCCTGCCTACAGAGAAACGGCGCATCGGCGTGCTGTTCCAGGACGCACTGCTGTTCGACAATATGAGCGTTGGGCGGAACCTGCAGCTAGCGCTGCCCGCGACCGTTGCCCGTCACGCCCGTCAACCTCGCGTTGAGCAGGCGCTGACGCAGGCGGGACTGGACGGTTTTTATCGTCGCGACCCGGCCACCCTCTCCGGCGGTCAGCGCGCTCGCGTGGCGCTGCTGCGCGCGCTGCTGGCAGAGCCCGACGCGCTGCTGCTGGATGAGCCATTTAGCCGCCTCGACGGACCGCTACGCGGCAGTTTTCGCCAATGGGTGTTTGACGAACTCCGCCAGTTGCACATTCCCGTGGTGCAGGTTACTCATGACCCGGATGATGTCCCCGCCGCTGCCGTCTGTTTGCAGTTAGCAAACTGGCATTGACGCGGGAAATACTGCGTTAACGCAAGGTATTTCCCCCTTTAGAGGTTCAGAATGATGCTCCTTTTTTCCTCGTCGGATGATTTGATGAAACGTGTTTCTCAACTGACCGCGCTGGCCGTTGCCCTTGGCCTCGCTTCCTCTGTCTTTGCTGCCGAAACGGCAAAAACCTTAACCTTGACCCACCTGCTGCAGCAAAATGGCACCGCCATTGATACGCGCATGAGCGCGTTTTACAACGGTTGGCCTCAGCATGCCAACGGCACGCAGGGCCACGAACCGGGCGCATTAAACCTCTCCGCCAGCTGGCTCTCCGCGATGAACGACGAGCAGCTTAGCGCGTGGGCGCAGCAGCATCAGCTGAGTAAAACCACCGACATCGCCCTTTACGGCGACAGTAAAGACAACGAGGCGGTCGCCAAACGCCTGAAACAAGCGGGCTTCAGCAATATCGCCACCCTGAGTGATGCGCTGCAGCAGCCAGATCGTCTGCAAAAGTTGCCGCACTTCGAGCAACTGGTATACCCGCAGTGGCTGCATGATTTACAGCAGGGGAAAAATGTTCCGGCAAAACCGGCGGGCGACGTTAAAGTGATCGAAGCCGCCTGGGGCGCGCCGAAACTTTACCTGGTCAGTCATATTCCGAACGCAGGCTATATCGACACCAACGAGGTGGAAAGCGAGCCGCTGTGGAATAAGGTTTCTGACGATAAGCTCAAAGCGATGCTGGCGAAACACGGTATCCGCCATGACACCACCGTTATTCTTTACGGTCGCGACGTTTATGCTGCGGCGCGTGTCGCACAAATTATGCTGTATGCGGGCGTGAAAGATGTGCGCCTGCTGGACGGCGGCTGGAAAACCTGGTCCGATGCAGGTCTGCCGGTGGAACGCGGCCTGCCTAAAGACGTGACCCCGGCACCGGACTTCGGCGCAACTATCCCGGGCCAGCCGCAGCTGATGCTGGATATGGAACAGGCGCGTGGCCTGCTGCATCGCCAGGATGCGTCACTGGTCAGCATCCGCTCGTGGCCGGAATTTATCGGCACCACCAGCGGCTACAGCTACATTAAGCCAAAAGGTGAGATTGCCGGCGCTCGCTGGGGCCATGCGGGCAGCGACTCCACCCATATGGAGGATTTCCATAACCCGGACGGCACCATGCGCAGCGCAGACGATATCGCAGCGATGTGGAAGTCCTGGAACATTCTGCCAACCCAGCAGGTCTCCTTCTACTGCGGCACCGGCTGGCGCGCGTCTGAGACCTTTATGTACGCCCGTGCGATGGGCTGGCAGAACGTCAGCGTCTACGACGGCGGCTGGTACGAGTGGAGCAGCAACCCGAAAAACCCGGTTTCCACCGGCGACCGCGGCCCGAACAGTTCTCACTAATCCGTCTCTTCATGACGCTGGAGGCTCTTCAGCGTCATGTACCCTCCCCATACCCGATTAAACGTCGTCAGCCAGCACAGCGCACCAAAGATCCACGCCATCCACGGGAACCACGCCGGAAACAAGCAACCCAACACAAACAGTAAAATCGTCTCGCTGCCTTCCGTTAAACCGCCAAGGTAGTAAAACGATTTATGCGCGTAGCCAGGGTTATCAATCTGATGCTTCGCCGCCAGCGCCGCAAACGCCAGAAAGCTGCTGCCGGTGCCCATAAACGCAAACAGCAGCCAGCCCCCCGCCAGGGCGTTCGCCGCCGGGTTTGCCAGCATAAAACCGAACGGCACCAGCGCGTAGAACAGAAAATCGAGGGCGATATCAAGAAAGCCGCCGGCATCCGTCAGCCCACGCCGCCGGGCCAACGCGCCATCAAGCCCGTCCAGCATTCGATTTGCCACAATAGCTACCAGCGCCGCGCCGTACCAGCCCAGCGCCAGAAACGGCAGCGCCAGCACGCCGATCGCAAAGCCCAGCAGCGTAATGCCATCGGCGGAAATGCCGGGTTTATCCAGCACCTGGGCCGCACGATTCAACAGCGGCTTCAGGCGCGGGTGAAGATGTTTATCCAGCATCGTGCTCTCCCGTCGTGCGACACAGCCCCTGTGAAGGGATCTCCAGCGCGGCATTAAAGCGCGCCGACAAATTCTGGAATGCCACCAGCGCGGTCATCTCCGTTATTTGCTCATCATTAAAGTGACAGTGTAACGATTTTTTCTGCTCTGCGGATATGGATGGCGGCGTCGCGGTCATTGCATCAGCGTAGTCCAGCGCCGCCCGTTCAGCAGGAGAAAACAGCGTAGAGGTTTGCCAATCGCCCAGCGCCAGCACTTTATCCATCGCCCCGCTGCGCTGCGCCAGACGCAGGCTGTTGGCATCAATGCAAAATGCGCAGTCGCACTGCTGGGAAACGCGGGTCATCAACAGCGCCCGCAGCGTGGGGTCCAGACGCGCTTTTTTACGCTCCAGATAGCCCACGAACAATGCCACTAACCAGAAGAGCCGGGGCATCCGCCCCCACCAGCGGGTGGGATTCAATACGCTGCCGTAGTGTTTCTGCTGCATGGCAACAATGGGTTTCAAGCTGAGGGGTAACTGACTGAGCGGTTGCACCCAGGGTTGTTTATTTTTCACCCGGAGACTCCTGCAAGGCTTTAGCTAACAACAAAGCAGCGATAATATGGCATTCCTTTTATCAAGTCTTTGACCGCTATGCTGAAAACCATTGATGTTGTTGCTGCCATTATCGAACAAAACGGCAAAATTCTGCTGGCCCAACGCCCTGCGCATGCCGATCAGGCCGGGCTTTGGGAGTTCGCAGGGGGAAAAGTTGAGGCAGGCGAAAGCCAGCCGGAAGCGCTGGTACGTGAACTACAGGAAGAGTTGGCGATCCGCGCCTGGCCTGGCCGTTACGTTGCCAGCCACCAGCGTGAAGTCTCCGGGCGGATCATTCATCTTCACGCCTGGCACGTTCCGCGCTTTGACGGCGACATCATCGCCCGCGAACACAGTGCGCTGGTGTGGTGCTCGCCAGAAGAGGCCTTAAGCTATGCGCTGGCCCCCGCCGACGTGCCGCTGCTTGAAGCGTTTATGGCTTTACCCGACGCCAGACCAGCGGATTCGTGCTGATGGTTCGCTCATCGCGCTGACACTGTAATAGCACGCCCTCGGCCTTAATCACCGCCCCTTCCGAGTAGTTCTGGTTCTCATAAATACAGCACTGGGTGCACGGCTGCGCCCGCTGAGTGGTGTTGCTGTTGCTGAACACCTCTGGCGGGACGTTCACCTCAAGCTGCGGCCGCGCCTGCGCCGCGTGACAAAACAGCGCCAGAGCGCCCACTATCCAGAACGTTTTCATCCCTTAATCTCCTGAAAAATCTTCTCTTAATACTATCGACCAAATTCAGGGCGAGCTTAAGTTTTTTACATCATCGTTTTTAGTTATGACCCCATCCCGAGTATTAATTTTATTTTGGTCCTGGAATTTACTTGTCATACGTTAGCCGGGTAATGATATAGTCGAAAAACGACACTTTATTAAACACAACCATAACAACTACATACATCTACAATCATAAGAGGTACTTATACTTATGGATAAGGTTTGCTCCCTGGATTCCTTCCTGGCTCATGTTCAACAACGCGACCCACACCAGACCGAGTTTGCTCAGGCTGTCCGTGAAGTCATGACAACGCTCTGGCCGTTTCTGGAACAGAACCCGCGCTATCGCCAGCTCTCTCTGCTGGAGCGATTAGTTGAGCCTGAGCGTGTTATTCAGTTCCGCGTCGTGTGGGTAGACGACCGCAATCAGGTACAGGTTAACCGCGCATGGCGCGTGCAGTTCAGTTCGGCGATTGGGCCGTACAAGGGGGGAATGCGCTTCCACCCGTCAGTAAACCTCTCTATTCTCAAATTCCTCGGCTTCGAACAGACCTTCAAAAACGCCCTGACTACCCTGCCTATGGGCGGCGGTAAAGGCGGTTCTGACTTCGATCCGAAAGGTAAAAGCGAAGGCGAAGTCATGCGCTTCTGCCAGTCGCTGATGACCGAACTCTATCGTCATCTGGGCTCAGACACCGACGTGCCGGCTGGCGACATCGGCGTGGGCGGGCGTGAAGTCGGCTTTATGGCCGGGATGATGAAAAAACTTTCCAACGACACCGCCTGCGTGTTTACCGGCAAAGGCCTCTCGTTTGGCGGCAGCCTGATTCGCCCGGAAGCGACCGGCTACGGCCTGGTGTACTTCACTGAAGCGATGCTTAAGCGTCACGGCCTGGGCTTTGAAGGGATGCGCGTAGCGGTTTCCGGTTCCGGCAACGTTGCACAGTACGCTATCGAAAAAGCGATGGAGCTTGGCGCACGCGTGGTGACCGCCTCCGACTCCAGCGGTACCGTGGTTGATGAAGCAGGCTTCACCAAAGAGAAGCTGGCGCGTCTGTGCGAAATTAAAGCCAGCCGCGACGGTCGCGTAGCTGATTATGCGCGCGAGTTTGGCCTGGTGTATCTGGAAGGTCAGCAGCCGTGGAGCGTGCCGGTCGATATCGCGCTGCCGTGCGCCACCCAGAACGAGCTGGACGTTGATGCGGCACGCGTGCTGATTGCCAACGGCGTGAAGGCCGTGGCGGAAGGCGCCAACATGCCAACCACCATCGAAGCAACCGACCTGTTCCTCGAAGCAGGCGTGCTGTTCGCACCGGGTAAAGCGGCGAACGCCGGCGGTGTTGCCACCTCTGGCCTGGAAATGGCGCAGAACGCAGCGCGTATGAGCTGGAAAGCGGAGAAAGTGGATGCGCGTCTGCACCACATCATGCTGGATATCCACCACGCCTGCGTTGAGCACGGTGGTGAATCCGCACAGACCAACTACGTTCGCGGTGCGAACATTGCAGGCTTCGTAAAAGTCGCCGATGCGATGCTGGCTCAGGGCGTGATTTAATCTTGCCGGTAGCCCGGACGCGGCGCGTTAGCGCCAACTCCGGGTTTTCCCCGGCGTCGCTTCGCTCGGCCGGGCTACGTTGTGTTAATCTCCGCAATCGACCGCATTTGTAGGCCTGATAAGCGCAGCGCCATCAGGCAGCCGGATGGTGTTGCACCCGCCCTATCCGGCCTGCAAAAAACTATGCGTCTTGCTCTGAACTTGCCGCTGGCTTCTTACTTTTTCCTTTGCCTTTACTGAATGACTTCTTCGCCCCGCCTGGCGCCGCTAACCCACGGAACTGCCTCACCGGCGTACTGCGCGCCTGATCGATTAACTGGAACAACGTCCCCACCAGCGGCTGCATAAAGTCCTGATAGCGGCACTGCTTTTCGCTGATTTGCGTCAGCGTGGACTCCCAGTGTGCCGTCATATCCGGGCGCGTCGCCATCTCTGGCAATGAGTGGAACAGCGCTTTCCCCGCGTCGGTCGAGTGAATATAGCGCCCTTTCTTGGTCAGAAAACCGCGCTTAAACAGCAACTCGATAATCCCGGCACGGGTCGCTTCGGTACCTAACCCATCGGTGGCGCGGAGGATCTTTTTCAGATCTTTATCCTGCACAAAACGGGCAATCCCGGTCATCGCCGACAGCAGCGTAGCGTCAGTGAAATGGCGCGGAGGCTGCGTTTGTCGCTCCACCACTTCGCCGTTTTCACACAATAGCTCATCCGCTTTGGCTACTACCGGCAACGGTGTACCGTCGTTCTCTTCGTCGCGCTCTTTCGCCCCCAGCAACGTGCGCCAGCCGGCTTCTGCCAGGAAACGCGCCTTCGCCACAAACTTGCCGTTGGCAATATCAAGATCGATCTGACACTTGCGATACACCGCATCCGGGCAGAACTGCATCAGATACTGACGGGCGACGAGGTTATAAACCTTCGCTTCGTTATCGGTGAGATTAACCTTGCTGGCTCGCGCTGTAGGAATAATGGCGTGGTGCGCGTCGACCTTTTTATCATCCCAGCAACGGTTGCGGGTATCGGTGTTCACTACCGGCTGCGGCAGTAAATCCGCTGCATGTACGCCAATAGCGTTAATCACCGCGTGTCGACCGGCGAAATGTTCTTCCGGCAGATAGCGGCTATCGGAACGCGGATAGGTGATGAGTTTATGGGTTTCGTATAGCTTCTGGCAGATATCCAGCACGTTCTGCGCGCTTAAACCAAAACGTTTGGCCGCTTCAATCTGTAAAGCCGACAGCGAAAACGGCAGCGGAGCCGGTTCAGAGTCGCGCTTATCGTTATAGGCGGTGACCAGTGCGGGCTGCCCGCCAATGCGCTTCACCACGTGCTCGGCCAGCGCGCGGTTCAGCAGACGGCCCTCTTCATCCTGATGCGGCTCGCAGGCTTCGCTCGGCTGCCAGGTAGCGGTAAAGCGTTCGTCTTTTGGTGTGACGATGTGCGCTTTCACTTCGAAGAAATCCTTCGACACGAAGTGCTCGATCTCTTCATCGCGGCGCACCACCAGCCCCAGCACCGGGGTCTGCACGCGCCCAACGGAGAGCACGCCCTGATAGCCCGCATTGCGCCCAAGAATGGTATAGGCGCGGGTCATATTGATACCGTACAACCAGTCAGCGCGAGCGCGGGCCAGCGCCGACACGCACAGCGGGATAAACTCGCTGTTGGCGCGCAGGCGGGAAATCGCCCGCTCAACCGCCTGCGGGTTCAGGTCGTTGATTAAACAGCGCTGCACCTGATGACGTTTTTCCGCCGGCAGTTGCAAGTAGTCCAGCACTTCATCCACCAGCAGCTGCCCCTCTCTATCAGGGTCACCCGCGTGAATGACTTCACTGGCTTCATGCAGAAAGCGCTTAATGACGTTGAGCTGTTTGGTGACCGATGGCCGGGGCTGAAGCTGCCACTTTTCCGGCACTATCGGCAGGTCCTGCAGATTCCAGCGCGCATAGCGGCTGTCATAGACATCAGGCTGCGCCTGCTCCAGAAGGTGGCCGATACACCAGGTCACGACCTGACCGTTACCGCATTCGATAAAGCCGTCGCCCTTACGGTGGGGCTTCGGCAGCACGTCAGCAATGGCGCGAGCCAGGCTCGGTTTTTCCGCTATGAACAACCGCATCGGTTCAGCGCAGCTCGATCATCGGACGGCCACCGCGCGCGGTCACCAGTTCGCCGATGGCGGTCAGGTTGATACCAAATTCCGCAGCGGCAGCGTGCACCGCATCTTCTGCATCCGGGGTGACAGCCAGCAGCAAGCCGCCCGAGGTTTGCGGGTCGCAGAGCAGCGCGCGCTGTGAGTCAGTCATGGCACCCATCAGGTGACCATAGCTGGCGAAGTTACGTTCGGTACCACCCGGTACGGCACCCAGTTCAATATACTCTGCCACGCCCGGCAGCTTCGGCACCGCGTCAAAATCAATTTGCGCCTGTACGCCCGCGCCCTGGCACATTTCGCTCAGGTGGCCGAGCAGGCCAAAACCGGTCACGTCGGTCATCGCTTTGACGCCTTCGATATTGGCAAACGCCGAACCGACCAGGTTCATCTGGCACATCACTTCCGTCGCCAGCCCCTGGTGCTCTGGTTTCAGCAGCGATTTTTTCTCAGCGGTGGTCAGAACGCCAATCCCCAACGGTTTGGTCAGGAACAGCTTGCAGCCCGCCTGCGCGGTACTGTTTTTCTTCACCCGTTCGGTCGGCACGATCCCGGTGACCGCCAGGCCGAAAATCGGTTCCGGCGCGTCGATGGAGTGGCCGCCCGCCAGCGCAATACCGGCCTGTTTGCAGGCAAATCGCCCGCCTTCGGTCACTTCACGGGCAATTTCCGGTGCGAGGGTATTGATTGGCCAGCCGAGGATCGCAATCGCCATAATCGGCTTACCGCCCATCGCGAAGATATCGCTGATGGCGTTGGTCGCCGCAATGCGGCCAAAGTCGAACGGGTTATCGACAATCGGCATAAAGAAATCGGTGGTGCTGATGACCGAGGTCCCGTTACCCAGGTCGTAAACGGCGGCATCGTCGCGAGTTTCGTTACCGACAAGCAGGTTCGGATCGATAAACTTCGTCTGCTCGCTGTGCAGGATGGTCTCCAGCACCTTCGGTGAAATTTTACAACCGCAACCCGCTCCGTGGCTGTACTGCGTTAAACGAATGGCCTGCTCGCTCATGGACAACTCCTGTCATTGCTCTGGCATTTGCATAGGGGCTGTATGTTAACGCCAGAACAGAGCCGTGATAAGTACGACTGTCTGAATTCGCGGGCAGTTGCCTATATTCCAGACAATCGTAACGGTTTTTCTAAAGATAACGCACGAACGGTGCCGTATCCGGGAAGGTAATAGTAGTAGACGCTTTGAGCTGCGGCGTGCCGAGATAGAGGAAGCCGACGATTTTATCCTGCTCGCCGCACTGTAATCCTTCGCGCACCACCGGGCTCTCGGTCAGGGCACCGCTGCGCCAAATACCGTTAAAGCCCTGTGCGACGGCGGCCATCTGCATCGCCATCACCGCGCAGCCTGCCGACATCTCCTGCTCCCACTTAGGCACTTTCGGATGATCCTGGCATTTAGCAATCACGGTGATGATCATCGGCGCGCGGAACGGCGCATTACGCGCTTTTTCGATAGCCTTCTCATCGCTTTGCGCTGCTACCGCGCCCTGCTCCAGCAGTTGGCTGAAACGTTCGCGACCTTCGCCTTCAATCACCACAAACTGCCACGGTTGCAAGGTGCCGTGATCCGGAGCGCGCATCCCGGCACGGAGGATGTTTTCAAGCGCCTCGCCTGCTGGTGCGGGCTCTGCCAGGCGGGAAGCGCTGCGGCGATTAACGAGTAGTTCAAGTGCGTCCATTGAGTAACCCTCTCATGTTATTTTTCATAAAATTAACATGCGCGAGGATTTTGTTACAGCGTCGAAGGCGATTCCTGCTGACAAGCGGCGGCGGTCTATTTAGGATAGCCACACGTTTTGCCGTTTCGGTAAACCTTTTATTTCTTGCAGGGAGAATACATGCGAACCCTATGGCGCTTTATTGCCGGATTCTTTAAATGGACGTGGCGGCTGCTCAACTTCGTACGCGAGCTGGTGCTGAACCTGTTCTTTATTCTGTTGGTGCTGGTTGGCGTCGGCATCTGGTTACAGGTAAGTAGCAGCACCTCGAGCGAGCACAGCGCCCGCGGCGCGCTGCTGCTAGACATCAGCGGCGTGGTAGTTGATAAGCCTTCCGCCAGCAGCAAGCTTAGCGTGATTGGCCGTCAGATTTTCGGTGCCAGCAGCGATCGCCTGCAGGAAAACTCGCTGTTTGATATCGTGCAGACCATTCGCCAGGCGAAAGACGACCGCAATATCACCGGCATCGTGCTGGATCTGAAAAACTTCGCCGGTGGCGATCAACCATCGATGCAGTATATCGGCAAGGCGCTGCGCGAATTCCGCGATGCCGGTAAGCCGGTGTATGCCGTCGGCGATAGCTACAGCCAGGGGCAGTACTATCTGGCGAGCTTCGCCAATAAGATCTGGCTGTCACCGCAGGGCGTGGTTGACCTGCACGGTTTCGCCACCAACGGCCTGTACTACAAGTCGCTGCTCGATAAGCTGAAGGTCTCGACCCACGTGTTCCGCGTCGGCACCTATAAATCCGCCGTTGAACCGTTTATTCGTGACGATATGTCCCCTGCCGCGCGCGAAGCGGACAGCCGCTGGATTGGCGAGCTGTGGCAGAACTACCTGAATACTATCGCTGCTAACCGTCAGATTACCGCGCAGCAGGTCTTCCCTGGCGCACAGGGTCTGCTCGACGGGCTGCGTAAAGCGGACGGCGACACGGCAAAATACGCGCTCGACAACAAACTGGTTGATGCACTGGGTTCAAGCGCAGATATCGAAAAAGCGATGACCAAAGCATTTGGCTGGAGCAAGGCCGATAACAACTATCGCGCCATCAGCATGTATGACTACGCGGTGAAAACCCCGGCGGATACCGGCTCAAGCATCGCCGTTATCTTCGCCAACGGTGCCATTATGGACGGTGAAGAAACCCCAGGTAACGTCGGTGGCGACACCACCGCATCGCAGATTCGCGATGCGCGTCTGGATCCGAAAGTGAAAGCCATCGTACTGCGTGTGAACAGTCCTGGCGGCAGCGTTAGCGCCTCTGAGGTGATCCGCGAAGAGCTGGCTGCGGCCAAAGCGGCTGGCAAACCGGTAGTCGTTTCGATGGGCGGTATGGCCGCTTCCGGCGGCTACTGGATCTCTACGCCAGCGGATTACATCGTCGCCAGCCCGAGCACGCTGACCGGCTCGATTGGCATCTTCGGGGTGATCAACACCGTTGAAAACACGCTGGACTCCATCGGCGTACACACCGACGGTGTAGCGACATCACCGCTGGCCGATATGGCGGTGACCAAAGCGCTGCCACCTGAAGTGCAGCAGATGATGCAGCTCAGTATCGAAAACGGCTATAAGCGCTTTATCACCCTCGTGGCGCAGGCGCGTAAGAGCACGCCAGAAGCTATCGACAAGATTGCGCAGGGCCACGTGTGGACCGGTGAAGATGCCAAAGCCAACGGGCTGGTCGACAGCCTCGGCGACTTCGACGATGCGGTGGCAAAAGCGGCTGAACTGGCGAAAGTGAAAACCTGGCATGTTGACTACTATCAGAGTGAACCGACGTTCTTTGATATGGTGATGGACAGCGTGTCCGGTTCGGTGCGCGCCTCGCTGCCTCAGGCCGTGCAGGCCTACCTGCCTGCCCCGCTCGCCGCTGCCGCCAATACGGTAAAAGCCGAGAGCGACAAGCTGGCGGTGTTTAACGATCCGCAAAATCGCTATGCATTTTGCCTGACCTGCGCCAATATTCGCTAATCGCAATCCCCTCCGAATGGAGGGGATTTTCTTTCGATTAATCAATAGACGACCCCCATGCAAAAAAAATCCATTTACGTCGCCTACACCGGCGGGACCATCGGGATGCAGCGCTCCGACCACGGCTACATTCCGGTTTCCGGTCATCTCCAGCGCCAGCTGGCGCTGATGCCTGAATTCCACCGCCCCGAAATGCCGGACTTTACCATCCACGAATACGACCCGCTGATGGACTCTTCCGACATGACGCCGGAAGACTGGCAGCACATCGCCGACGATATTAAAGCGCACTACGACGAGTACGACGGCTTTGTTATTCTGCACGGCACCGACACCATGGCGTTTACCGCTTCGGCGCTCTCGTTCATGCTGGAGAACCTCGGCAAGCCGGTTATTGTCACCGGTTCACAGATCCCGCTGGCTGAACTGCGCTCAGATGGGCAGATAAACCTGCTGAACTCGCTATACGTCGCTGCGAACTACCCGATTAACGAAGTGACGCTGTTCTTCAATAATCGCCTCTATCGCGGCAACCGAACCACCAAAGCGCACGCCGACGGCTTTGATGCGTTCGCTTCACCTAACCTGACGCCGCTGCTGGAAGCGGGTATCCATATCCGCAAATTGGGCACCCCGCCAGCCCCACACGGTGAAGGTGAGTTGATTGTGCATCCGATTACCCCACAGCCGATTGGCGTGGTGACGATCTATCCCGGCATCTCCGCCGATGTGGTGCGTAACTTCCTGCTTCAGCCGGTAAAAGCGTTGATTCTGCGTTCTTACGGCGTGGGCAACGCTCCACAGAACGGCGTTTTCGTTAATGAACTGGCCGAAGCAAGCAAGCGCGGCATCGTGGTGGTGAACCTTACCCAGTGCATGTCCGGTAAGGTGAATATGGGCGGCTACGCTACAGGTAACGCGCTGGCGCAGGCTGGCGTGATTAGCGGCTCAGACATGACGGTAGAAGCCACGCTGACCAAACTGCACTACCTGTTAAGCCAGGGGCTGGATGCCGACGCAATCCGCAGCGCCATGCAACAAAACCTGCGCGGCGAACTGACCCCGGACGAGTAAGGAGAGCGAGATGACGCAACGCGCACTGTTATTGGTCGATTTACAGAATGATTTTTGCGCCGGTGGGGCTCTTGCCGTCGCCGACGGTGACAGCACCATCGACGTGGCAAACCTGCTCATTCGCGCCGCGAAGATTCGCGGTGATGTGGTGGTCGCAAGCCAGGACTGGCACCCCGCCAATCACGGCAGCTTTGCCAGCCAGCACGCGGTAGACGTCTACAGCCAGGGCACGCTCGATGGCCTTCCGCAGACCTTCTGGCCGGATCACTGCGTGCAGCACAGCGACGGCGCGGCGCTGCATCCGCTGCTGACGGCTCAGGAGATCGATGCCGTGTTCCACAAAGGTGAAAGCGTCAATATCGACAGCTACAGCGCCTTTTTCGATAATGGGCATCGTCAGAAAACCGGCCTCGACGCGTGGCTGCGTGAGCGCGGTATTGACGAACTTGTGGTGTTGGGGCTGGCAACCGACTACTGCGTGAAGTTCACCGTGCTGGATGCATTACAGCTTGGCTATACCGTCAACGTGATCACCGACGGTTGCCGCGGCGTCAATATTCAGCCGCAGGACAGCGCTAACGCGTTTATGGAGATGGCGGTCGAAGGGGCTACGCTTTATACGCTCGATGACTGGCTGGAAATTCAGGGCTGAAGAGCAGCACTATTTTTGCTCAAACAACGCCTCAATAGATTTGGTGGGATAGAACAAAGAATTTGCGTTGTCGCCCACCAACTCTATAAACCCCAATGTCAGATAAAATGATTTCGCGTTGTCGTTCAACGCATCGACGAACAGACCATGTACACCCACAGCTTGCGAAGCGCTATGCACAACCCTCATAGCATGTGCGACCATCATCGTTCCCCACGCGTTTCCCTGTAACGTTTTATGCACCGCCAGGCGGCCTAATGTCACGCTAGGTACATAGGTATAAGGTACTTTCCGCCGCTGATTTTTAGAAGGCAGCGTCTCTTTCTCAACGCTGCTACCGGATAGCGTGTAGTACCCCAGGACCCTTGGGATTGGATCGCGCGTGATGAGTAAATAACCCCGAAGAATACGCCCACGATGCTGACGAGCAAGATGTTCTACAAGAAAGAGATTAAGCGACTCTTCTCCGCAATCAAATCCAGAGTAGTCATATTCCCTGCCTTCAGAAAACATCTCGATGGCCAGATTATCCATAATCCCATCCTCTATTCCATATTGCGCAGACGTTTAGCCGCTCGTTGCAGCCTCTCATCAGGGATCACCGGTTGTGCAATGGCATCCATAACGCGGTTCCAGGATGCTTCGTTCAGCACTTGACGTCGATGCTGCTCAATAATCTCTGCCGCTCGTCCTGAAGCGCTCTCCACGACAAACTGCGTGATAGTCTGATTACTCATGGCAGCTGCCTCTTCAATGATCCTTTTATCGTCATCTCCCCCTCGTGAACCATCTCGCAGATTTAACCCAGCGGCAGTGATATGTTCGAACGGTTGTTTTTTCGCCACGCCATTTCCGTGGCGTGTTTGCTTTTTTAATGTCAAAGAGGACCGTTTATGAAACTTTTGCCTTTGCTGGCAGCATTACCCCTGCTCTGCGCCTCGGTTGTTTCCGCGAATTCCTTGATGTCCGTCGGCTACTTTAACGGTGGCGGTGACGTGACGGCTGGGCCAGGTGGCGACATCGATAAGCTCGACGTTCGTCAGATTACCCACCTGAACTACTCGTTTGGCCTTATCTACAACGATGAGAAAGACGAAACCAACGACGCGTTAAAAGACCCAACCAAACTGCACCAAATCTGGCTCTCGCCGAAAGTGCAGGCTGATTTAGAAAAAATCCCTACGTTGCGCAAACAGAACCCCGATCTGAAAGTGCTGCTGTCCGTCGGCGGCTGGGGTGCTCGTGGCTTCTCTGGTGCGGCGGCCACGCCAGAATCTCGGGCGGTATTTGTCCGCTCGGTGCAGGATGTGGTGGCAAAATATGGTTTAGATGGTATCGACCTTGACTGGGAGTACCCGGTCAACGGCGCGTGGGGGCTGGTCGCCAGCCAACCGGCGGACCGGGATAACTTCACGACGCTGCTTAAAGAGTTGCGCGACGCGTTTGGTCATAAAAAGCTGGTGACCATTGCCGTAGGCGCCAATGCGGAAAGCCCGAAAAGCTGGGTAGACGTGAAAGCCATTGCACCGCTGCTCGATTACATCAACCTGATGACCTACGACATGGCGTACGGCACCCAGTACTTCAACTCTAACCTCTATGATTCGACCCAGTGGCCAACGGTGGCCGCGGCGGATAAGTACAGCGCCGACTTCGTGGTGAATAACTATCTGGCTGCCGGGCTGAAGCCAAGCCAGATGAACCTCGGCATCGGTTTCTATGGCCGGGTGCCAAAACGTACCGTTGAGCCGGGCATCGACTGGAGCAAACCGGATGCACAGAAAAACCCGGTGACCGAGCCTTACTTTGGGCCGCACGAGGTGGATTTGTTTAAATCACTGGGCGTAGACCTCAGCAAAGATACCTACGTGAAGTACAACGATATTGTCAGCAAATTGCTGAACGACCCGCAGAAACGCTTTACCGAGCACTGGGATGACCAGGCGAAGGTGCCGTGGCTGTCGGTGCAGTCAACTGAGGGCAAACCGCTGTTTGCCCTCTCCTATGAGAACCCGCGTTCGGTGAGCATCAAGGCCGAGTACATTAAGAGCAAAGGGCTGGCTGGCGCGATGTTCTGGGAGTACGGCGCGGATGACAACAACCAGTTGGCGAAGCAGCTAGCCGAGTCGCTGGGGATCAAACACAAAACAAGTAGCCCGGACGAGGCGTTCCGCCGGCTCCGGGGTGGCTCAGTGCCAGATGAAACATCGAGCCATCCCGGCGGCGCTTCGCTTGGCCGGGCTACCGGTTTCAGGTATCACACCGGCGTTAAAATCCCGCTTTGTTCATGAATACGGTAACCGGCTCCCGGATGCGGGGCCTGCAACCTGGCGCTGCCGCCGAACAGCTTCTCGCGCAATGTGCCCTGGCTATACTCCTGCTTGTATACTCCGCGTTTTTGCAGCTCAGGAATTAAGAGATCCACAACGTCGGTGAACGTTTCATGGGTCACCGCGTAGGCCAGATTAAAACCGTCCACGTCCGTCTCTTCCACCCAAGATTGCAGTTCGTCCGCCACCGTCTGGGCGCTACCCACCATCAGCGGGCCAAAGCCGCCAATGCCCACCCAATCTGCCATCGCTTTCACTGACCACTGGCGTTCCGGGTCGGCGGTTGAGAAGGTATCGACTACCGATTGAATCGCATTGGTTTTCGCATAGGTAAAGACCTCATCCGGCTGATACTGGCCAAAATCAATCCCCGTCCAGCCGGAAATCAGCGCCAGTGCGCCTTCGTAGCTAGTCCAGTTTTTATACTCCTGCCACTTCGCCTGCGCCGCTTTGTCGGTTTCGCCAACGATAACCGTCTGCATATTGAAGATCAGGATGCTGTGCGGGTCGCGCCCGGCCTCTTCAGCACGATGGCGAATATCCGCCACCGTCCGCTTCAGCGCACTTTTCGACGGCGAGGCAACAAAAACGCACTCGGCGTGGCTGGCGGCAAACTGCTTGCCGCGACTGGAAGCCCCCGCCTGATAGAGCACCGGCGTACGCTGCGGCGAAGGTTCGCACAGGTGGTAGCCCGGTACGTCGAAAAATTTCCCGTGGTGGTTAATCGCATGAATCTTTTTCGGGTCGCTGAAGATGCGTCGTTCGCGGTCTCGCAAAATCGCCCCCTCTTCCCAGCTGCCTTCCAGCAGCTTGTAGATAACCTCCAGATACTCATCGGCATAGTCGTAACGGGCATCATGTGCCGTCTGCGCCTGCTGGCCGATATTGCGCGCCCCGCTCTCCAGATAAGAGGTGACGATATTCCAGCCTACGCGCCCTTTGGTCAGATGATCCAGCGTCGATAGACGACGGGCAAACGGATACGGGTGCTCAAACGACAGCGATGCCGTCAGGCCAAAGCCCAGATGTTCGGTGACCAGCGCCATCGGTGTCACCAGCGCCAGCGGGTCGTTCACCGGTACCTGCGCAGCCTGGCGAATGGCCGCATCACCGTTGCCGTTGTAGACGTCGTAGACCCCCAGAACGTCGGCAATAAACAGGCCGTCGAACTTGCCGCGCTCCAGCAGACGCGCCAGATCGACCCAATAATCCAGATCCTTATACTGCCAGGAGCGGTCGCGCGGATGGGCCCACAGCCCCGGAGATTGGTGGCCGACGCAGTTCATATCAAAAGCGTTCAGACGAATTTCACGTTGTGATGGCATAGCATTTTCCCCTTACGCCCGGTCATGCCCCGGCGCAAAAATAGTGTTGGTAAAGTTACGATAACGCGAGCTGGCGACAGTCGAGCCGCTCCAGCACCGACTGCGCGACCCGCTGGGCGTGATCCGCTACCTGCGGTAACCCCATCAGTTCGCCAAAGCGCCCGCGCGCCGCTGGACCGGCGACCCAGATGGGTAATGTGCTGCCCGCGGGCTGTGACTGCGCATCCACCTCAATGCCCATACCCAGCGCGTCGGCGCGGATAATCCCGGCCTGTTCAAGTGCCCGGAAAAAGGGCTGACGGCTAATCAACTGGCTATGCGCAGGCCCGGTGGTCAACACCAGATAGTCCACCGTTTCGCACTGAGGCTGGCCGCCGCGCGACTGCAACTGCAGACGTAGCGCGTCGCCTTGCATCACAACAGCGGTTAGCCGTGCAGCCTGTACGCGCAGCAGCCCCGCACGTTGGCGTTCGGCAATCACCTGCGATACCTGCGGCGCAATGCGGTAGCGATGCACGTCCCAGAAGCGCCGCAGATGACGTAAAAACTGCCGCTTCTCCGCCTCGCTCATCTGCTGCCAGATGCGCTGCCCCTGGCTACGTACCGCGTCCAGCACCACCTGCCAGGGCAGCCCTTGCTCTGCCGCGCGGCGAATATCCCGGCGGATGTGCGCCAGGCGCTGGCGCAGCGTGCCTGCCAGATATTCCGCCGTCCACTTGGGCAAATTGATGGGCGCATTGGGCCGCGAGAGCAGCCCGTGACGCGAAAAGGCCATCATCTCGCCCTTATGTCCAAGCCGTTCCAGCGAGGCCACTACGTCCCCCATGCTGAGCGCCGTACCCATAATGGCGACGCGTGCGCTGGCGGGGATCGCCGTCAGCGCGCCGCTCTGCCATGGGTTGGCGATCAGTCGAGGGTGAGTCGCCAGTTCGCGGACGGCTCCCGGTAGCTGCGGCGGCGGATGGCTAATCGCCAGCACCAGGCTATCGGGACGAAGCCGCTCGCCTTTTTCCGTCACAACCAGACCGTCCTGCCAGCCAACGGCGCGGTCCTGCAGATGTGCCACGCGGCCGCGACGCGCACGGGTTTCAGCCGCCAGCATGGCCTGAAGATAACGGCCAAACGCACCGCGTTGTGGGTAGACGCTGCCGTCTGCAAGCTGCGCCTGCGGATCTTGTGGAAAGTCGCCGTGACGGCGATACCAGCGGTCAAAGGCGCCGTCGTCATCCCCGGCGAGCTGCATTCGCGCGGCGGGGACGTTAATGCGATGTGCGGGGTCGGTAGCAGAATAGGCCACGCCCATTCCCAGACCGTCCCGCGGTTCGATGATGCTGATCCGCAGCGGCCGTGCCGCTTCACGCAGCAGGTGAATGGCGACTGCCGTACCGCTAAACCCGCCCCCGACGATCACTACGTGGGGTTCACTCATCCGTTGCTGCATAGCATCACCCCTTCAGCTTGCGCTGACCTGTTTGACCGGACGTTTCGCCCCACCGATGGTTTCACCAAACGGCCCGGTATTGAGCTGCCCCTTCGCTGAGCGCGGCTGGGTGCTGGTTGGGAGCAGCGGCATCACCAGTTCGGCAAAGCGGTGCGCTTCCTCCAGATGCGGATAGCCTGAGAAAATAAAGTTAGTGATGCCCAACGCCTGATACTCGCGAATACGTTCCGCCACCTGCTGTGGGTTGCCCACCAGTGCGGTTCCGGCACCGCCGCGCACCAGCCCGACGCCCGCCCAGAGGTTCGGCGCAATACGCAGGTTGTCGCGGTTGCCGTTATGCAACGCGCTCATTCGCGCCTGGCCGGTGGAGTCCATACGGGAGAAAATCTGCTGCGCCTGCGCGATAGTCTCATCATCCAGGTGCGCAATCAGTTTGTCGGCGGCGGCCCACGCTTCCTCTTCCGTTTCCCGTACAATCACGTGCAGGCGGATGCCGTACTCCAGCGTGCGTCCTTTCTCTTCGGCGCGTGCTTTCACCACCGCCAGCTTTTCCGCCACCTGCGCGGGTGGCTCGCCCCAGGTGAGATAGGCGTCGATATGGTCGGCCGCCACGTCGATAGCCTGTGGCGATGAGCCGCCAAAGTAGAGCGGCGGCCCGTTGCGCTGCACCGTCGGGAACAGCACTTCCGCCCCCTCTACCTGAATATGTTCACCGTGATAGTCCACTTTTTCCCCGGCCAGCAGGCGACGGTAGACTTCCAGAAATTCGTGGGTCACTTCATAGCGCTCGCTGTGGCTCAAGAAGATGCCATCTCCTTTGTTTTCCACCGGGTCACCGCCGGTCACGACGTTTATCAGCAAACGCCCTTCGGAAAGGCGGTCGAGGGTGGCCGCCATCCTCGCTGCCAACGTCGGCGGCTGCAATCCTGGGCGAACAGCGACCAGATAGCGTAAATTTCGGGTGATGGGCGCCAGCGCCGCCGCCACCAGCCAGGAGTCTTCGCAGCTTTTACCTGTCGGGATCAGCACGCCGTAGTAGCCGAGGCTGTCGGCGGCCAGCGCCACCTGCTGCAGATAGGGAAGATCCACCGGGCGCCCCCCTTCGGTGGTGCCCAGATAGCGCCCATCGCCGTGGGTCGGCAGGAACCAGAAGATATTGATGCTCTCAGCGGCTTGTACGGTCATTATCCATTTCCTTTATAACTATATTTGGTATTTATAGAAGCGGTTATTTAAGTCAGTTATAAAGAGATTAGCGAAATGCATGCCAGTTTTATAAAGGGGAAATAGTGTTTAAATTCATAATGTTATAAAAACCACTTTCACGACAAGGCTGTTGCAAATGCAACACCGCGTCGGCAAAAATTGCTGCAATGGCGACAGCACCCATCTTTCCCCCTCTGGCAAATTCAGCGCGCAAAAGATACCGTCCAGACAGGAATTAGCTGGAGACTCACCATGCTCAACGCAGAACTCACGTCATCAGGCCCGGAGCTGGTCGACCCAGCCTCTCAAGCCTTTCAGAAGGTGCTCAATCGGCTTGCCCCAACCGACGCCACGGTGCTTATCATCGGCGAAACCGGCACCGGTAAAGAGGTGGCGGCGCGCTATCTGCATCGTCATAGCCCGCGCGCCAACGCGCCGTTTCTGGCGGTGAACTGCGGGGCGTTAACCGAGTCACTGGCGGAATCAGAGCTGTTTGGTCATGAGAAAGGCGCGTTCAGCGGCGCAACGCACCGCCATCAGGGCTGGTTTGAAGCGGCAGAGGGCGGCACTCTGCTGCTCGATGAAATTGGCGAACTGAGTCCGGCGCTACAGGTCAAGCTGCTGCGCGTGCTTCAGGAACGGGAAATTACCCGCGTCGGCTCGCATAAGCCCGTTCGTATCAACGTCCGAGTGATTGCCGCAACGCACGTCGACCTTCAGCGCGCCATTCAGGAGCGTCGCTTCCGCGAGGATCTCTTTTATCGCCTGAACATCGCCGCCGTTAACCTGCCGCCGCTGCGCCAGCGAAAGCAGGATATCCCGGTTCTGGCCGCTCACTTTATCCAGCTCTATGCCCGTCGACTCGGGCACACCGAGCAGAAAATTGCCCCGGAAACGCTGGCAATGATGCTGGCCTATCCCTGGCCGGGTAATATCCGCGAGCTGGAAAACACCCTGCATAATGCGGTATTGCTGAACCCCGATTTATGGCTACTGCCAGAACATCTGCGGCTTACGTCAGCCGCGTCATCCACCCAGCCTGCGCAGGAAGAGAGCGATGAGCTGACGGCCTTTATGCGCCGTCAGCTTCAGACGCACAGCGGCGCGCTGTACGATCGTCTGCTGCGGGCAATGATCCACACCGCCATGAGTCAAAGTGATAACAACCAAAGCCAGGCAGCCTCGCTGCTCGGCATGAGCCGTCACACGCTGCGTACACAGCTGGCACATCTGGGGGTGATTAAGCAGCGGCGTAAACCCGGAGAGCGACTGCCGCCAGCACCGCGCGAACGCGAGCTGCGCATTGGCTACCAGCGCTTTGGCAACCTTGGCGTGCTGAAGGCGCGTCAGCTGCTTGAACAGTCGTTCGCTGATTTGGGGGTGAATGTGCTGTGGAGCGAATATCCTGCGGGCCCGCAATTACTCCAGGCGCTGGGTAATGATGAGATAGATTTTGGCACCACTGGCGAAGCGCCGCCGATTTTCGCCCAGGCGAAGGACAACACGCTGCTGTATGTCGCCTGGGAGCCTCCTGCCCCACGCAGCGTCGCGATGGTGGTGCCGCATGACAGCGATATCCGCTCGCCGGAGCATCTCAAAGGCAAACGCATTGCGCTGAACAAAGGTTCCAATGTGCACTGGCTGCTGGTACAGATTCTGGAAGAGGCTGGGCTGGGACTGGACGATGTGAAGGTGGTCTACGCGCCGCCAAAGTATCCGTTAACCGCCAGCGACTACCTGGCGGCAGACGCGTGGATGATGTGGGACCCGGTGCTTAGCGCGGCGGAACGCAGCGGCACGCTACGGGTGCTGGCGACCGGCGAAGGACGAGTCAATAACCATCAGTTTTATATCACCCGTCGTCAATACGCGCAGGATAACGAAGAGATCATCACCGGGATCGTGGCAGCGCTGGTGAAAACCGGCAAGTTTATAGACCGCCATCGTCATGAAGCGGCACAGTTGTTGGCAAGTGAGCTGGGGCTGGATAGCGGATCGCTGGCCTGCGCGCTGGCGCGTCGCAGCCATCAAACCCGTGAGATGGATATGCAGGCAATACGCGCACAGCAGACTATCGCTGACCGCTTCTACGCACTGGGCCTGCTAAACAGGCCCGTGGCGGTCAGAGAGGCGCTCTGGTACGCCAAAGCGCAGCTGATTGAACCGTGGGCGGCGGCTTAGTGCTGTTTGAAGGTAGCGATGGGCTTCGGTGCAATGCCGAAGTCCTCTTTCAACTGCTGCTTACTCTTCATCACCATCTGGCCCTGGGTATCGATGGTCATGTGCTGAGCATCGTCATTGTTGCGCGACTGCCAGAGCATCACCAGCTGTAAACAGTTCTCTTTCTGTTCCGCGGTTAACGCCACGCCGTCAGGCCATTTTCCCAGTTCCACTGCGGTAGCAAGACGCTGGTAAATTTCCGGCGTCATCGTCTCGATCATCTGCTCAATACTCATGCCCAGCTCCTTGTCTCAGGAATAATTTGCTGAATCGTTTCTTCAACCCTTAGTGGCATCACCGTTTTCATCATCCGTGAAGCTCAGCGACGCCGAGTTGACGCAAAAACGTTCGCCAGTCGGCTGCGGACCGTCAGGGAAAACGTGCCCAAGGTGCGCGTCGCAATTTCCACAACGGATTTCAGTACGTTGCATGCCGTGGGAGTAATCATTGAGATAACGGATGGCCGTATCGCTCACCGGCTCATAAAAACTCGGCCAGCCGCATCCAGAATCAAACTTGCTTTGGGAATGAAATAACGGCGCGTCACACACCAGGCAGTGGTAAATCCCATCGCGCTTATTGTGCAGTAAACGCCCGGTAAACGGCGGTTCTGTGCCATGTTTCTGGGTGACATAGAACTGCATTTCACTGAGGGTATTTTTCAGTTCTTCTGGGGTGGGTTTCTTCACCATTTTGCTCACATCTCACTATGAAAAATACATTCGCCAGACGATTCTAACAAAACATTAACAATGAAGCCTGAACTTTTGTTCTAAACTTAATCGGCGTGAAAAGGCAGCCGGGTAATTGTGACCTGAATCACATTTTTATCTTCTGCGCCCTTTAAAATCCCCGGCGCCGCCCTCATGTGGTTTCAAGCTCATAGGAAGAGTGAGACACGTCAGTCGACCAAAGCTTAGGCAGAGGATTGATTTGTCGCAATGATTGACACGATTCCGCTTGACGCTGCGTAAGGTTTTTGTAATTTTACAGGCAACCTTTTATTCACTAACAAATAGCTGGTGGAATATATGACTATCAAAGTAGGTATCAACGGTTTTGGCCGTATCGGTCGCATTGTTTTCCGTGCTGCTCAGGAACGTTCTGACATCGAGATCGTTGCAATCAACGATCTGTTAGACGCAGACTACATGGCTTACATGCTGAAATATGACTCCACTCACGGCCGTTTCAACGGTACCGTTGAAGTGAAAGACGGTCATCTGATCGTTAACGGTAAAAAAATCCGTGTTACCGCTGAGCGTGATCCGGCTAACCTGAAGTGGAACGAAGCAGGCGTTGACGTTGTTGCTGAAGCAACTGGTCTGTTCCTGACTGACGAAACCGCTCGTAAGCACATTGCTGCTGGCGCGAAAAAAGTTGTTCTGACTGGTCCTTCCAAAGACAACACCCCTATGTTTGTTAAAGGCGCTAACTTTGACAAATACGAAGGCCAGGACATCGTTTCTAACGCATCCTGCACCACCAACTGCCTGGCACCGCTGGCTAAAGTTATCAACGACAACTTCGGCATCATCGAAGGTCTGATGACTACTGTTCACGCGACCACCGCTACTCAGAAAACCGTTGATGGCCCGTCTCACAAAGACTGGCGCGGCGGCCGCGGCGCAGCTCAGAACATCATCCCATCCTCTACCGGTGCTGCTAAAGCAGTAGGTAAAGTACTGCCAGAACTGAATGGCAAACTGACTGGTATGGCGTTCCGCGTTCCAACCCCTAACGTATCCGTAGTTGACCTGACCGTTCGTCTGGAAAAAGCTGCTTCTTATGAAGAAATTAAGAAAGCAATCAAAGCTGCTTCCGAAGGCGCAATGAAAGGCGTTCTGGGCTACACCGAAGACGACGTTGTATCTACCGATTTCAACGGTGAAGTTTGCACTTCCGTATTCGATGCTAAAGCTGGTATCGCTCTGAACGACAACTTCGTTAAACTGGTTTCCTGGTACGACAACGAAACTGGTTACTCTAACAAAGTACTGGACCTGATCGCTCACATCTCCAAATAAGTTGAGATGAGAATCTGATCCAAAAAGGCGACTTCGGTCGCCTTTTTTTATGGTCAAAAAACTTAAAACACCAAGGATTGCATCATGATTAACACAATTTTCGCTCTCCCGGTCATTGAACAGCTTACCCCTGTCCTCTCTCGCCGTCAGCTTGATGAGCTGGAGCTTATCGTTGTCGACCACCCAAAAGTGAAAGCCTCCCTTGCCTTCCAGGGCGCGCACCTGCTCTCCTGGAAACCAGCGGGCGAAGAAGAAGTACTGTGGCTGAGCAACAACACTCCGTTCAAAGACGGCGTGGCGCTGCGCGGCGGCGTACCGATCTGCTGGCCGTGGTTCGGCCCAGCGGCACAGCAAGGTTTCCCGGCGCACGGCTTTGCCCGTAACCTGCCGTGGGAGCTGAAAGCCCATAACGAAGACGACAACGGCGTAGTGCTGACCTTCGAACTGAAAAGCAGCGATGCAACCCGTCAATACTGGCCGCACGAGTTCTCTCTGCTCGCTCGCTTCAAGCTGGGTAAAACCTGCGAGATGGAGCTGGAAGCGCACGGTGAGTTCGAAACTACCACCGCGCTGCACACTTATTTCAACGTTGGTGATATTCACGCGGTGAAAGTCAGCGGCCTCGGCGACCGTTATATCGACAAAGTGCAGAACGCTGAAATTGGCGAACTGAGCGACGGCGTTCAGACCTTCCCGGATCGTACCGACCGCGTGTACCTGAACCCGGAAGCATGTAGCGTGATCAGCGATACTTCTCTGAACCGCACCATCGACGTCATCCATCATCACCACGTCAACGTTGTTGGCTGGAACCCAGGCCCAGCGCTGTCCGTCAGCATGGCCGATATGCCGGATGATGGTTACAAAACCTTCGTCTGCGTCGAAACCGCCTGCGCCAGCGCAACGCAGAAAGCCACCGAAGAAAAACCGGCTCGCCTGAGCCAGACCATCCGCGTCGTTAAACGCTAATCCCCTCCCCCTCTCTCTTGCCGGGCAATAGCACATTGCCCGGCGCTTTTCTTCTACCGCACATCAACGAACTTATTTAATCCAGTAAAGTTACCGGTAACACCGCCTGGATCAAGTAGCCTGAAACATCCTGAAATAGGATTATTATTAGGTGATATTCTTACATCACAACAAAAATACACTAGTAATTTTTAAATAGTCACAACATTCATCTAGATAAACCTCACTCTAACTCCCTTATCTACTGCGCGGAATTTCGATGCTTGAATGCCTGATTCACCGTCAGCCCCGCAGCGCTTAACAACATTATTTTTGTTTTTTGTCGAGGATAATCATGCCTGTTTTTCACACGCTTCCCTTTCGGCGTAGCACCCTGGCTCTCACCATGGGACTTGCGCTATATGCCCTGGCGCCAGTCGGGGCGAATGCTGCCGATGGCGCTGACGGCAGTGCCGCAACCCCTGATGCCAGCGCTCAGGGCGGCCGAGGTGGTGATATGGATTTAGTGACCGGTGCCGGTGGCCACGGCGGCGCAGGCGGCGCTGGGGGGCGTGGACAGGCGAGCAGTGATGGGCAAAGCGGTGAAGCCGGTAACCTGAGCGGCAGTCAGATCGCCGCCGGTAACGGCGGGATTCACCAGGAGCCTGACCGCGTCGCCAACAGCGGTGCCGGTGCTGCCGGCGGTGGCGGTGGCGGCGGTGCTGCTGGAGCCGTAATGGACGGTACTGGACCGACACAAAACGACGGCACCATTCAGGGTGGCAACGGTGGGCGCGGCGGTAACGGCGGCTCCAACACCACGGACGTCGCCGATGCGGGCAACGGCGGCAACGGCGGTGATGGCGGCGGCGGAGGGAGCGGCGTGCTGCTCACCACCAGCGGCAGCTACGACAATAGCGGGACAATAAACGGCGGTAATGGCGGCACCGGGGGGAATACCGGTAGCGCCAGCGCGAGCGACAAAACCAGCAACGGCATCACTATCCATGCCGGCAGCGGCGGCGCAGGCGGTGAAGGCGGTGACGGCGTTACTGCAACTCAGGGCGGCAACATTACGAATAGCGGCACCATCAGCGGCGGTAACGGCGCTACCGGTGGTCTGGCGGCCAATGCTAACAGCCAGCAGAACACCACGGTCACCGGCGTTGGCGGTACGGGCGGTAAAGCCGCCAACGGCGGTAATGGCGTATGGCTCAGTGATACCAGTTCCATCACCAATAACGGCAAAATTACGGGCGGTATCGGTGGCAATGGCGGCAACGGCGGCGCGGTTGAGGCCGGTCAGGGTACCGGCGTTGTCGGCTATGGCGCCATCGGCGGCAACGGCGGCAGCGGGATCACCGTGGTTAACAGCGGCACCATCACCAACCAGGTGGGTGGCGAGGTCATCGGCGGCTATGCCGGGACCGGCGGCGGCGGTAACTCCAACAGCAGCGGCCTGAATCTCAGCGGCGGCGATGGCGGTGACGGCGGTAACGGCGGCATCGGTATCGCGCTGGAAAACGGCGGTACGGTCTCTAACTTCGGTAACGTGATAGGCGGCGCGGGCAACCGTGGCGGCGGCAGCGGTAACTTGACAACCTCCCGCGGCGGCGACTCCGGCGTTGGCGGCACCGGGATTGATATCACCCAGCAGGGTAATGTGACCAACGAAACGTCTGGGAAAGTCCTGGGCGGTAAAGGCGGCGATGACTCTGCGGGGGGCGGTGGTGTCGGCGGCGTTGGCGGTACCGCCGTGAACATTACCGGCGCGGGCGATGTGATTAACAAGGGTGAGTTTACCGGCGGCGACGGCGGCGCGGGGGCCAACGCTAACGGGACTAACGCCGACGGCGGGACCGGCGGCCAGGGCGGTAACGGGCTGGCTATTAACGGTAAAGGTACCGTTACCAACGCTGCCAGCGCCACGATTCACGGCGGCATGGGCGGCACCGGCGGTGGCGGCAACGCCGGTAACGGTGGCGTCGGCGGTCAAGGGGGCAATGGCGTGCTGATTGGCGCGGGCGGAACGGTGACTAACGACGGTACGATTGTCGGCGGAACTGGGAATCGCGGCGGCGGCGGTGGCCAGGCTGACGGCGGCAGCGGCGGTGACGGCGTACATATCGAGGCTGGCGGCGGCACGCTTGATAACACCGGTATCATTTCTGGCGGTAGCGGCGGTAATGCGGGTACTGCCACCGGCAGTGCGGGTGCGGGCGGTATCGGCGTGTACGGTAGCGATATGACCATCATCAACAGCGGGACGCTTCAGGGCGGGATGAGCCAGGACGGCACCACCCGCTCCCAGGCCGTGATGTTTACCTCCGGCACCAACTCGCTGGCCCTGCATGCCGGCTATAACGTGGTGGGCGACGTGAGCGCGGGTGACGGTGATGATACGCTGATCCTTGGCGGTGACCGTAACGCGGAGTTTGATGCCGCGAATATTGGTGACAGCGCCCAGTATCAGGGCTTCGACCACTTCAGCAAAGAGGACGGCAGCACCTGGCTTTTGAAAAACAGTACCGATTCGGTTACGCCCTGGACACTGAAAGGCGGCGTTTTACAGGTTGCCAAAGCCGATAGCCTCGGCCAGGCCGGAAGCGCACTGACCTTCGACGGCGGTACGCTCCAGTTGCTCGACAACGTCTCACTGGACGCGTCACGCCCGGTCGCTATCGGCAGCGCTGGTGGTACGCTGGATACCCAGGGTTACCACTCCACCATAGATCAGGGTATCACCGGCAGCGGGAACTTCACCAAACAAGGTTCTGGGGCGCTGACGCTTACCGGCGACAGCACCTTTAACGGTGAAACCACGCTTGCCGAAGGCAGTATGGATGTGACGGGTTCACTCCAAAGTACGGTAACGGCGCAAAGCGCCACCGCCCTCTCTGGTACTGGCAGTGTCGGCAGCACAACCCTTGAAGATGGCAGTTCACTGACCGTGGGTTCACCCACCGAGAGCGATGACACCGACGCAACCTTTACGGTTAACGGTGACCTTAACAACAGCGGCAGCGCAACGCTATCACGCAGCCTGCTGCATGCGGGCAATAAGCTGGATGTCAGCGGTAACTATCGCGGCGGCAGCGATAGCACGCTGAATCTCAATACCGTGCTAGGCGATGATGCTTCGCAAACCGATCATCTCAGCATCGCGGGCGATACCTCCGGTACCACGCGCGTCACGGTCAATAACGTGGGCGGCCTCGGCGCTCAGACGAATCAGGGGATTGAGGTTATCAGCGTAGGCGGGCAATCCGCTGCCGGCGCTTTCGTCCAGGCGAACCGTGTGGTTGCAGGCCCATGGGATTACAGCCTGGTGCAAAAAGGGCAGAACTGGTATCTGACCTCAATCAACACCACCCCGGTGACGCCACAGTATCGCCCGGAAGCCGGGAGTTATCTGGTCAACCTGGCCGCCGCCAATACCCTCTTCAGCCTGGCGCTGGACGATCGTGAAGGGGCCACTGAGTATACGGCACAGGGCGCGCAACGCTCTGCCCTGGCAAGCACCTTCTGGCTGCGTCAGGAAGGCGGACAAAACCGTTCACGCGCGGCAGGCGGGCAGATTCGCTCTCGTGCCAACCGCTATGTGGCTCAGATGGGTAATGAGTTCTGGCACGCCAGCCGCAACGGCGACGACCGCTGGGGCGCGGGGCTGATGGCAGGCTACGGGAATGTCTCAGGATTATCGTCATCATCACTGACCGGCTACCGTTCGCGCAGCCATATGGCAGGCTATAGCGTAGGTGCATACAGCACCTGGTATCAGAACGCGGTCAGCCGACAAGGCCTGTACCTCGACAGTTGGGTGAACTACAACTGGTTTACTAACCGGGTCATCGGCGATGAATTGCAGCGTGAAACCTATAACAGCCGCGGCTTCACCGCCTCGGTGGAAACGGGCTATAACATGCTGCTGCGGGAGCAGCCACGTCAGGCTATCTATCTTGAACCGCAGGCTCAGCTCACGTGGATGGGGGTAAAAAGTCCGAACCATACCGAAGCAAACGGTACGCAGGTGAAAGACAATAGCAAAGGCAACCTGCAGTCTCGTCTGGGGATGCGCCTCTATTTACGCGGTCATCGTACCGAGGACGACGGCAAAGGGCGTGAGTTCAAGCCATACGTTGAAGCCGACTGGCTGCACAACACCCATTTTGCCGAAATCCGCATGGGCAATACGTCGATTCGTCAGGAAGGCGCGACCAACATTGCGCAACTGAAGCTCGGCGTGCAGGGTCAAATTTCCCCGTCGCTGAATCTATGGGGCGGTACCGCCGTGCAGGTGGGCGACCACAGCTATAGCGATGCGTCGATTATGATGGGGGTGAAATACGCCTTTAAATAAAAAAGCCCCACCACGGTGCAGTGCACCACGATAAGGCTCTTGAGTAGTGCAACCCCGACGCGCGATGCGTTGGGGTTCATCATCCTGAAATTCAGGATAATTTAGAAGGTGTAGGTCACACCAGTAGAAAGTAACCCGGTCCAGCTCTTGTCCACCATCGGGCTGTCGGTAACTTCATCAGACAGACGGGTATAGCGCGCGGTACCGTAAACACTCCAGCTACCGGCGAAGCGATAGTTCGCAGTCAGCTCGAGATATGGGCTCCAGCTGTTGCTTGGGTCGTAGCTTCTCAGGCCGCTTTTCGCCGCTTCATGATGAGAAACGCCGTAGTAGTACTGGTTCTGATTTTCGCTGTTCCACTCAACACCGATGCCCGGCGTTAAGGTCAGGCCGCCGTTGGTGTAACGATAGACCCATGCTGTATCCCACACCATGCCGTTACTGTTATCCAGAATATCACCAGAAAGCGCGGTACGCAGCGAACCATACTGCGTGTGGTGCATCCAGGAAACGCCCGCCATCACGGTAGATTTACGCTTATCCAGTCGACGCAGTTGGCTGTTATCACTGTCACCCGGCTTGAAGTACATCGGAGACCAGTAGCCCATTACCGAGAGTTGGTCAGTGCCGTCGTTCCACAGATAGTAGCCGCCGCCGAGACCGTGGAACCAGAAGTTATCCCCTTCATAGCTGATAACTGGTACAGGGTACACATCATGGTCGTACTGCTTATATGGATGCTCAACAATCCCGACACCCGCACCCAGAGTCAGCTTACTTTCCGCCTGTACTGCGGTAGCAGAAGTGGCAATCAGGACCCCTAAAGCTAGAAGTTTGATTCGATTCACAATCTGTCATTCCTTTTTTCAACATTTCAGCGGGCTGAAGTTTACCTTTCACACTGTCTTACGACAAATTTTTTACCTGTGATATCAGAATATGACTGGTCATTATCTCGCGTAAAGATGGCAGCACGCTTGCAAATACGTGACAGCACTATGAAAGCGTAAAAAATATTAAAAGAATTAATGCCCGTATTTTTTGATGAGTTATTGATATGTCATTGAAAATCGTTTTTCTCGCCATGCAAGTTTTGCAAATGCCATCTACGCTTAATTTTAGAAGGTGTAATCGCAGCGCACGTTACCGTTAATCGTCCGACAACCTGGCACACGGGTTGCTGGATAAGGAGTGAGCGTCGTTCGGCTTACCTCTTCCGGGAGCCCCCATTATTCATACCAACGGCTCTTAACCTGTGCTAAAAAAACGAAAGGACGGCATGCCATGAATATATTCGATCACTATCGCCAGCGCTATGAAGCTGCCAAGGACGAAGAGTTCACACTGCAGGAGTTTCTTACCATTTGTCGGCAAGATCGCAGTGCCTATGCTAACGCAGCAGAACGGCTATTAACCGCTATCGGCGAGCCTGTAATGGTTGATACTGCCCAGGAACCGCGGCTTTCCCGTCTCTTTTCGAACCGAGTCATCGGGCGCTATCCGGCGTTCGAAGAATTCTACGGCATGGAAGAAGCGATTGAACAGATCGTCTCCTATTTGAAACATGCCGCCCAGGGGCTGGAAGAAAAGAAACAAATCCTCTACTTATTGGGCCCGGTCGGCGGCGGTAAATCCTCGCTGGCAGAGCGTCTTAAAGCGCTGATGCAGCGCGTGCCTATTTACGTGCTGAGCGCCAACGGCGAGCGCAGCCCGGTTAACGATCACCCGCTGTGCCTGTTTAATCCGCAGGAAGACGCGCAGATTCTGGAAAAAGAGTATGGCGTGCCAACCCGCTATTTGGGCACCATTATGTCGCCATGGGCCGCAAAACGTCTGCACGAATTCGGCGGCGATATCACCAAATTCCGCGTGGTAAAAGTCTGGCCGTCGATCCTTGAACAGATTGCGATAGCCAAAACCGAACCGGGCGATGAAAACAACCAGGATATCTCCGCGCTGGTCGGTAAAGTTGATATCCGTAAACTGGAACACTTCGCGCAGAACGACCCGGATGCCTATGGCTACTCCGGTGCGCTGTGCCGCGCCAACCAGGGGGTTATGGAGTTCGTCGAGATGTTTAAAGCGCCTATCAAGGTGCTGCATCCATTGCTGACGGCCACCCAGGAAGGTAACTACAACGGGACCGAAGGGATCTCCGCCCTGCCCTTTAACGGCATTATCCTGGCGCACTCGAACGAATCCGAGTGGGTCACCTTCCGTAATAACAAAAACAACGAGGCGTTTCTCGACCGTGTGTACATCGTCAAGGTGCCTTACTGCTTACGCATCTCCGAAGAGATCAAAATTTACGAAAAACTGCTTAACAACAGTGAACTGACCCATGCGCCTTGCGCACCGGGCACGCTGGAAACCCTGTCACGCTTCTCGATTCTTTCGCGTCTGAAAGAACCGGAAAACTCCAGTATTTACTCGAAAATGCGCGTGTACGACGGGGAGAGCCTGAAAGATACCGACCCGAAAGCGAAGTCCTACCAGGAGTATCGCGACTACGCGGGCGTGGACGAAGGGATGAACGGTCTCTCGACCCGTTTCGCCTTTAAGATCCTGTCTCGCGTGTTCAACTTCGACCACGCCGAAGTGGCGGCAAACCCGGTGCATCTGTTCTACGTGCTGGAGCAGCAGATCGAACGCGAGCAGTTCCCACAGGAGCAGTCAGAGCGTTACCTGGAGTTCCTGAAAGGCTATCTGATCCCGAAATACGCCGAGTTTATCGGCAAAGAGATCCAGACCGCGTACCTCGAATCCTACTCGGAATATGGGCAGAACATTTTCGACCGTTATGTCACCTACGCCGACTTCTGGATTCAGGACCAGGAGTACCGCGACCCGGATACCGGACAGCTGTTCGACCGTGAATCGCTGAACGCTGAACTGGAGAAAATTGAGAAGCCTGCCGGGATCAGCAACCCGAAAGACTTCCGTAATGAGATAGTCAACTTTGTGCTGCGCGCGCGCGCCCACAACAACGGCCGCAACCCGAACTGGACGAGCTACGAGAAGCTGCGCACCGTTATTGAGAAGAAAATGTTCTCCAATACCGAAGAGCTGCTGCCGGTAATTTCGTTTAACGCGAAGACCTCAACCGATGAGCAGAAAAAGCACGACGACTTTGTCGACCGGATGATGGAAAAAGGCTATACCCGCAAACAGGTTCGCCTGTTGTGCGAATGGTATCTGCGCGTGCGTAAATCGTCATAACCACACGGTACCCGGCAGCGTTCGCGCTGCCGGGCCGACAACAATGTCCCGTAGGCCGGTTCATCTGGCACTTACAGGCGCAGTAAGTTGGCAAAAAGCAGTTCAGGAGGGGCTATGACCTGGTTCATTGACCGGCGTCTGAACGGCAAAAACAAGAGTGCGGTTAACCGCCAGCGCTTCTTGCGCCGTTATAAAGCGCAAATAAAACAGTCGATCTCCGAGGCCATCAACAAACGTTCGGTGACCGATATCGACAGCGGTGAATCTGTCTCCATTCCGACGGATGATATTAACGAGCCGATGTTCCATCAGGGGCGCGGCGGGTTGCGGCATCGGGTTCATCCCGGTAACGACCACTTCGTACAAAACGATCGTATCGAACGACCACAGGGCGGCGGCGGCGGTGGTGGTAGCGGTCAGGGACAGGCCAGCGCCGACGGTGAGGGCCAGGATGAGTTCGTGTTCCAGATCTCCAAAGATGAGTATCTGGATCTGCTGTTTGAAGATCTGGCGCTGCCGAACCTCAAGCGTAATCAGCAGCGACAGTTGACCGAGTTCAAAACGCACCGCGCGGGCTTCACCGCCAACGGTGTGCCTGCCAATATCAGCGTCGTTCGTTCGCTGCAAAACTCCCTCGCCCGCCGCACGGCGATGACCGCGGGTAAACGCCGTGAGCTGCACGCGCTGGAAGCCACGCTGGATGAAATCGCCAAAAGCGAACCGGCGCAGCTTCTGGAAGAGGAACGTCTGCGTAAAGAAATTGCCGAACTGCGGGCAAAAATCGACCGCGTGCCGTTTATCGACACCTTTGACTTACGCTACAGAAACTATGAAAAACGTCCAGAGCCCTCCAGCCAGGCGGTAATGTTCTGCCTGATGGACGTCTCCGGCTCGATGGACCAATCCACCAAGGATATGGCCAAACGCTTTTACATCCTGCTCTACCTGTTCCTGAGCCGGACCTATAAAAACGTCGAGGTGGTCTACATTCGCCACCATACTCAGGCCAAAGAGGTGGACGAACATGAGTTCTTCTACTCGCAGGAAACCGGCGGCACGATTGTCTCTAGTGCGCTGAAGCTGATGGATGAAGTGGTGAAAGCCCGCTATGACCCAGCGCAGTGGAACATCTACGCCGCTCAGGCATCGGATGGCGATAACTGGGCGGACGACTCACCGCTGTGTCATGAAATTCTGGCGAAGAAAATCCTGCCGGTGGTGCGTTACTACAGCTATATCGAAATTACCCGACGGGCACACCAGACGCTGTGGCGCGAGTATGAGCATCTGCAGCAGACGTTTGATAACTTTGCCATTCAGCATATTCGCGATCAGGAGGATATCTACCCGGTATTCCGCGAGCTATTCCATAAACAGGGCAGTGAAAAATAACGTTATTCGGCTGTCTCTTCGGAGGCAGCCCCTTCTTGATCTTTGCAAAACATTTCTATCGTTAATGCATCGCTAGAGATAGCGAGCCTCCCATGTTAACATTCCGGCTGACACGGAAGAGCATTTAATTTCATCATGAAACTGCAGAATAAAATACTGCGATTAGTTATTTCATCAGGCGTTGTCATTTTGACCTCCTCCTTCCTGATTTATGAATTAATCGCCAGTCATCGGGATATGTCCGAATATATGCGATATATCGTCGATAAGGGGGAGTCGGCCTTTCTCTATGAAAAATATCAAAACCAGCTGATCATATCGCAGTTCGCACAGAAACTGGATGAATGGCCTACTCCAGAGGCCGCCTTGCGGGCCTGTGCCAGCGTGCAGCATCGTGGTGAAGTGAACGGCCTGAACATTGACGGCGAGAGTTACCCGCCGTTGGAAGGGTCGCTCACCGCCGGAAAAACGCCCTGTGAGACATGGGTGAAGAGCCTGCCGGCCCTAGAAGCGTTTGACTCCGCTATTGAGAATAATGAAGCCTGGAAACCGATGCTGCCCAATGAAGAAGGACAGCAAAAACGTTTTCGCTATTATATTGATATCGTGAATCAATATATCTATTTCAATTCACCAGTCACTATTAACGACCCAACGTTAACCAGCTGGAATTTTCTCTACGGCGACCGGCTGGGAATATCGCCAGCCAGCCTCGAAAACTTATTCCTTGGGCGTACGGTAGTGTCGAGTATCTATATTGACACCTTTACTCATAAGAATATTTTAACGTTTTTAACACCGCTTTATCATCATGAAAACCTGCAGGGGATCGTGATGGTCGATCTGTCGCATCAGGATCTGCATGATATTTTCTATACCCGCGACCGTCCTCATTTCTGGCGCTACCTGGATATCTCAATTATTGATTCCGACAACGACGCCCATATTGTTATCCATCGCAGCGCCTCTCACTGGCTGAGCTACGTGAACTACACCAGGCCGCTGGCGGAAAACATGCGCATGGAGCTGTCGCTGGACGTGATGTACTTCCTGTTAAGCTCGTGGAAGCTGTTCTTGTTTTATCTGGCCTCTACCGCCGCATTATTGCAGCTGGTCCGCACCCATTTCCGCCTCTACCGGACGGTCAGCAAAGAGAACATCAGCGATTCCCTCACCGGGCTATACAACCGAAAAATCCTCTCGCCGGTGCAGAGCATGCGCCTGCAACGCCTGACGGAACAAGGCGTGGGGATTGTGGTCATCGCCCTCGACTGCGACAAGCTGAAGCAGATTAACGATACCTGGGGCCACGATGAAGGCGATCGTGCAATCATCATGCTGGCCCAGGCTATCTCCGCTACCATCCGTAAAAGCGACTATGGCGTTCGGCTGGGCGGCGACGAATTTTGTATTATCCTCATCGACTACCAAGAGGCCGAGGCGAAGGTGATTACCGACAGAATTCAGGAGCAGTTGGCGATTATCGATACCGAAAACCGCGTCAGCTTCTCCTGGGGCGCCTATAAGATGTGTCTGGGTGATAATCTTGAGAAGGCGATGAAAATCGCCGATCAGCGTCTTTATCAGCATAAAAAACAACGTAACCGCGAACACAGGAGAGAACGCCATGATTGAACCCGTCGCGGCCGATATTCACCAACGGCTGCTAACCCTGCTCGACCGCCACCAGGCCCGCTACCGCGTGATGGCACACGAAGCGGTCGGTAAATGTGAGGCCGTGTCTGAAATTCGCGGCACCGCATTAGGTCAAGGGGCAAAAGCGTTGGTGTGCAAAGTGAAAGGCAACGGCATGAACCAGCACGTGCTGGCAATCCTCGCCGCCGACCAGCAGGCTGACCTCGCACAGTTGGCGCAGCACATCGGCGGCCTGAAAGCGTCGCTGGCAAGCCCGGCTGAAGTCGATGCCCTCACCGCCTGCGTGTTTGGCGCCATCCCGCCGTTCAGCTTCCATCCTTCGCTGCGTCTGGTCGCCGACCCGCTGCTGTTTGACCGCTTTGAGGAGATCGCCTTTAACGCCGGTAGTCTCGAAAAATCGGTGATTCTCAATACCGAAGATTACCTGCGCATCGCCCAGCCGGAGCTGGTTGCCTTCCGCCGTCAGTCCTGACACGCCCTCCGTTTCTCATGCTGTAGGCCGGATAAGCGCAGCGCCTTCCGGCCTACACTCTTCTTGCCCTTAACTAACCACGTTTCACTATTTTTGTTACCGGTATCACGCAAAGCAGTTTACGTAAGCGTAATACGGAATATCGCAATTGTTAACCCACCACCTTCATCCACACTATATGGCGTCTTTCCCCACAATCGTGCTGTAACGACACCAGGTGATACGATGAACACAAAAGTTACCCGTAAAGAAAAAATCAGCTATGGATTAGGCGATATGGCCAGTCATATCGGTCTGGATAACGTCATAATCTTCTTAACCTTCTACTATACCGACGTCGTGGGCCTTCCCGCCGCCTTCGTGGGCACCATGTTTTTACTGGCCCGTACCGCCGATGCGATTATCGACCCGGCGATGGGCTATCTGGCCGACCGTACCCGTTCCCGCTGGGGAAAATTTCGCCCCTGGATGCTCTGGCTGGCGCTGCCTTTCGGCGTAAGCTGCCTGCTGACCTATGCCGTACCGCAGTCACTGGATATGTCCGGTAAGATGATTTTCGCCAGCGTCAGCTATACCTTCATGATGCTGATGTACACCGCCATCAACATTCCTTACTGCTCGATGGGCGCAGTCATCACACCAGATAACGATGAGCGCATCTCCCTGCAATCCTGGCGCTTTTTCCTGGCCACCCTTGGCGGCGCAATGTCGACCTTCTTTATGATGCCGCTGGCCGAGTATCTGGGTGGTGATGACAAACTGATGGGCTACCGCTCGGCGATGGCGATTATGGCCTGCGTCGCCGTGGTGATGTTCTGGATCTGCTTTGCCAATACCCGCGAGCGCATTAAGGCTCCGGCTACTCACAACAACTATCTCGCCGAACTGCGCGATCTGCTGCGTAACGATCAGTGGCGCGTCGTTGCCGTATTGGTTATCACCAACATCGGTTTCGGCGTTATTCGCCTTGGCGCGATGATGTACTTCGTCACCTACTACCTTGGCAGCGCAGCCTACTTTATGTGGATGCTGGCCGCGCACATCATCGGCAAAGCCGTCGGCAGCCTGCTGGCAAAACGTCTGACCCGCAATGCCAACAAAGTACAGATGTTCGGCTACTGCGCCGTGCTCGCTGGCGTGCTGAGCATTGGGCTGTTCTTTGCGCCAAAATCTATCTTTGTGCTGGTGCCGCTGACCTTCGTCGTCTCCACCCTTTATCAATCCACCACCACCCTGATGTGGGTGATGATGGCCGACGTTGCCGACTACGGTGAATGGCGTCAGGGCAAACGCATGGACGGCATTATCTTCTCGACCTTCCTCGCCGTGCTCAAGCTGGGTATGGCGCTCAGCGGCGCTATTGTCGGCTGGACCCTTGGTTTTAGCGGCTACGTCGCCAACGCGCCGGAGCAAACGCCGCTGGCGATGCACTGCATCGTCGCCCTCTTTACCGTGGTGCCGGGCCTGCTGTCGCTAGGCGCGTACATCACCCTGCGCTGGTACAAGCTCGACGATCACACCATGCAGGAAATCAATCTCGCGAAAACCCAATCTCTTGTTAAAGGATGAGTCAACCATGAGCGAATTAATTCAGTACGCGAACGCTATCGAGTGGCGCTTTGAACGGCAGATCCTGCGCGTCGAGCCGTGGGGGGCACACAGCCTTCGCGTGCGCGCCACCTGCGCTTCGGCATTCGGCGAGGCGCTTCATGCCCTGCTGCCGCAGGATAACAGCCAGGCCATTATTCAGCAGGATGCGGAAACCCTGACCCTCACCCACGGCAACATCCGCGCGGTGCTAAACCTCAAAGGTCAGCTGGCATTTTATAATCAGCGCGGCGAACTGTTGCTCGAAGAGATGTGGCGCCAGCGCTCAACGGTGGGCATTGGCGCCAGTGAAAAGAGCCAGGATAAATACGTCAGCGCCCTGAAGCTCGATGGGCGCGAATTCAAACCGCTGCCCGGCGGCAAGTACCAGCTGACCGTGCGTTTTGAGTCCCGGGACGGCGAGCGGCTGTACGGAATGGGCCAGTATCAGCAGCCGTGGCTGGACCTGAAAGGCTGCGAGCTTGAGCTTGCTCAGCGTAACTCACAGGCCAGCGTGCCGTTCTTACAATCCAGTCTCGGTTATGGCCTGCTGTGGAACAACCCGGCGATTGGCGAAGCGACGCTGGCGAAAAACCATACCTGGTGGACGGCGCGCGTCACCGAAGAGATGGACTACTGGATAACCGCTGCTGATACCGTGGCGCAGGTCACCCGTCAATATGCTCGCGCCACCGGAACACCGCCACCGGCTCCGGGCTTTATCAGCGGCCTGTGGCAGTGCAAACTGCGCTACCGTAACCAGCAGGAGGTGCTGGAGGTGGCTCGTGAATACCGCCGCCGTAGCCTGCCGCTATCGGTGATGGTCATCGACTTTTTCCATTGGCCGAACCAGGGTACCTGGTGCTTTGACCCGGAAGACTGGCCAGACCCGAAAGCGATGGTGGAAGAGCTGGAATCGCTCGGCATCAAGCTGATGGTCTCCGTCTGGCCAACGGTAGAAGCCCGCAGTCCGCTGTTCCCACATATGAAAGCCAAAGGCTGGCTGGTAACCAGCGATCGCGGCGTGCAGGTCAATCTCGACTTTATGGGCAACACCACTTTCTTTGACGCTACTCATCCACAGGCGCGGCAGTTTGTCTGGGAGACGGTGAAGAAAAACTACTACGACCTCGGGATTAAATTGTTCTGGCTGGATGAAGCCGAACCTGAATACCGCGCCTACGATTTTGATAACTATCGCTATCATGCCGGCCCGGTGCTGGAAGTCGGCAACCGCTATCCGCGCGATTTTGCCCAGGGCTTCTACGATGGGCTGCACGAGGCGGGCGAACGCGATATCGTCAACCTGGTGCGCTGCAGTTGGGCCGGTAGCCAGCGCTATGGCGTACTGGCGTGGTCCGGCGACGTCCACTCCTCCTTCCATGCCTTCCGCAACCAACTGGCTGCCGGGCTGAATATGGGGCTGGCAGGCATACCGTGGTGGACGACGGATATCGGCGGCTTCCAGGGCGGCAACATTCACGACCCGGCGTTCCACGAACTGCTGATCCGCTGGTTCCAGTGGGCGGTGTTCTGCCCGGTACTGCGTATGCACGGCTACCGTGAACCACGCGTACAGCCGCCGGAAAGCTACCGTCACGGTATTCCACAATGTGATAGCGGCTCGCCAAACGAACTGTGGAGCTACGGCGAAGAGAATTTCGCCATTATGCAGCACTGGCTCGGGGTACGAGAAAGCCTGCGCCCGTATATTGATGCGCTATACGACAATGCGCACCGCCACGGTGACCCGCTGATGCGCCCGCTGTTCTGGCACTACCCGGACGATGCGCAAAGCTGGCAGACAGAAGATCAGTATCTGTTCGGTGAGGATCTGCTGGTTGCCCCGGTGATGCACGCCGGGCAGCGTCAGCGTGATGTCTGGTTACCGAGTGGTCATGCGTGGGTCGGGCTCGACGGAGAACGCTATCAGGGCGGGCAACGAATTACCGTCGCCGCCGGGCTGGAGACGATTCCGCTGTTTATTCGTGAAGGCAGCCCATTAATCACGGTATTGGTTAAATAATCAGGCAAATGCCTGAAATCCTCGACAAAGATTGAAAAAGGCCTGTCTACGCCCCGCTTCTTGCGTACAGTAGAGCCACTAACAAGTAGCCCGGCCGAGCGCTGCGACGCCGGGCGACGATAATGCACGCTCTTTTTCTCTTTCTGGCAAGGATTACCGCTTTATGATCGATACCACCCTACTGATCCTTCTGGGTCTGGCGGCGCTGGGCTTTATCAGCCACAACACCACCGTCGCCGTCTCGATTCTGGTTCTGATTATTCTTCGCGTCACCCCGCTCAGTACCTTCTTTCCGTGGGTCGAAAAACAGGGGCTTAGCATTGGGATTATCATTCTGACCATCAGCGTGATGGCCCCTATTGCCAGCGGCACGCTGCCAGCCTCAACGCTGATCCACTCTTTTGCCAACTGGAAATCGCTGGTCGCCATTGGCGTCGGCGTGTTTGTCTCGTGGCTCGGCGGGCGCGGCGTGACGCTGATGGGCACTCAGCCACATCTGGTGGCTGGGCTATTGATTGGCACGGTGCTCGGCGTGGCGCTGTTCCGTGGCGTACCGGTAGGGCCGCTGATTGCCGCAGGTCTGGTGTCGCTGCTTATTGGGAAGTCGTAGTTAGCGCCGCCAGATAGCGGCCCGGCGTCTGCCCAAGCCCTTTACGGAACATGGTGATGAATGCCGTGGTGGAGTCATAGCCCAATGAGAGCGCAACCTGCTGGACGTTCTGGCCGCGCACCAACATCTGCAGGGCGAGGATCAGCTGCAGCTGGTGACGCCAGCGGCGAAAGTTCAGCCCGGTCTCTTTCACCACCAGCCGGGCGAGGTTACGCTCGCTCATGGCAAAACGCTGGGCCCACTGCGCCAGCGTCTGCCACCGATCAGGCTCTGCTTCCATGGTCTCAACCATCAGCCGAATTTTAGGGTGCGCAGACACCGGCAGCTGTAGCTGCTGCTCCGGTTGCTGCGGCAGCTCATCGAACAGCACCTGAACTAACCGCTGCGTCTCAGGCTGCTGAAGCGCTATTTCGTCGCGCCGAGCCAGCGACAGGATCAGTTCGCGCACCAGCGGTGAAATCTTTAGCGTGCAACTGTGCGCTGGCATCCGCGCCGCGCCGGGTTCAATAAACAAAAAGCACAGTTCTGCCTGCGGCGTAGCGCGGTTGCTGTGCGGCACTTCGCCAGGTATCCACACCGCAAACTGCGGCGGCACCATCCACAGGGCATTCTCCACTTCGCAGGTGATGGCCCCGTGCAGCGCGAGGATCAGCTGCCCTTTCCGATGCTGATGCAGCGGAATATGCTGCTCCTCTTGCGCCACCTGAACCCCAAACGCCACGGCAGCATCCTGATGGCTATCCGGGTGATAGCCGCCTAAACCAAGTCCCAGCATCATTTTGTCCGAATTTAGCGATTATCTGTCATTTTAGCTTGATTTCAACAACGGCTAAAGCGGGTATTGTAGTGCTCCCACTCTTTTGTCGAGATGACTATGTCTGAAGTTACGACGTCTGCCAGCCGCCGCTGGCTGCTGATTATTGGTATTTTATTGATTGCCTCGACGCTGCGCGTCACCTTTACCGGCGCAGCGCCTTTGCTCGACGCCATTCGCGATGAATATGGCCTGACGACCGCACAAACCGGGCTGTTAACCACCCTACCGCTGCTGGCGTTTGGCCTTGTCTCTCCGCTGGCAGCCGGGGTTGCCCGTCGCATCGGTATGGAGCGCAGCCTGTTTATCGCCATGCTGCTGATTTGCGCCGGGATCGCCGTGCGCTCCCTGCCGTCGGTGACGCTAATGTTTACCGGCACCGCCATCATTGGCTGCGGGATTGCGCTGGGCAACGTGCTGCTGCCCGGTTTAATCAAACGCGATTTCGCCTCGCAGGTGGCGAAATTTACCGGCGCGTACTCGGTGACAATGGGCGCGGCGGCGGCGCTGGGCTCGGCGCTGGTAGTGCCGATTGCGCTCAGCGGTTTTGGCTGGCGCGGCGCGCTGCTGATGCTGATGGTCTTCCCGGTGCTGGCGTTACTGTTCTGGCTGCCGCAGTGGCGAGCGGCAAAAACGACGGCTATCTCCGGCAGCGGTGCCATGCATAACCGCGGCATCTGGCGCTCGGCGCTGGCCTGGCAGGTAACGCTGTTCCTTGGCCTGAACTCGCTGGTCTACTACGTGATTATCGGCTGGCTGCCGGCGATTCTGATTAGCCAGGGCTACAGCGAAGCACATGCCGGTTCTCTGCACGGCCTCCTGCAGCTCGCCACCGCCGCGCCTGGCTTTGTGGTACCGCTGATCCTGCATCGGATGAAAGATCAACGTGGGATCGCGATTACCGTGGCGCTGATGTGCGCCGTCAGCGCGCTGGGTTACTGGCTCTTCCCGTCGCAGGCGGTGCTGTGGACGATTATCTTTGGCTTTGGCTCCGGCGCAACAATGATTCTTGGCCTGACCTTTATCGGGCTGCGCGCCAGCTCAGCGCATCAGGCCGCGGCACTTTCTGGGATGGCGCAGGCGGTGGGGTATCTGCTGGCGGCCTGTGGGCCTCCGCTGATGGGGAAAATTCATGATGCAACGGGCGCATGGCACCTTTCCTTGATGGCGGTTGCGGTGATTGCGCTGGTGATGGCGGTGTTCGGCGGGCTCGCCGGGCGAGACAGAGAGATTAACGTCGGGTAAAACGCAGCCCGACGCCCGGGGACCTATCCTGTAGGCCTGATGAGCGTCGCGCCATCAGGCAATATTGCCGCACATTGCCGGATGACGGCGTTGTCTTATCCGGCCTACATGATTTACTGGGCTGCGGCGTGCAGGAAGGCCTGCACCAGCGGCGCAGGACGCCCCGCCAGCGCGTTACGCTCGTGCTGGAACAGCGTCGCCACGAAGAACGGATGCGTCACCAGTTCCACCGCGCGAATATCGCCATTATCGTCCCAGCCGGTTACCCGCAGCGGCAGCGATTTCAGCGCCTCGGCGAAATCAGCAGAGATACCGTAGTTGCAGTGATATCCCTCTTCGATAGTGTCACGGCCATAAGCGCGAGCAATCAGCGTATTGGCACGCAGTTCAATGGTGTCGCTCTTTTCCACCAGTGAGCAGGTCAGCGGCGCAATCACCATCCGGCCTTCGGTATCGGTTTCCGCATGAGCCGCATCTTCCCAGCCCATCACGTTGCGCGCGTACTCCAGAATCGCGTGCTGGAACCCACCGCAGGTGCCGAGGAACGGCAGGCTGTTTTCGCGGGCGTAGCGTACGGCAATTAATGCCCCTTCGGTATGCTGATATGGGCTGGCAGGCACCAGCCAGATGCCGTCAAAGTCAGCGAGACTATCGGCGCTGTGCACGTCACGCGTGGCAACCCAGCGGTATTCAACAGGCACTTCCAGCACCGCGGCAGCATCGTCAAGCGCCAGCGGGATCGCCTGATGAGCAATCACATCAGCGTTGTAGTCGCCCACGAGGGCAATGCGAAGAACGGGGATCACTGCAGAGTTTTCCATGAGAGGTCCTTATGTGCAGACGTTACGAACGGCATAAGGAGCCTCAGACTAGCGATGTCGACGCGCTTTAGCAATACCCGGATGGCGAACCCAACCAATCTTTGTGGTATGGTCGAATGGAACAAGGGAGGAAGGATATGATCCAGTGTAAACGCGTGTATGACGACGCAGCACCTGACGATGGTTACCGTGTCCTGGTGGACCGGTTGTGGCCGCGCGGTATCAAAAAGGAAAACCTTATCGTTGATGAATGGTGCAAAGACCTTGCCCCTTCAGCCGAGCTGCGTAAGGCTTATCACGGCGAGGTCATCGACTTTGCCACCTTCTGCCAGCACTATCGCGAAGAGCTTTCGCACCATCAGGATGAAGGCCAGCGGCTGGCCGACATCGCACAAAAGCAGGGGCTAACGCTGATTTATGCCGCCGCGAACACCGCGCAAAACCACGCGCGCGTGCTGGCCGACTGGCTGAAAAATCGCTAACGTCTGAACGCGATGTCTGCGGACATCGCGTTATCCCACCAATACAGCCTGCTCCTGCGCCATCAGTGCATCCGGCGTTAACGGCAGCAAATACTCTGAACGCACAAAAGCAAAGCCCTGCTGCCCTTCGCCCGCGCTCACTTCACCGGTCACCAGCCACAGCGCGCGCGGCGAGTCGGCGGCCAGTTCAGTCATCACCCCGTTAACCGGGTTCAAACAGCGTTCTCCTGGCTTAATCAGCGCAAACAGTTCAACACTTTTGCCGATATTAGCCCGGCCAGCGGCGGTACGGGCACCGATAATAATGGCGATGGTGCCCGGTTTCAGCGAAAACATACGTCTCTCGTTAATCAGAATTATCCTGGAGGCGCAGTGTACTGGATAAGGAATGTACTGTCATTTTTTCTGCGGATGATCGCGCCGCCACAGCGTCCACTCCTCAATCGTTTCACCACTCGGCAGCTTACAAAGGCTAAACTCACCCTGAGCATTGACCTGGCGAATGCTTTCGCCGCCCTTCTGCTGACAGTACACCGCAGCAGGATTAGCCATACCGATTTGTGGTGGTGGTGGCGCATCCGGTTCAGCCGATTTTGCACATCCAGCAAGCAATATAGGCAATAGTAAAACGTAGCGACTTGACATAATTTCTCCTTGGTTTCACGCTGGAATTTAGCTTTAAACTCCATAATTTCTTCAAATTAGCTACACTTTTGCGACGTAAAGTACGTCTCGTTCTCAACTGACCAGAGAACAGAACATTCCATAATCAATGAGTTATTTTGCCCCATCCCCCCCGATGGGGCTTTTTTTATCTGTAATAAGAAACAGATAACCTTCCGTTACACACCTTTTAGCCACACAGTGCTTACGTTCTGGATACATAATGTATAAAATTTAGTGAGTCCGGATTTCATTTAGGGCGAAAAACCACCACTCACGCTATCGTAGGGACCCTTGTTTTCATGTCAGATATTATTCTTGCCCGGGTATCACAAACGCTTGCCTCTGAACAATCGCTTGAGAGTCTTGTTCGCCAACTGCTTGAGATGCTTGAACTGGTGACCAATATGGAATCCACCTATCTGACGAAAATTGATACCCAGGCCGACCTGCAGCACATCGTATATTCGCGCAACAGCGGCGAGATGAACATCCCGGAAAACCTCTCCGTTCCCTGGGGCGATACCCTGTGCAAACGTGCGATGGACGACGGCTGTTTTTACAGCGACCACGTGCCGGAGCAGTGGGCCGACTGCGATGCGGCGAAAGCGCTGGGGATCACCACCTTCCTCAGCACGCCTATTCATCTGACCGACGGCTCCTTGTTCGGCACGCTGTGCGCCACCAGCACCCAACAAAAGCCGCTCAGCTTTAACAGCGAGCACGTGCTGCAGCTGTTTGCCAGCATCATTGCCCGCTATATCGAAAAAGAGTCGCTGGTGTCGCAGCTTCAGGAAGCCAACGCCGCGCTGATTTATCACTCCTACACCGACGCGCTGACCGGCCTGCCGAACCGCCGCGCGGTGTTTGAAAATCTGGAGACGTTGTTCTCCCTCGCCCGGCATCTGAACCATTCGGTGCTGCTGGCGTTTATCGACCTCGATAAATTTAAGATGATCAACGACTGCTACGGCCACCAGGCGGGCGACGCGTTTTTACAGCAGGTGGGCCAGCGGCTAAAGCTCGGCATCTCGCCTGACGACCAGCTTGGCAGACTGGGCGGCGATGAGTTTATGGTCGCCACCCTTGCACGCGCGACGGTGCAGCTTGAGCAGTTTGCCGAAACGCTGCGCCAACTCCTGGTGGGCGACTACCTGCTAGGCGACACGCTGATTCACTATCCTGGGGCCAGCATTGGTGCCGTTGTAGTCGATCCAAACCTGATGGACCCTGACAGCGCGCTTCGTGCCGCCGACAGCGAAATGTATCAGGATAAAAAATTCCGTCATCGCCCGGAAATTAGCGCCCAACGGGTCGAATAATTACAGTATCATACGCGCTGTTTTAGACAACATTCAGGATGTCACAATGAGATTGGGTATCGCCTTCCCCATCGTTATCTTTATTATCGCCGTGATCTTTCTGGCTTGGTTTTTTATAGGCGGTTACGCACTGCCGGGAGGAGCACAATGAGAAAGACCACGATTATTATGCTGATCGTCGCCGTCATTACCGTCGTAGGCGTTCAGCTCGGCTGGTGGTAAATCGGGGATAAGCCGCGCCCCAGCCCGGCTTATCGTCTTTCGTCACGGCGTTTTTTCATCTGATACATCTCTTCGTCAGCCTGCTGGATCGCTGCATCCAGCGTCGTGACGCACGGTGCCACGCCCCAGGACACCGATAGCGGCACCGCCTGCCCCTGCGGGCTGAATGGGAACACCGCGATCTTTGCCGCAATTCGCTCGGCAACCATATGCGCATGGGCGATATCCGTCCGACTCAGCAATACCACAAACTCGTCGCCGCCGCTGCGTATGACCCAATCTCCGTTCGCTCGAACATCGTTTAACATACACTGCGAGATAGCCTGTAGCGCCCGGTCTCCGGCCTGGTGGCCATAGTTATCGTTGATCGCCTTAAACTTGTTACAGTCAAAAAGAATGACCGTCATAAAAGGCAGCCCGCGATCCTGAATAAGGGTAAAAATATTGCGCGTAAAGCAGCCGGTTAGTGGGTCGCGGTAAAAGCGCAGGTCGGCGTGGTTAAGGTGATAACGAATCAGCAGGAACAGTAACAGCAGCAGCACCGGCGCCATCGCCATAATCGCCAACGCATAGGGGTTGTGCGCGATAAATAGCCATACCGGGAGCGCATATTTAATTTCATAGCGCGATGAGACAGTATGAATACGGTAGCTATCCAACCAGCGACAGTTGCCGACAATGCACAGCACCTCTCCGGTTTCACGGCTTTGATAGCCCAGAATCAGCCCTGGTGGCACCTGCTGATTAAACGCCTGGTTCAGTATCCGTTGCAGCTCGGCCCGCGAAAGGTCGTAGGCCAGATAACCGATGATATGGTTACTTGGTTCACCTTCGGAGAGATCGTAGATATAGCTCACTACGCTGTAGGCCTTATCGCCGGTAATTTTGTCGGCGTAGAAGGTGGTTGAGCTAAGGGATTTTTTACGCATGCTCTTTTGCAGCACACGGTCATAGAACATTTCCGGTTCATGGAAGAACTGACGTGGGTCGTTAGCCATCTGCGAGGTTTCAAAGCTAAACGGCACGGAATCTGTCGGAGTAAACCAGTAAAACCAGCGGCCGTCGCTGGCAATAACATAGCGATGAATATCGTGCTGCTCGGGGTTGAGCGCCCGGATTTTATCCCGGATATATTCGGCAGCCACATAGATACAGCGGGCGCTGCGCTCGGGGCTACGGGTAATCAGCGCGCCATGCTGCTTATCGATGCTTTTTGGATCGGCGTTAATTCCCCAGGCGCCGCCACGGGGCTTGAAAACATCGGCATCGCCGCACAGATAGTGGCGGCTTATCTGCTGATAACGTACTCCCGCGGCTTCCGCCATCAGTTCGTTATCGTTAAACATCGTCATCATCTGGCTTTGCATCGCGTTAACCCCCTCGCTCACCTGCGACAGCGTACGCTGGTACAAGAAGAAAACGGCAAGGCAGATGAGCAGAAAGGTGACCACCACCGAGGCAAGCAGAGACTGCTTTTTACGCAAACTATCCTGAATAATTCTCACTGACACCCCGTACGGATGGGTTAATTCCCTGAAACGCCACCCGCGCAGCCAGCCGCTGCGTCCGGCACGTCTTCAATACGTATCAGATCATTATGGCTGAGAACTTTCGCAAGCGAGAATTTGATCCTGTCAGGAGTTAAGCGGAATGGCAATACCCATTCAGGCGGGTGAGCGCAGGGGCTCACCCGAAGTGATTACTGCTGTTCTTCGGAACCTAAGAAGTAAAATCCCAGTGGGATCGAGCACAGGATAGTAAATATTGAGCTGTAGACCATCACCATCGCCCCTTGCAGGACAAACATGCCGGTTGTCCACTCGGCGTATGGCAGATTATATTCTCTGACCACACCACCAAAAGTTGCCCGCCCTACCACCACTAAAGCAATGGCAAATACGACTACCGCACACAGCAGGAATTTCTTGCCGTTTGGTGTCCGCAGTTTTTCCAGAATCATCGCATCCTCCCGACGCCGATCGCATGATATTTCGCTGTATTTGTAACATTAATGAAGCATAAATTGAATGTTTTTGTTTTCGGCGAGTAACAAGCAGGCAATAAAAAACGGGAGCGCACGGCTCCCGTTTTGAGTGCTGTCATCATGCTAAAGCATGGGCGCAGACGGCCAGATTCAGTCTTTCGCCGGAGCGCCCTTCTTCTCCGGTTTGCCAAGTTTAAAACAACGGCAGCGGAGGATAAGGCAATGGCCTGGCAACCTTTTCTTTATGTGATTACGAACGCGTCGCCCCGGCGCTCTGCAAAACGCGGCAAGCTGAGGCTGGTTAAAAACCGTTAACGCTGCCCGCAGGCAGCGTCCGGTGGCGATTATTCGAAGAAGACTTCCGGGTTATCGGCCAGGGAGACGAACGTTTTGCTGTTTTTATCCAGCGCACGAATGGCACCGCTTTCGATGTCATATACCCAGCCATGCAGACGAATCGCGTTGTCGCGCAGGCCAACGGCCACCGACGGATGCGTCTTGATGTTGTTCAGTTGAGCAATCACGTTCTCTTCCACCATCGCGTTCACCTTATCGGTTTCAGTCGCGTAGGTTTTCTTCTCGACAACCGCTTTCGCCGCGTCGGAATAGCGCAGCCAATGGGAAACCGCAGGCATCGGCTCCAGGCACTGACAGGTGGCAATGGCTTTCATTGCGCCGCAGTTAGAGTGACCACAGATAACAATATCGGTCACGCCCAGTGCGACAACCGCATACTCAATCGTCGCGGACACCCCGCCCGGCTCCGGGCCGAAGGACGGTACGATATTACCGGCGTTACGGATGACGAACAGCTGCCCCGGCTCCTGCTGGGTGACTAACTCTGGCACCAGACGGCTGTCGGAACAGGAGATGAACAGCGCTTTAGGATTCTGGCTGGAAGCCAGGCTACGGAAGAGTTCCTTACGTTGAGGAAAAACTTCTTTCTGAAAGTTGAGGAACCCTTCAATGATATGTTGCATAGCAGTATCTCTTTTTCGTTTTTACGCAGGTCATGATGAAAATCACATTTTCAGTGTACCACCTGCTCGCAGAAGGGAAAGTACTCAATCGTGTAACCCGACGTTACTTGCTAACAACAACTTTATTTCGCCCACTCTCCTTCGCGGCGTATAACGCCTTGTCGGCAAACGAAATGCACTCATCGGCGGTGAAACGCCTGTCTAATGTGGTAAACACGCCGATGCTCACCGTCATCGGCTCTGGGGTCAAATTCGCTCCCGCTTTTGCCGTCTCAGATTCAATGCGCCCACGAATGCGCTCTGCTACCGTCAGCGCCACCTGCGCAGAGGCGTTACGCATCAACACGGCAAACTCTTCGCCGCCAATGCGCGCCAGAATATCGCACTCACGAATGGATTTTTTTGCCAGATCGACAATGCAGCGTATGACCGCGTCCCCTGCCGGGTGGCCATAGCGGTCATTGATACGTTTAAAGTGATCGATATCCAGAATCATCAGACTGATGCTCTCACCAGACGCGATCAGCTGCTGTAGCTCTTTATAGAAATAGGCGCGGTTGTAGATACCGGTTAGTGGATCATGTATCGAGAGCATGGTGGAATTTTTGTGCATCAGGAAGATGTCATAGAGCAGCACGATGATCACAAAGAAGGTGCAGACCACCTCAATGCCGCGGCTCAGATACCAGACGGAGAAGTTGTACTCATTCAGGTTCAGCAAAATCAGATTGCTGAAGAGGCTCGAGATGCAGAATGCCGCAATGCTCACCCACAGCAGGTTCCTGAGTTGAGTGATGACGATCGTCAGCAGCAGCGTCATAAACCAGCCCGCCACAATCAACGCACTGTAGTAACTGCTCCAGGCATTACGGTCGTGGCCCTTTGCTTTATTAATCAGATTCAGCGAGATCTGCGGATTGTAGCTGGACAGGTTGTGGGCAAAAATCGCCAGAAAGAAAACCGCGAATGCCAGTATGATGACCAGCGCTTCATCTTTACCATCCGGGCTAATATTCTTCTTCAGCAAATAGGCGTAGTAAAGCGCAAAAAGGATGGCGACGATAAACGTGACCTGACGGAAAAGATAAAATATAGCCAGGTCGTTGGTAATCGCATTAAGCGGAATGCAAACAGAGATAAATTTCTGGATTAGCGTTACGGCCTCTACGCAATAAATATCAGATCCTAAAAAACCTAATCCAAGAATAGCGACGTATAGTAGTTTTCTATTACAGATAAACTGAAAAAACATAAAGAAGAAGATAATCGCATCCAGCAGTAAAAGCAGCCCGGTAAACACCAGATAGTAAATATCAGGGATCACCATCCGATAGGTTGTCAGATGGTTAGCCAGCACAAGCATACCGACAAGTATCAGGCATGCGATGATTAAGAAAAAACTAACCCGAGGGGGTATTCGATGACAGCGCTGGCCCATATAGAGTCCTCCATGACTACTTCGACTGTTATAATCCTCCGTCATGTATGAGCATATTGCGTTTAATCAATATTTATTTTTATAAATCTTTATCGACCACAATATTAATTGAGTATGGTTTATCCATCACCAGCTAAAATAAAAAGATAACCCGGATGTTTTTTATTCAGCAATAGCATATTTGCAGTCGGGGGGAGTCCTAAACCGCCCGAAGGCGGTATCGGGACGTTACTCTGCGATTTCCAGCGCATCCTGGATGGCATCAGCCAGTGCGGCAACTTCCTGAGAAACGTTGCGCAGATCCATCTGGGAGCGAATACCCGAGTTTGCGGTGGATGCAGAAACGGACGCTTTGGAGATCTCCAGAGCGGCCTGAACGGCCAGTAAACGCTTGTGGTTTTCAGCGGCATCAACGCCGGTGGCGCCGTCGAGATCGAAGTACCCTTCTAACATTGTTCTCTCCTTATGATTTCTTGCCCAGTGTAGGGTGATATGTGCGATCGCGCTATCAAATTTGCCATCGTTGATAGCAATACTTAGTAACAATTAGAATACTATTACCATTCCCTTGCAGACCTTAAAATGTCGGCCGTAAACTATTAGAATTTTAATTTATTTACAAGTTAACTATTAATCACCACAGTTCAATCAAATAATAATAAACATCAATACAACATATGGCATACATCAGGAGTGTAAATGGAATTTAATGAAATGCTCAGAGGATTTTTTGAGCAGGTTCGACATGAATCAGACTTCCTGCAATTTTTAACAGAATTAAAACAAAATAATATCTCGTATTACATCTACTTCGTTGCGACAGGAAACGTAAAAGTTGTGACCTCTTCTGATTCTTACGTTTCGATGAAAAGTGACCGTGGGCTCATTAAAATTAACTCAGAGGCTAGCAGTTGTCTGACGCGAATTGCCGCCAAGCGCCATTTCACTCACGTTACCGCCTTTGATCAGTATTGTCGGGAGCTCGCCAGGGCCGGTGTATTTAAATGGGTGGTGGATGTAAATGAAGTGAATCGCTATTACTGGTCAAAAGACAACCAACTGTTGCACACGGAAAATATCATTAATCCTACGTAATAATAAAAGACTGTTAAGTACTGCGTTAGCACAGCGATGACACGTTTTATTATCGCAATAAGATGACCGCCGAAGCGGTCATCTTAGTACTGATAGTGATACGCCGTTAACCGTTAAATGACTGGCGTGTCCGGTTTTGCTATCAGTTCATTAATATTAAACTCCCCGGAAGAACAGTGCTCAACCGTGATGCTCATTGTTGCCCCAGAACTTATCTGCCCATTGGTATTGATTTCGATAACCGCATTACCGTTGCTGTCATCCGTGATTCTGATATAAGAAGCGAGATCGGTCTCGGCAACATCACCCAGCAGATCGCTTAAATCAATGCGATCGCCTTCGTCGGCTCTGAAGTCTTTAATAACATCGTGCCCATCATCGCCTTTAATCCAGGTGAACGTATCGCTGCCACTTCCGCCGTACAGCGCGTCATCGCCTTTGCCGCCAATCAGAATATCGTTTCCGGAACCGCCGTAGAGGGTGTCATTGCCAGTTCCGCCGTAAAGAATGTCATTCCCCTCGTCGCCGTACAGTATGTCGTTTCCACCACCACCGAACAAAATATCATTCCCCGCCCCACCATAGAGTGTGTCATCACCACCCTCCGGTGAACTTATATCGAATTCCTGACTATTGTCGATGATGTATTTTTGTACATCCGCAAGCGTTGGGCTTTCTACCCCTAATTTAGTCGAAATATAGTTGAACAATTCGCTAAATTCGTTGTAGCCGTCGCCAAACAGAATATCATTCCCCATACCGCCGTAGATAAGGTCATTGCCATCACCACCGGCAAGGATATCATCCCCCCCGCCGCCATAGAGAATATCGTTTCCTGCACCGCCAAAGAGAATATCATCACCGCCATCACTCCGTGACATGTCGAATACTTCAGGATGCTCGGTAATATACTGATGAATATGGGCAGAGGTTATAGAAGAGACGTCAACGCCCATCTCCTTCGAGATAAACTCCCTAATGGCTGCAAAGCCGTTTCCTGCGATTCCTGCAAATTCTACGGCATCACCAAACAGGATATCATTGCCGCTTTTCCCCTGAACAATATCTTCCGCACCTGCCACACGAATATCGTTTTTACCCAGGATCGCTTCAGCAAGTTCGCTCGCTTTAATATCAGTCTGTACGTTCCCATCAGAGTCGTAAGCTCTAAGATCGTCAGCACCGATAGCTTTATTCACGCCTAAGGCTTCAATTGTACCGCAGACCGCTAATAGCATAGCAAAGGAACTCAGAGCCCCGTTGGTAACGTTAGGGTTATCCGCGCTCGCAGCATTACCAGAACCAAATGTGCCCGTTATTTTATAGCCACCCGCACCATCCGAAACAACGGTACCAATTTTAGTTCTCGTACCTCCATTCCATTCATATACGTTACCGTTCTTATCAACAACTTCTCTGAGAGTATTATTGACTCTCATCGAGTAGGCAGTGCCCAACTTAAAGTTGATGGTATTAATATCAAGGTAAGCTGTGGCGGTACTGCGTGCATCAACATCAACAACCGTCAAAGAACCCGTATAGATTGTTGGTTTCCCGTCGGTGATAAAATAGGTGAGATTGGTGCTTCCATCACCTTCAAACCCTGAGAACCATTCTGCCGCATTTTCAAATGCAGCACCGTAGTTGGTACTGCCGCCGCTGGACATCTTGTTCATTTGCGTAATGAGATCGGTCAGCACCTTGCTTCTTTGCGCATCAGTCATGCTCGAGGTAAATGTCGCTTCGTAGGAAAATTGAACTTTAGTATCAAAATCAACTAATAATATGTTCAGCGTCCCGGAGTTTTCGACTGCGGTACCGGCGGCCAACGTCGTGAATACCGTTTTCAGGGATGCAACTAACGCGCTGATATCCTTAGCTGATACGCTGCCAGAAGTATCCACCAGAAAAGCTATATTGTAGTCTTGCCCTGGCTGGGCCTGAAAACCCTCCACGTCACCAATGATGACTGTGCTGCTGCCTTCATTTGCACTAATGGTATCACTGCCAGCCGTACCTAATTTTTCCGATGCGGTTTCCACTGTGACGGTTCGTGAATAGTCACTGAAATCGGTATTTCCCGCGGCATCGGTAATGGTGATATGCGCATCAACCTTTGGCGTCGCGACCAATTCCGCCGTATCTACCGTTAATTCCCATACTAATTTATCGCCAACCTGCTTGAGCGACACATTGTCATAAGTCGTATTGTTAACCGTAATGCTTACCGTGTCGTTTTCCGTGGCTTCTCCGGTGACGTAGCCGGTGATCGTCGTGGTTGGCGCATCTTGTCCTTGCCAATGCGTGGTTTCTGAGGTGTCGAGGTAATCGTCACCAGTAATAGGGTCAATAACGATCTTCACATCTACCGCCAGATCGCGGGCCACCCCGGTGTCGTCGGTGTCGCTGCCCCTGTTATCCGCCGCGTCGTAGCCGTTGACGCTGACCTCAATCTGCGTGCCGTCCTGCAGCAGCTCC
>NZ_JBKHUI010000011.1:0-177675 GCF_046569695.1 Kluyvera sp. 142486
AACGGCCACATCTGGCCCTGAAGTACAAAACGCCCGATGACGTTCATCAGGCGTTTTATCGACAGAAAACTGTCAACCTATATCAGGACTAGTCAGTTATAAAACTCGCGATACCAGTCGACGAAGTTTTTCACGCCTTCTTTGACCGAGGTTTGCGGGCGGAAGCCTACCAGGTCGTACAGCGGCTGCGTCTCTGCGCTGGTTTCCAGTACGTCACCTGCCTGCATCGGCATCATGTTTTTCTTCGCTTCAATGCCCAGCGCTTCTTCGAGCGCCGTGATGTAGTCCATCAATTCAACCGGCGCGCTGTTACCAACGTTGTAAACCCGGTATGGCGCTGAGCTGGTTGCCGGAGAGCCGGTCTCGACGGTCCATTCGCTATTGGCTGCAGGTATAACATCTTGCAGGCGGATAATAGCTTCTACGATGTCATCAATGTAGGTGAAGTCGCGCTTCATCTTACCGTAGTTGTACACATCGATGCTTTTCCCTTCCAGCATTGCCCTGGTGAACTTGAACAGCGCCATATCCGGGCGGCCCCACGGGCCATAGACGGTAAAGAAGCGCAGTCCGGTAGTCGGTAAGCCGTACAGATGGGAGTAAGTATGAGCCATCAGCTCGTTGGCTTTTTTCGTGGCGGCATACAGCGATACCGGATGATCCACGCTGTCGTCTGTCGAGAACGGCATTTTGCTGTTCAGGCCGTAGACCGAGCTTGATGAGGCGTACACCAGGTGCTGAACTTTGTTGTGACGGCAGCCTTCCAGAATATTCAGATGTCCAATCAGGTTCGCCTGCGCGTAGGCATGAGGGTTTTCCAGCGAATAGCGAACGCCTGCTTGAGCTGCCAGGTGGATGACGCGATCAAACTGCGCGTCGGCAAACAGTTCTGCCATGGCGGTATTGTCGGCGAGATCGATTTTCGCAAAATGGAAATTCGGCGATTGCAGCAGATCCAGACGTGCTTGCTTCAGGCTAACGTCATAATAATCATTGAGATTATCGATTCCGACAACGTGATGACCAGCAGCTAGCAGGCGTTGGCTGACGTGAAAACCGATAAACCCAGCGGCACCGGTGACCAAATATTTCATAGTAATCCTTCAATCTATTCAGATGCGAACATCCCTACTGGGCGCGATCATACCGTCTGTTAGCGAAAAAATATAATCGTTATATGCCATCAGGGTTATCGGAATGAGGACTAAATGAAAAACCCGGCGTGCAGGCCGGGTTAGGGGAGGCGGTTACTGATGCCGTTCGCGCAAATTATCGATAACGGTGGTCAAATCCAGCTCCTGATCCTGCAGCAGCACCAGCAGGTGATACATCAAGTCAGAAGCTTCGTTCTTCAGCTCGAACTTATCGTGCACCGTAGCGGCCAGCGCGGTCTCCACGCCTTCTTCACCCACTTTCTGCGCGATGCGCTTGGTGCCGCTGGCATACAGCTTCGCCGTATAGGAGCTTTCAGGGTCGGCAGTTTTACGCTCAGCCAGCAGTTGCTCAAGCTGATACAGGAACAGCCATTTGTGGCTGGTGTCACCGAAGCAGCTTGAGGTGCCTTTATGGCAGGTTGGGCCGATTGGGTTCACCAGAATCAGCAGCGTGTCATTATCGCAATCGGGCGCGATGCTGACGACGTTCAGGAAGTGGCCGGAGGTTTCACCTTTGGTCCACAGGCGCTGTTTGGTGCGCGAGAAAAAAGTCACTTTGCCCGTTTCCTGCGTTTTGGCCAGCGCTTCCTGGTTCATGTATCCCAGCATTAATACTTCGCCGGATACCGCGTGTTGGATAACGGCGGGCATCAGTCCGTCGGTTTTTTCCCAGTCCAGTTGTTCAGTTAACATACCCGTATCTCCACGCCCTGTGCTGCCAGGTACGCTTTTAGTTCACCAATATTAATGATTTGCTTGTGGAAGACCGACGCGGCCAGCGCACCGTCGACGTTAGCGTCGCGGAAGGCTTCCAGGAAGTGCTCCATGGTTCCCGCACCGCCAGAGGCGATCAGCGGTACGTGGCAGACGTCGCGCACTTTTTTCAGTTGTGCCAGGTCGTAGCCGTTACGTACGCCATCCTGGTTCATCATGTTTAACACGATTTCGCCTGCGCCACGTTTCTGCACTTCCTGCACCCAGTCCAGCGTCTCCCATTGGGTAACGCGAGTGCGGCTTTCGTCGCCGGTGTATTGATTGACGTGATATTTGCCGGTGTCGGCATCAAACCAGGTATCAATACCCACCACAATACACTGCACGCCGAAGCGATCCGCCAGGCGAGTAATCAGCTCCGGATCGGCCAGCGCCGGGGAGTTGATGGAAATTTTGTCTGCGCCGAAGGAGAGAATGCGCGCGGCATCGTCGATGGACTTGATGCCACCGGCAACGCAGAACGGAATATCAATCACTTCAGCAACGCGAGAAACCCAGCTTTTATCGACCACGCGGCCATCGCTGGAGGCGGTGATATCATAGAACACCAGCTCGTCAGCGCCTTCATCAGCGTAGCGTTTTGCCAGCGGAACGATATCGCCGATGATTTCGTGGTTGCGGAACTGTACGCCTTTAACGACCTGACCATCACGCACATCGAGACAAGGAATTATCCGTTTTGCCAGCATTGGATGGCCTCCGTTACGTTGAATTTACCTTCCAGCAGCGCACGCCCGACAATCACGCCGCGCACGCCGGTGCCGCGCAGGGCAGCGATATCGTTGAGGTCGCCAATACCGCCGGAAGACTGGAATGCCACCTGTGGATAGCGGGCGCAGACCTCTTCATACAGTGAGACGTTAGAGCCCGCCAGCGTGCCGTCGCGGGAGATATCGGTGCACAGTACGTGCTGTAGGCCAACCGGCAGATAGGTTTCAACCAGTTCTTCCAGCGTCACGCCGGAGTTTTCCTGCCAACCGCTGACCGCCACCTGTTTAGTGCCGTTCTCATCGATGCGCACGTCCAGCGCCAGCACCAGGTGTTCGGCGCCAAAACGCTTAAACCAGCCTTTGACTACTTCTGGCGATTTCACCGCCGTTGAACCCACTACGACGCGGGCGACACCGGCATCGAGCAGGGCGGCAACATCTTCTTCAGTACGTACGCCACCGCCAACCTGAACCGGCACCTTCACGCCGGCAACCAGCGTTTTCAGCAGTGGGATCTGCCGCTGTGCCGGGTCTTTCGCGCCGGTTAAATCGACCAGGTGCAGCACTTGTGCGCCCTGTGCCGCATAGTCCTGCAGACGCGGCAGCGGGTCGTTGCCGTAGTCGCGCTGCTGGCCGTAATCTCCCTGATGGAGACGCACCACTGTGCCGTTAATCAAATCTAAAGCAGGAATGATCATTACATCTCCAGGAAGTTTTTTAACAGCTGCGCACCCGCGCTACCCGAGCGCTCCGGGTGGAACTGCACACCGTAAAAATTGTCTTTCTGCACGGCGGCGGTGAACGGTTCGCCGTAATTGCACTGGGCGATGGTGTACTCATTGACCGGCATGGCGTAGCTGTGGACGAAGTAAAAATACGCGCCGTCCTCAATGCCGCGGAACAGACGATCGCCCGCTTTAGGGTAGACGCGGTTCCAGCCCATGTGCGGCAGCGGCAGACCAAAATCGGTCATCTTCGGTACGTCCTGGTCGATGATGCCGAGCAGGTCAACGCCGTTAGTCTCTTCACTGCGGCGGCCCAATAGCTGCATGCCAAGGCAGATACCCAGCACCGGCTGGGTACAGGCTTTGATTAAGTCGACCAGCTCGCGCTCGCGAATCTGGTCCATCGCGGCTTGCGCCGTGCCTACGCCCGGCAGAAAGAGCTTATCCGCGCGCAGCACCACCTCCGGGTCGCGGCTCACCACCGGCTCGTAGCCGTGGCGGGCAATCGCTGACTTCACCGAATTGAGGTTTGCGCAGCCGGTATCAAGGACAACCACGTTCATCACAGCACTCCTTTTGAGGAGGGAAGGGTGTTGCCGTCTACGCGAATCGCCTGGCGTAAAGTACGGCCGAAGACTTTGAACAGGCTTTCCACGCGGTGGTGATCGTTTTTGCCCTTGGTTTTCAGGTGCAGCGTGATGCCCATCGCGTAAGAAAGCGAGCGGAAGAAGTGCTCGATCATCTCGGTGCTGAGGTCGCCTACGCGCTGGTAGGTGAACTCTGCTTTATATTCCAGGTGCGGGCGGCCGGAGATATCCAGCGCGCAGCGCGCCAGACATTCATCCATCGGCAGCACAAAGCCGAAGCGGTTGATGCCGCGCTTGTCGCCAAGTGCCGCTTTCAGCGCTTCGCCGAGCGCCAGACCGGTATCTTCCACGGTGTGGTGATCGTCGATATACAGGTCACCCTTCACGGTGATGTTCATGCGGAAACCGCCGTGGGTGGCAATCTGATCCAGCATGTGGTCGAAAAAGCCGACGCCGGTGTTGATTTTGCTGCCGCCTTCGCGGTCGAGCCACACTTCGACATCAATCTGCGTTTCGCGGGTGTTGCGCTCGATGTGCGCGTAGCGGTCGCGGCGGGTCAGCTGATCGCCGATCATTGCCCAGTTCAACGTGTCGCGGTTATAGCGCAGGCCGGTAATGCCCATGTTGGTCGCCAGCTCAATATCGGTGGCGCGGTCGCCAATCACGTAGCTGTTGGCGGTGTCCATCACTTCATTCGCCAGCCACGCGGTCACCAGCTGGGTTTTCGGCTTACGACATTCGCAGTTGTCGGCCGGCAGGTGCGGGCAGATCAGCACATCGTCAAACACCACGCCCTGAGAGGTGAAGATCTGCATCATCAGGTTATGCGGGCCGTCGAAGTCTGCCTGCGGGAAGCTGTCGGTACCCAGCCCGTCCTGGTTGGTGATCATCACCAGCTTGTAGCCCGCTTTTTGCAGCTTGAGCAGCACCGGAATAGCGTCGGGTTCGAAGGCCAGCTTATCAAAACGGTCTACTTGATAGTCGCTTGGTGGTTCAGAAATCAGGGTGCCATCGCGATCGATAAAGAGAAACTTCTGGGTCATACGGTCTCCGCTTTCAAAGCGTCAATCACGCGCTGGCTTTCGGCACGCGTGCCGATAGTGATGCGCAAACAGCCGCTTAAAGAAGGTTGTTTATTCTGGTCTCGTAAGATAATGCCCTGATCCCACAAAGATTTAAATACGCTACTTGAGGCTTTGATGCGAGCCAGTACGTAGTTGGTCTCGGAATCAAAAACCTGCTCAACGCAGTCGATGGTGCGCAGCGCATCCACCAGGTATTCGCGCTCGCTTAAGATCTGTGCCACGCGTTCGCGCATCGCGGCAATTCCCTGCGCGCTAAGCGCCTGGGCGGCGATATCGGCAACCGGGGTCGAGAGTGGATACGGCGCAATCACCTTCATTAATAAGGCAATCACTTCCTCGTTGGCGAGCGTGAAACCGCAGCGCAGGCCAGCCAGAGCAAACGCTTTGGACAGAGTGCGCAGAATGACCAGGTGCGGATACTCCGCCAGCCATCCTGCCAGCGTCGCTTCAGGACAGAACTCAATATAGGCTTCATCGGCAACGACCAGCGCTTTGTCGCGGGTCATCTCCAGCAGGGTGCGGAAGTCCTGCGGGTTAATAATCTGCCCGGTCGGGTTGTTCGGGCTGCAGACGTAGACCACTTTCACATTGGTCAGGCTGTCGGCGATGGCAGGTAGGTCGAGCTGCCAGTCGGCTTTGGCCGGTACGGTGCGGCACTCTACGCCGATGGTTTCGGCGCTAACGCTGTACATGCCGTAGGTTGGTGGGCAGAACAGTACCGCATCGCGACCCGGTTCGCAGAAGGCGCGCACCAGCAGTTCGATACCTTCGTCCGCGCCGCGGCTGACCAGCACCTGCGTTGGCTTTACGCCCGCGTAGGCAGCGTAGTTTTCAATCACTGCTTTCGGCTGACACTCCGGGTAGCGGTTCAGCGTCTGCTGGCTCAGCTCGAAAGGGACCGCCGTTGGGTATTCATTGGCGTTCAGCCAGACGTCACCTTTGCCGCCAAGACGGCGGGCCGACTGATACGGGGTCAGGGCGCGAACGTTGTCGCGGGCTAACTGTTCAATGCTCATGCTTGCTCCTTCAGGGCGTTAACGCGCAGGGTGACGGCATTTTTGTGGGCGGTCAGCAGTTCGGCGGCGGCCAGCGTTTCAATCGTCGCGGCGAGAGCGCTAAAGCCTTCGCGGGACAGTTCCTGTACGGTCATCCGTTTCTGGAAATCGGCCAGCCCCAGGCTGGAACAGGTCGAGGTGTAACCATAGGTTGGCAGCACGTGGTTGGTACCAGAGGCGTAGTCGCCTGCGGACTCTGGCGACCAGTCGCCGAGGAAGACCGAACCGGCGCTGGTGATGTCGTCAACCAGCTCACGGGCGTTGCGGGTCTGAATAATCAGGTGCTCCGGGCCGTAGGCGTTGGAGATAGCCACGCACTGTGCCAGATCTTTTGCAACGATAAGGCGGCTGGCGGAGAGCGCCTGACGCGCGGTTTCGGCGCGGGAGAGCTCGGCGAGCTGGCGTTCTACGGCCTCAGCGACGCCTTCGGCAATCTTCGCGTCCGGGGTGAGCAGGATAACCTGGGAATCCGGGCCGTGCTCCGCCTGAGACAGCAGGTCTGAGGCAATAAAATCTGGCGTGGCACCGCTGTCGGCAATCACCAGCACTTCAGACGGGCCAGCGGGCATATCAATCGCCGCACCGTCGAGGCGCTGGCTGACCTGGCGTTTCGCTTCGGTAACGTAGGCGTTGCCAGGCCCGAAGATTTTATCGACCTTCGGAATGGATTCGGTGCCCAGCGCCAGTGCGGCAATCGCCTGCGCGCCACCGACCTTATAGACGTTCTCTACACCGCAAAGCTGCGCAGCATAGAGGATCTCATCGGCAATCGGCGGTGGCGAGCAGAGCACCACCTTTTTGCAGCCAGCAATGCGCGCCGGGGTTGCCAGCATTAATACGGTGGAGAACAGCGGCGCGGAACCACCGGGAATATAAAGGCCAACCGAGGCGATAGGGCGGGTAACCTGCTGGCAGCGCACGCCCGGCTGGGTTTCGATATCCACCGGCGGCAGGATCTGCGCCGTGTGGAAGGTATCGATATTGCGAACTGCCGCCTGCATCGCCTGCTTGAGTTCATCGCTCAGACGGCCGCTGGCCTGCTGAATTTCTTCTGCGGTGACTTTCAGCGCGCCGACTTCGGTCTTATCAAACTTCGCGCTGTATTCACGCAGCGCGCTATCACCGTTGGTTTTGACGTTGTCCAGAATCTCGGCCACCGTGCGGGTGATGCTGTCGGAGGCGGAGATGGCCGGGCGCATCAGCAGCGCTTGCTGTTGTTCGGGGCTACAGCTATTCCAGTCAATCAGGGTATTGAAGCTCATGGCGATTACTCCATCATCTTCTCAATCGGCAGCACCAGAATAGAGCTGGCACCCAGGGACTTCAGTTTTTCCATGGTTTCCCAGAACAGGGTTTCGCTGCTCACCATGTGCATCGCGACGCGCTGCTGATCGCCTGCCAGCGGCAGAATGGTGGGGTGTTCAGCGCCAGGCAGCAGGGCGATCACTTCATCCAGGCGCTCGGTTGGCGCGTGCATCATGATGTATTTCGATTCACGGGCCTGAATCACGCCCTGAATACGGGTTAGCAGGCGGTCGATCAACTGCTGTTTGGCTTCGCTCATCTCGCCGTCGCGCTGAATTAAGCAGGCTTTAGAGCGGAACATCACTTCTACTTCACGCAGGCCGTTGGCTTCCAGGGTTGCGCCGGTAGAGACCAGGTCGCAAATGGCGTCAGCAAGGCCAGCGCGCGGGGCGACTTCAACGGAACCGTTCAGCAGGCAGGATTTGAAGCTGATGCCTTTCTGGTCGAGGTAACGCTTGAGCAGGTGTGGGTAAGAGGTGGCGATACGTTTGCCGTCGAGCGCGGCCGGGCCGTTCCATGCTTCATCCGCCGGGGTGGCGAGAGAAAGACGGCAGCCGCCGAAATCCAGACGACGCAGGGTAAAGTAGCGCGGGTCTTCGCCCTGGGCGCGGCGGCTCAGCAACTCTTCTTCCAGCACGTTTTCACCGATGATGCCGAGGTCTACGACGCCGTCCATAATCAGGCCTGGGATATCGTCATCACGCACGCGCAGGATGTCGATTGGCATGTTCTCCGCCATCGCAATCAGGCGCTGGGTGTGGAGATTGATTTTAATGCCACAACGGGCCAGTAATTCGCGTGAATCATCGCTCAGGCGACCTGATTTCTGCATAGCTATGCGTAAACGGCTGTTATCTAACATTCTCTATTCCTCATTACCCTGCTGAATTTGGTTCAAAAAAAAGCCCCCGGAAGATATCTTCCGGGGGCTCTCTTGCGTTCATGCACCACTGGAAGATCTGAATGTCTCCCAGCACACATCGCCTGAAAGACTAGTCAGGGTGATGGTGATGATGGTGGTGTTTAAATTGAACGCGGCTCATAAATTTCTCGTTGAATGACTATTCACTTGATGTCTTTTAACCTAAACCACTTTTGTCATTGAACGCAAGCGCTTTTTACATTCATTAAATCAATTCATGTAGCGACTATAAATTGTCAGTTTTATCGTGGTGGCGTAGCCTTATAAAGGTAGTGCGGCAAGAACCAGGAGATAGCGCAATGAAGAAAGTGGCAATCGTCGGTTTAGGGTGGCTGGGTATGCCGCTAGCGCTGTCGTTGATGGCGCGTGGCTGGCAGGTGACTGGCAGCAAAACGACTGAGGACGGCGTGGAAGCAGCACGGATGTGCGGGATTGATAGCTATCCGTTGCGGCTCGACCCACAGTTGGTATGCGAGGCTGATGACCTCGATGCCTTAATGAATGTTGATGCGCTGGTGATTACCTTGCCAGCTCGTCGTAGCGGCCCGGGGGAAGATTTTTACCATCAGGCGGTGCAGGAGATCGTAGACTCGGCGCTGGCGCACCATATCCCGCGCATTATCTTTACCAGTTCGACCTCGGTATACGGTAATGAAGAAGGGACGGTCAAAGAAAGTTCGCCTCGCAACCCGGTGACCGCCAGCGGCAGGGTGCTGAAAGAGCTGGAGGACTGGCTGCATCAATTGCCGGGAACCTCGGTTGATATTCTGCGTCTGGCCGGGCTGGTTGGGCCGGAACGTCACCCTGGCCGTTTCTTTGCCGGGAAATCGGCATCGGACGGGCAGCAGGGGGTAAATCTGGTGCATCTGGAAGATGTGATTGCGGCTATTACGCTGCTGTTGCAGGCACCGAAAGGCGGCCACATCTACAACATCTGTGCTCCGCAGCATCCCGCCCGCGGCGTTTTTTATCCGCAGATGGCACGTGAGCTTGGACTGGCGGTACCCGTATTTAGCGACAGCGGTAAAGGGCAGGGGAAAATTATCGACGGTAGTCGTATCTGTCGCGAATTAGGCTTTGAATATCAATTCCCTGACCCATTGAGAATGCCTCTGGAGTAGCGCTTCATTGACATGTGGCGATGACATAACCGCCGTCGCCAAATCATTTAACATATAAATAGATACACTTTTCGCATGGGTATTGGTTATGGCAGCTAATTGCGTTTTAGCAAAAAGTGCTATAAATGTTCGCGCTGCTTTAGAGATTGCTTGTTAATCAGCCGGTTGGATGAGAAGTCGCATTATTACTTCTCTCACCGGCTTGTATTTTTACATTCGTTTGGTGCAAAATATGTCGAATGTAAAAAATGAGACTAACCGACGTGATTGCCACGTCGGTTATTTTTTTACATCAAAACAACCATCCAATAAAAGAGGCCGGGCTTCGTACCGGATAGATATTTACTTAAAAAACGACAGTTGTTGTCGCTGAGGAAACAGAAAAAAAATGGGGCAATTTTTCTTTTTTGCACCGGCAGTCGCCGTACAGGAGACTCACCGTGTCAAATAACGTTACTCCAAACACCTCTCGCGTGGAATTGCGTAAAACGCTTACGCTGATTCCGGTTGTCATGATGGGCCTGGCCTATATGCAGCCAATGACGCTGTTCGATACGTTCGGTATCGTATCTGGCCTTACCGACGGTCACGTTGCAACGGCGTATGCCTTTGCGCTGATCGCGATTCTTTTTACAGCGCTAAGCTACGGTAAACTGGTTCGCCGGTTCCCGTCCGCTGGCTCTGCATACACCTATGCTCAGAAATCCATTAGCCCGGTCGTTGGCTTTATGGTGGGCTGGTCATCGCTGCTGGACTACCTGTTCATGCCGATGATCAACATTCTGCTGGCTAAAATTTACTTTGAAGCGCTGATGCCTTCTGTACCATCGTGGATCTTTGTTGTCGCGCTGGTGGCCTTTATGACCATCTCTAACCTGCGCAGCATCAAAGCGGTGGCGAACTTCAACACGCTGATTGTGGTTCTGCAGATGGGTATCGTGGCGGTCATCGTCGGCCTTATCATTTACGGCGTAATGCACGGTGAAGGCGCAGGTACGCTGACTAGCACCCGTCCGTTCTGGTCTGAAGGCGCGCATGTTGTGCCGATGATTACCGGTGCGACCATTCTGTGCTTCTCGTTCCTGGGCTTCGACGGTATCTCTTCTCTGTCTGAAGAGACCAAAGACGCCGAGCGCGTGATCCCGAAAGCGATTTTCCTGACGGCGCTGATTGGTGGGCTGATCTTTATCTGTGCATCTTACTTCCTGCAGCTGTACTTCCCGGACATCTCTCGCTTTAAGGATCCGGACGCGTCTCAGCCAGAAATCATGCTGTACGTTGCGGGCAAAACCTTCCAGTGGGGCGTGCTGATCTTCTCCAGCGTGACCGTTCTGGCATCCGGGATGGCGGCGCATGCGGGCGTATCTCGTCTGATGTACGTGATGGGGCGTGACGGCGTGTTCCCGAACAGCTTCTTCGGTTATGTGCATCCGAAATGGCGTACCCCGGCGTTCAACGTGCTGCTGGTTGGCGCGATTGCACTGCTGGCGATTAAGTTCGACCTGGTGACCGCGACGGCGCTGATCAACTTTGGTGCGCTGGTGGCATTCACCTTCGTTAACCTCTCCGTGATTTCGCAGTTCTGGATCCGTGAGAAGCGTAACAAGACGCTGAAAGACCACTTCCAGTACCTGGTACTGCCAGTGTGCGGCGCGCTGACCGTTGGCGCACTGTGGATTAACCTGGAGCAGAGCTCAATGATTCTGGGCCTGATTTGGGGCTCCATCGGCCTGCTGTACCTGGCGTGCGTGACCAAGCGTTTCCGCAACCCGGTTCCGCAGTACGAAGACGTCGCATAATTCACGAACGTGAAATGATGAAACCGGAGGCCATGTGCCTCCGGTTTTTTTTGGTCTGAACAACACAGAATTAATAACCTTCAGGAATAATATAGAGCTTTTGGTTATTGGAGCCGAAAGGCGGGCTCGGGAATAATTTTACGACTGATAATATTGGGTTAATTAATTCTTATGTTGCACATGATAATAAGCGGAATAGTCTGCGGCGCGCTGCTGGGGTTTGTCATGCAGCGCGGACGCTTCTGCCTTACGGGCGGGTTCCGCGATATGTATATCACTAAAAATAACCGCATGTTCTATGCGCTGTTAATCGCCATCTGTATACAAAGCGTGGGTGTTTTTGCACTGATCCAGACCGGCCTGGTGCAGTACGACGCGGGCGCGTTTCCGTGGCTGGGCACGGTTGTTGGCGGCTTTGTCTTTGGTATCGGTATTGTCTATGCCGGTGGCTGCGCTACCGGGACGTGGTATCGCGCTGGGGAAGGGCTTATCGGCAGCTGGATTGCGCTGGTGACCTATATGGTGATGAGCGCGGTGATGCGTTCTCCACATGCCGCTGGCCTGAATAAATTCCTCGGTGAACATACCACGGCGCACAACGGTATTGCAGAAACGCTCAATATCTCCGTCTGGCCGATTATCGCGCTGCTGGTGGTGGTGACGCTGTGGTTTGTGCGTAAAGAGTTGCGTAAGCCAAAGCTCAAAGTGGCTTCATTACCGCCGCGCCGCAGCGGCCTGGCGCATTTGCTGTTTGAAAAGCGCTGGCATCCATTTTTCACCGCCGTGCTGATTGGCCTGATCGCATTGCTGGCATGGCCGATGAGTGAAGCGACTGGCCGTATGTTCGGTCTGGGCATCACATCGCCTACCGCCAATATTCTGCAGTTCCTGGTCGGCGGCGACAGCAAATACCTTAACTGGGGCGTGTTCCTGGTGCTGGGCATTTTCATTGGTTCCTTTATTGCCGCGAAAGCCAGTCGTGAATTCCGTGTGCGTGCCGCCGATGCGAGTACCACGCTGCGTAGTGCCGGTGGCGGCGTGCTAATGGGCTTCGGTGCAAGTATTGCCGGCGGTTGCTCGATTGGTAATGGTCTGGTCATGACCGCGATGATGACCTGGCAGGGCTGGATTGGCCTGGTATTTATGATCCTTGGCGTGTGGTGCGCGTCCTGGGTGTTGTATGTTCGCCCGCAGCGGAAAGCCAAACTGAAAACCGCGACGGCATAAGGAGTTAAAAATGGTTGTGAAGAAACTGGATGTAGTTACCCAGGTGTGCCCGTTCCCCTTAATTGAAGCCAAAGCGGCGATGGCCGAACTGGCTAACGGCGACCAACTGGTGATTGAATTCGACTGTACCCAGGCGACGGAAGCGATTCCACAGTGGGCGGCAGAAGAGGGCTATACGGTCACGGATTACCAGCAGTCCGGTGATGCAGCCTGGACCATCACGGTACAGAAGTAAATACGTCGCCCGGTTGGGCGACTATTGTTGAATGAACGGTAGGCCTGATAAGCGAAGCGCCATCAGATAATTTGGCGCAGATAGCCGGATGGCGGCATTGCCTTATCCGGCCTACAAATTACACAATTTCCTGCGCGTACTGATACAGCGCTTTCAGCAGCGATAGCTTCTCCGCATTCCCTTCATACTGCCCGTAGAGCATTTCGAGCTCCTGCGCGTAGGCCTGTAAAAACTCTGGTGTAAAGATCTGCCGACGGTGCTCTAACCAGCGCTGCTGCTCGCTTTCATCCAGGGTGCCGGGGAAATTGCGCGCCCGGTAGTTAAACAGCAGTTTCTCAATACGCTTATCGGCGAAGGTGATATCCAGCGCTGGAAGATTACGTGGCTCGGTCTCCAGTACGATTTTCATTGCCGTTTTGTCGGCATCGCTAAAGAAGCCGTTATAGAGTTGGGCATCAACGTTTTCCGACGGCACAAACGGCTCGGCTTCGGCAAAAATGGCTACCGCCTTCTCGCGAACCTGTGGGTTCTCACGCAGCTTTTTCAGATTATCCAGACAGTGCTGGCGGTTGATTCCCAGACGGTCGGCATCTTCCGGACGCAGCGTGTTGGCCTGAGCCAGCACCGGGCACTTGTTCAGGTGCACCAGCTTGATAGGGATCGGGGAGTTATCGCCAAGATCGGCTTTTGCGGTATAAAGACGCTCGCGCAGCGTATCGGCGTCAAGATCCAGCAGCGGGCTGATATCGCCGGCAAGATCCACCATGATCACCGCGTTGCGGTTATCCGGATGCCACGCCAACGGCGCCACCCAACTGGTGTTACCGCGCCAGGCGCCAAACATGCCGGAGACGTGTACCAGCGGCTTCATCTGCGGCACGTCAATCAGCGTCATCAGCTTGTTTTTACCGCGATAAGCATAGAGATAATCAAACAGCTTCGGCTGCTGCGTTTTCACCAGTTTCGCCATCGCAATGGTGGCGTAAACGTCGGCCATCGCATCGTGGGCGTTGCTGTGTTCAATGCCGTTGGCTTTGGTTAAATGCTCCAGGCGGAAACTTGGCAGGCCGTCATCGTTTTCCGGCCAGTTGATACCTTCCGGGCGCAGGGCGTAGCAGGCGCGCATCACATCCAGTAGATCCCAACGGGAATTGCGGTTCTGCCAGCTCCAGGCGTACGGGTCGTAGAAGTTGCGATAGAAGATATTACGCGTCACTTCGTCATCGAAGCGGACGTTGTTATAGCCCACCACGCAGGTATCCGGCACGGTGAAGATATCGTGGATACGCTTAGCAAACGCCGCTTCATTTTCGCCTTTGGCCCGCGCCTCCTGCGGCGTAATACCGGTAATTAACACCGCTTCAGGCTGCGGCAGATAATCCTCCGCCGGCTTGCAGTAAAAAACCTCAGGCTCACCGATTATCGTGAAATCCTTATCGGTACGAATGGCGGCGAATTGCGCGGGGCGATCGAGGGAAGGGCTGGTTCCGAAAGTTTCGTAGTCGTGGAACAGGAATCCCGGCGCGCTTGAAGTCTCTTGCATGGCGTTAACAGTGTCCGTCTATGGCATTTAAGGTTCATGGTAAACGATTTGGCGGTGCATCAGAAGGGCGTTAACCGAATCTGGAAGAGGGCGCGCAGGGTATTTTTTCGTGTCCAGATAGAGGCATGTCATATTTTCTTGCAATTTAAGCCTGTCACAAAGCACGAACTTCCGTAAAAAGGACGACGAATTTGTGAATGTTGAGGATTTACCGTTGAAAGCCCGTTTTCTTATTGCCGTTTCTTTGCTCGCTTCGAGCGTTTCTTGTGCCTTTGCTGGCGAATCCGCGATTCCTTCCGTCACGCCTCCGCCGATTAAGGCCGGTGCCTGGGTTTTAATGGACTACACCACCGGGCAGATCCTGACCGCTGGTAATGAGCACCAACAGCGTAACCCGGCGAGTCTGACCAAGCTGATGACCGGCTATGTGGTTGACCGCGCGATCGATAGCCACCGCATTACGGCAGACGATATGGTGACCGTGGGCCGCGATGCATGGGCAGCGGGTAACCCGGTGTTTGATGGTTCTTCACTGATGTTTCTCAAGGCGGGCGATCGCCTGAGCGTGCGCGATCTGAGCCGTGGCCTGATTGTGGACTCCGGTAACGACGCCTGTGTGGCGCTGGCGGATTACGTGGCGGGCGGGCAACCACAGTTCGTGAAAATGATGAACGACTACGTGCAGAAACTGAATCTGCGCGATACCCATTTCGAAACCGTTCACGGCCTGGATGCGCCAGGCCAGCACAGCTCGGCCTACGATCTGGCGGTGCTCTCCCGTGCGATTATTCACGGCGAGCCAGACTTCTATCACATGTACAGTGAAAAGAGCCTGACGTGGAACGGCATTACCCAGCAGAACCGTAACGGCCTGCTGTGGGAAAAATCGATGCACATCGATGGCCTGAAAACCGGTCACACTTCCGGCGCGGGCTTTAACCTGATCGCCTCATCGGTAGACGGCCAGCGTCGTCTGATTGCCGTGGTGATGGGGGCCGATAGTCCAAAAGGGCGTGAAGATCAGGCGCGTACGCTGCTGCGCTGGGGCCAGCAGAACTTCGATACCGTACAGATCCTGCAAAACGGTAAGAAAGTCGGCACCGAGCGTATCTGGTACGGCGATAAAGAGAAGATAGCCTTGGGCACCGACCAGGATTTCTGGCTGGCGCTGCCAAAGACGGAAGTGCCAAATATTAAAGCTAAATATGTGCTGGATACTAAAGAGTTGGATGCTCCGATTGCTGCGCACCAACGCGTTGGTGAGATCCAACTGCTCGACCGCGATAAGGTTGTTGCGCAGTGGCCGCTGGTGACGCTGGAAAGCGTTGGCAAAGGCGGGCTGTTCTCACGCATGAGCGATTATCTGCACCACAAAGCCTGACCCTGCGTCGCATAGCCCGGACGAGGTGCGTTAGTACCGACTCCGGGGTGGCTCGGTGCCACTCCCGGCGTCGCGATGCTCGGCCGGGCTACTCTCTTGCTGCAGGAGCAGGTACAATTCGCGCTTTAGTCTTGTCGGAGAGTGGGTGTGCGTCCGGATAAGTCACTCAGTCCTTTTGAAATTCGTTTATATCGTCACTATCGTACCGTGCACGGGGCGCGTATTGCGCTGGCCTTCGTCCTGACTTTTTTGATAGTCCGGCTGCTGGGTGTGCCCGATGGCTCCTGGCCGCTGATCACACTGGTTGTGGTGATGGGGCCCATCTCCTTCTGGGGCAACGTGGTGCCGCGTGCGTTTCAGCGTATCGGCGGTACGGTGCTCGGCTCCGCCCTGGGCCTCATCGCCCTCAAGCTTGAGCTTTTCTCCCTGCCGTTGATGCTTATCTGGTGCGCCGCGGCGATGTTCCTGTGCGGCTGGCTGGCGCTAGGCAAAAAGCCGTATCAGGCACTGCTTATCGGCATCACCCTCGGTGTGGTCGTTGGCGCACCGGCTGGGGATATGACTACCGCGCTGTGGCGAAGCGGCGACGTCATCTTCGGCTGTCTGTTAGCCATGCTCTTTACCGGCATCTGGCCACAGCGGGCGTTTATTCACTGGCGTATCCAGATGGCCTCGTTCGTGACGCAGTTTAACCGTATCTACCAGGCGGGACTGTCGCCGAACCTGATTGAGCGCCCACGGCTGGAAAAGCATCTGCAAAAGGTCCTTAACGACGTTGTGAAAATGCGTGGCCTGATTACGCCTGCCAGCAAAGAGACGCACATTCATAAGGGTATCTTTGAAGCCATTCAGACCGTCAGCCGCAACCTGGTTTGCATGCTGGAGTTGCAAATCAACGCCCACTGGGCGTCGCGTCCGGGCCATCTTCTGATGCTCAACGCCCATACGCTGCGAGACACGCAACTGATGACCCAGCAAACGCTGCTGGCGATTGCCCATGCGCTGTACGAAGGCAACCCGCGTCCTATCAAAGCGAACAGTGAAAAGCTCAATGAAATCGTCGCAGAGCTGCGCCAGTTGGTGCAAGAGGACAAGGACGACCATCTGGCAGAGATGTCCATTCATGGCTACGTCTGGTTGAGTATGGAACTGGCGCGTCAGCTGGAATTATTATCCAGCCTCATGTGTCGCGCATTGCGTAAATAAAAGGCAGATGCACACGCTTTTGCGCCAGGTTGTTTCGATTCAGCTAGATTTAGGGTTATGATGAACCCAAAGTAAAAATGATTGTTTGCTACAACGGCTGTACGAAAAATCATACAGGTTGAAGGGTATATGACTAATGTGTACCTTATCGTGTAGCCGTTGTTTAACGAATCCGACTCTCAACATATCAGGGGTATAAAAATGGAAACCACGAAACCTTCGTTTCAGGACGTACTGGAGTTCGTACGTTTGTTCCGTCGTAAGAACAAACTGCAGCGTGAAATTCAGGACGTTGAGAAAAAGATCCGTGACAACCAGAAACGCGTGCTGCTGCTGGACAACCTTAGCGACTACATCAAACCAGGCATGAGCGTTGAAGCCATTCAGGGCATCATCGCCAGCATGAAAGGCGACTATGAAGATCGCGTTGATGATTACATCATCAAAAATGCCGAGCTGTCTAAAGAACGCCGCGACATCTCCAAGAAACTGAAAGTGATGGGCGAGCAGAAAGGCGAGTAACCGTCATAAACGGGTGGCTGCGCCTGCGGCCGCCCGGTCTTTGTTTTATCCCCAGCAGTACCTCTCTTCTTCGACAATCCAGTGACATCGCGAGCAATGCGGAGTATAAACCTTCCTGTTTGATATATTAGCCACGGTTCGTGGGAACGTATTGATATCAAAGGATCTTACCGACATCGTTACGCCGGATAACGATTCTGCTGGCGTGCATCACGACGCTGGTCACCTACATCTTCTGCCTCGGGGAACGAGGGATTAATGGGACTTCGCTGCGCGGGTCGCACCCTGCCAGCGCTGCCCGCCGCCGATTGTGCTGGTGATCAATGAAGTGGGAATGGGCATTGTGCCTGAAAATCGTCTGGCCCGGCATTTTAGCGACATAGCCGGGCGCGTAAATCAAAAGCTGGCGCAGGCGGTAGAAAACGTCTGGCTGGTGGTATCAGGGATTGGAGTCAAAATAAAATGAGTCGACTGTTTTTCGCCACACTCTCCTTTATGAGCCGTCTACCGGTGCCACAGCGCTGGTCACAGGGGTTGGATTTGGATCGCTACGTTAGCGGCGTTATTACCTTCCCGTTTATTGGCCTGTTGCTAGGGGCGATAAGCGGCCTGGTCTTTATCATTGTGCAGAGCTGGTGTGGTATTCCGCTGGCGGCATTCTTTAGCGTTCTGGCGCTGGCGCTACTGACCGGCGGCTTCCATCTCGATGGTCTGGCGGACACCTGTGACGGCGTTTTCTCCGCGCGTCGCCGCGAGAAGATGCTGGAAATTATGCGCGATAGCCGACTGGGCACCCACGGCGGTCTGGCGCTGATCTTTGTGCTACTGGCGAAAGTGCTGGCTGTCAGCGAACTGGCGCTGCGCGACACTCCTATGCTGGCGGCAATTGCCAGTGCCTGTATCGCCGGTCGCGGCGCATCGGTGCTGATGATGTATCGCCACCGCTACGCCCGCGAAGAGGGGCTGGGCAATCTGTTTATCGGCAAAATCAGCTTCCGCCAGACTTGGGTGACGTTAGTGATTGCCGGGGCGTTCGTCACCGCCATGCTGGGCGTACATGGCCTGAAAGCACTGCTGGTGGCCTTTATCGGCGTCTTTATTCTGGGCCAGTTACTCAAGCGCACGCTAGGTGGGCAAACCGGCGACACGCTGGGCGCAAGTATTGAGTTGGGCGAAGTGATTTTCTTGCTGGCGCTTCTGTAAGCCAGCGTAACGGCTATTCTCCCGCCATTTGTTGTAAAAGCCATTCGCGTAGCGCCGCAATATCCCGGCGCTGCGCGTTCTCTTCGGTTGCCACCAGATAGTAGTTTGCGCCAGGCAACGACATCTCGAACGGCATCGTCAGCACTCCACGTCGCAGTAAGTCTCTCGCCAGTAACTCGCTGGCAATCACCACGCCTTGCCCGGCTACCGCCGCCTGCAGCGCATGTGTCTCATCGCTGAAGGTCAACCCAGCATGAAGATTTAATGTCTGAGGTCCATAGCGCTTTTTCCAGTTTGCCCAGCTAGGTTCATCGGCCGGAACACGGCGATTTTCCACGTGAAACAGGGTGACGTTGGCTAAATCTTCGGGCTTTTGCAGCGCTAGCGCGGGGCTCGCTACAACGATAAAGCGGTCCGCTTGCAGAAGAGTGCAGTGTAGTGCGGATTCCGGCATTTCACGATAACGGATAGCGACATCAACGGTACGCTGTCTGAGATCGACACGTTCGACGCTGGTATGCAGCCGCAGATCGATGGTCGGGCATTCCGCTTTGAAGTCCGCAAGCCTCGGCACCAGCCAGTGGGTGAGAAAATTAGAGGTGGTGGTGACCGTCAGCGCGGGTGGTTGATGGGCCTGTAGTACCTGCGCCGTCGCCTCTTCCAGCGCGCTAAAAGCGCGTTGGGTACCGGCATAGAGCACTTTCCCGCTCTCGGTCAAGGTAACGCCCTGAGCGCTGCGTTCACAGACCCGGCATTCCAGCACCGACTCCAGCAGCTTTATCTGGTGGCTGACCGCCGTTGCGCTCACGCCCAGGACATCTGCTGCACGCTTGAAGCTTAGCTGTTCCGCCAGTGCATGGAACGCCCTTAGTGCCCCAAGTGGTGGCAATCTAACCTTTCTCATGGCTGAGTTTTTCTCATCCGTTGCTGAAAACTATGCGTTTGTTTTACCCATTATAGAAGGCGTAGTCTAGCCAGCAGAAACAGAAGGGTGAATTAATCTCATGATAATGCCGAAGGGGAAAACGATGAGCGTATGGGTAAACGGCACTGCACCAAAGAACAACAATATCGCAGAGCGGGCGATAGCGATGAGTGCTGCGGTTGCCGGCGCTGGCCTGCTGGTGAAGCTATCGCTAGCGGTCAGCGTAATCCAAAGCCTGGTTCAGCTTTTTGCGCTGGGCCTGAGCTTTGCGGTAGGAATGATGCTGGCAAACAACGGCAGTATGGTGCGCTATGGTTTTCCGCTTTCGGCGTTGGGTTGGCTGCTGGTGTTGCTTAGCATACTGGCCGGACAAACGGGGCTGGTGCTATTGCCGGGCATTGTCGCTGGCGGCCTGGGGCTAGGGTTAGCCTATGGGCGATTGATGTCTGGCAACAGAGCAGTCAATGCGCTGAGCAGCGTAGCAGCGCTAGTCGCAGTATTGCTTATCCAGGCCAATTCGGCGCCGGGTATAAATGGCTATGGATTTGCCTTTGCGGTTGTCATCGATTTAACGCTGCTGGGGGTGGTGCTGGTGAAAATTGCTGAAACGGAGAGGGGCTGAAAAGCAAAAAGCCTGCTCGAAAGCAGGCTTCTTAAATATGGCTCCTCTGACTGGACTCGAACCAGTGACATACGGATTAACAGTCCGCCGTTCTACCGACTGAACTACAGAGGAATCGGTGTGGAGTCGTATCTTAGCGGCGAAAAAATTTTTGTCAAACATCAATTCTGGTCTTGTGACTCGACTGCCTAATTCATCAACAATTTGTCGCCATTCCAGACAAAAATTAAGGAAAAATGTTTTGCAGGATCGGCAATTCTCCATCATCATTTGAAATGGAGTTTCAACTTTTTGATCTAAGGCCCATTTTGAACGTCACCGCCGCACTTCGCCAGGCTGTCGCCCGTACGCCCTGGTACAAAAAACGCAAAAGTTATCGAGTTCTCTTCTGGCGTGAAATCACCCCCCTCGCCGTACCTATTTTTCTGGAAAACACCTGCGTTTTATTGATGGGGGTGTTGAGTACCTTCCTCGTCAGTTGGTTGGGTAAAGAAGCAATGGCGGGCGTGGGGCTGGCTGATAGCTTCAACATGGTGATCATGGCGTTCTTTGCCGCGATAGACCTTGGGACGACGGTGGTGGTCGCCTTCAGCCTCGGCAAGCGTGACCGCCGTAAGGCGCGAGCGGCGGCACGACAATCGCTGGTGATCATGACCCTCTTCGCCACCATTCTGGCGGCGGTGATCCACTATTTTGGCGCCGGGATTATCAATATCGTGGCTGGCGATGCTACGGAGGAAGTGAAAGGGCTGGCGCTGACCTACCTTGAGCTGACCGTGCTGAGCTATCCGGCGGCGGCGATTGCGCTTATCGGCAGCGGCGCGCTGCGCGGGGCAGGGAATACCAAAATTCCGCTGATGATTAACGGTGGGATGAACATCCTCAACATTATCATCAGTAGTTTCCTTATTTACGGCGCGTTCTCCTGGCAGGGGATGGGGTTTGCCGGGGCTGGCCTCGGGCTGACCATATCTCGCTATATTGGCGCGGTGGTGACCATTATTGTGCTGATGGTTGGCTTTAACCCAGCGCTGCGTATTCCGCTCAAAAGCTATTTCAAACCGCTCAACTTCGCCATCATCTGGGAAGTGATGGGGATTGGTATTCCGGCAAGCGTGGAGTCCGTGCTGTTTAACAGCGGTAAGTTGCTGACGCAGATGTTTGTCGCCGGGATGGGGACTGACGTTATCGCCGGCAACTTTATCGCCTTCTCCGTGGCGGCGTTGATTAACCTGCCGGGGAACGCCCTGGGTTCGGCATCCACCATTATCACCGGTAAGCGACTGGGGACCGGGCAGCTTGCTCAGGCGGAACGTCAGTTGCGCCATGTGTTCTGGATGTCGACCATCGTACTTACCCTGATTGCCTGGGGGACTGCGCCGTTTGCCGGACTGTTCGCGTCGTTCTATACCCACGAGCAGGACGTGAAGGACGTAGTGAAAATTCTACTGTGGATGAACGCTGCCTTTATGCCTATCTGGGCCGCTTCCTGGGTGCTGCCTGCGGGCTTTAAAGGGGCGCGAGACGTGCGCTTCGCCATGTGGGTCTCCATGCTCAGCATGTGGGGCTGTCGCGTGGTGGTGGGTTACGTGCTGGGTATTCTGCTGGGGTGGGGTGTGGTCGGCGTCTGGATGGGCATGTTCCTCGACTGGGGCGCACGCGCGGTGCTGTTCTACCGCCGTCTGATAACCGGCCGCTGGGCGTGGAAATACGCGCCGGCCAAGAAAACCGACACCGCGTAACAGCCTGATTGCGGTGAAAATCGGCAACGAAAGTCAATTTTCAGCCGAATCGAAGAATAAATCGGCAAACGAATTATTTTGTGCAAATCAGGCTTTGACAACAATGGGGCACATCGATAATATGCGCCTCGTTCACACGATTCCTCTGTAGTTCAGTCGGTAGAACGGCGGACTGTTAATCCGTATGTCACTGGTTCGAGTCCAGTCAGAGGAGCCAAATTTAAGAAGCCTGCTTAGGAAACTAAGCAGGCTTTTTGCTTTTTTGCATTTGGCAAAATAAAGCCGGACGAGAGTCCGGCTGGTGTTGGCTTAACGGAACGGTGGTTCGTTAAAGGTTCGCAGCTTGCGCGAATGCAGACGATCGCCTTCCGCGCGCAGCAGGTCGATGGCCCGAATGCCAATTTGCAGGTGCTCGGAAATCGCCCCTTCATAGAAACGGTTTGCCTGACCGGGCAGCTTAATCTCACCGTGCAGCGGTTTGTCTGATACGCACAGTAACGTGCCGTACGGCACGCGGAAACGGTATCCCTGCGCGGCGATGGTCGCACTCTCCATATCAATCGCCACGGCGCGGCTCAGGTTGAAGCGCAGCGCCGACGCGGAATAGCGCAGCTCCCAGTTGCGATCGTCGGTGGTAACTACCGTCCCGGTACGCAGCCGCTGTTTAACCTCTTCGCCCGGCATCCCACTAACCTGTTTGGTCGCGTCGTACAGCGCACGCTGCACCTCGGCAATGCTCGGAATGGGAATATCCGGCGGCAGTACGGCGTTCAGCACGTGGTCGTCGCGCAGATAGGCATGCGCCAGCACATAATCGCCAATCGACTGACTTTCACGCAGGCCGCCGCAGTGGCCGATCATCAGCCATACATCCGGGCGCAGCACCGCCAGGTGGTCGCAGATATTTTTGGCGTTCGACGGGCCTACGCCGATGTTAATTAAGGTGATCCCTTGCCCATCTTTGGTGATCAGATGCCAGGCCGGCATCTGATGCTTTTTCCACGCCAGATCGGAAATGGCCTGTTCCGGCGCTTCGGTATCGGCGGTGATCCAGATCCCGCCGGCGCACGAGAGTGATACGTACGGGCTGTCAGGATCGAGGATCTGGCTGCAGCCCCAGCGTACGAACTCATCGACGTAGCGGGTGTAGTTGGTGAACAAGACAAACGGCTGGAAGTGTTCGACCGGGGTGCCGGTGTAGTGACGCAGACGCGCCAGTGAGAAATCCACGCGGCGGGCGTCAAAGTGCGAAAGCGGATAGAAATCGGTGGAGTGGGTCAGACCATCCGCGGTTTCATCGCCAATCTGCGACAGCTCGGTAGTGGGGAAAAAGCGCGTCAGGTCGGCGCTCATCGAGCGATCGAGGTTCAGGCCATCAATCACGTACGGATAGGGAATTTCATGCTGCGACAGGCTGACTTCAATATGGGCGTCGTAATCTTCGTGCAGCAGGCTTAGCTGCTCCAGCAGATAGCTGCGGAACAGCACCGGGTGAGTGATGGTAGTGGTGTAGCAGCCGGAGTGGGTAAAGCGGCCAAATGCGCGGGTTTTCTGCGCCTTATGCGCGTTGCCGCTCCAGGAGACCGAAAGCTGAGGGTAGACAAATAACCCGTTTGCCCGCGCTTCGGCGCTCGGCAATGAGCGGTCGTCGATAAACAGACGGATAGCATCACGTAATGCACTTACCGATTGATCGTACAGCGCCTGGAGTTTCTCCAGCGCTTGTTCTGGGGTCAGACTCACGCCCGTATTACTCATCGTTCGCTCCTTGTGTGCGGCTTTTACTGATAGTATGCCAGCCGATGTTGAAACAAAAGCGTAAGCCGGTTTCAAGGTAACAACTGATTAACGTTTAAGCGGGTGATTTCTCATCCGGTTAAAGGCTGCGCGTCGGAGTTAAAAAGCTATAATCAAGCGATATCTGCTGTGATTTGAGGAAAGGGAAATGAAACCTCGTGTAAAACTCTTGTGTGCGTTCGCACTGGCATTCTGTAGCCAGGACGCGCTGGCTGTGACCTATCCGCTTCCTCCTGAGGGAAGTCGTCTTGTGGGAAGCACGTTGAATATCACGGTGCCGCAGGACAACCACCTGCCGCTGGAGGCCTTTGCGGCGCAGTACGGGCAAGGGCTTAGCAATATGCTGGAGGCGAATCCGAACGTGGATGTCTTCTTGCCAAAATCGGGTTCCACGCTGGTGGTGCCGCAGCAGCTGATTCTGCCAGACACGGTGCGTCGGGGAATTGTGGTGAACGTCGCAGAAATGCGCCTTTATTATTATCCGCCGGAGGGGAACACCGTTGAAGTGCTGCCCATTGGTATCGGACAGGCAGGGCGAGAAACGCCGCGTAACTGGGTGACGACCGTCGAGCGCAAACAGGAAGCGCCAAGCTGGACGCCAACGCCAAATACCCGTCGCGAATACGCCAAGCGCGGCGAAAGTCTGCCCGCGTTTGTCCCCGCCGGGCCGGATAACCCAATGGGCCTTTACGCCATCTATATAGGTCGTCTGTACGCCATTCACGGAACCAATGCGAATTTTGGCATCGGGCTACGCGTTAGCCAGGGCTGCATCCGCCTGCGCAATGATGACATCAAGTATCTGTTCGATAACGTGCCGGTCGGCACGCGCGTGCAGATTATCGACCAGCCGGTGAAATACACCGTTGAGCCAGACGGCAGTCGCTGGGTGGAAGTACACGAGCCATTATCGCGCAACCGCACAGAATATGAGTCTGATAACAAAGTTCCGTTGCCTATTACGCCTGCGCTGCGTAGTTTTACTCAGGGTGAAGGCGTAGATGGTAGCCGGGCAAGAGGCGCGCTGGAAAGGCGCTCCGGCATGCCGGTCAATATCAGTACCTCGCATAACGCGTTGTAAGCCTGTCTATATTCAGCGCCAAAAGCCCGCGATTTGCGGGTTTTTGACTTTTTAACCAGGGTTGGCAAAAGGAGCAATGAATGAGTGATGTCGTGAACTGGGGCGTGCTGGGCTATGCCCGAATCGCAAAAAATTCCATTATTCCGGCGATTCAACGTGCCGATAACGCGCGCGTCTACGGCGTGGCATCGCGTCATCAGGACGAACTGCCGGTGGGAGAGTGGCAGAAAAGCTACGGCGATTACGCCGCGCTGTTAGCCGACGAGGCTATTCAGGCAGTCTATATCCCTCTGCCTAACTCGCTGCACAAAGAGTGGGTGATCCGGGCGCTGGAAGCGGGTAAACATGTGCTGTGCGAGAAGCCAATTGGCCTTACCGCCGACGAAGCGCGCGACATGCAGCAGGCGGCGCAGAAGCATAACCGCCTGCTGATGGAAGCTTTTATGTATCAGTACACCGACCGGGTGCGGGTCATTAAACAGGTGCTGGAGAGCGGTGAGCTGGGTGAGCTGCGCCATATCAACGTTTCGTTCCGCTTCTTCCTCGACCGGCCTGGTACCATCAAAATGCAGCCCGCACTCGGCGGCGGGGCACTGTATGACGTTGGCTGCTACCCGGTGAACTTTGTCGGTTTGGTGACTGGACGTCTGCCGGTGAGTTGCAAAGCGGTGAGCGAAACGGACCAAGGGGTGGATACCAATCTCTCTGCACTGCTGCAATATGACGATGGCTTGATTGCCAATATTCACTGCGGCTTTAACGCTTTTGGTCGCAACTACGCGGAGATTATTGGCAGCAAAGGGATGCTGATTATCGATAAGCCATTCCTCGATGATGCCGGCGCGCTGGAGTTGCATACCAGCGAAGGCGTACGCGAACTGCCGGTGAGTGAATCGGATCGCTACCAGGCGGAAATCCGCCACTTCTCCAGCGCGATCCTCAACGAGCCGTCGCGGCTGATCCCGCTGGACGAAACCGTGCGTAATATGCAGGTGCTGGATATGATCCGCGCCGCGCTATAGTGGAAACGCCCGGCCGGCATCGCGCCGCCGGGCTTTGCTATCGGGCAAATTTTTTTGATCCGATAACGCAAAGGATCACCCCAAGCGTAATCAGCAGCATCAGCGGGTTCACCGCTTCGTGCAGCAGTAGGGCGCTCAGCGCTAGCCCTAAAAACGGCTGCAAAAGTTGAAGTTGACCTACCGCGGCAATCCCGCCCTCTGCCAGACCTTTGTACCAGAAGATAAAGCCAATCAGCATGCTGAACAGCGAGACGTAGCCGAGCGCCAGCCACGCTTGACCTGTTATAGTGCCGGGGTCGGCGGGTAACGTCAGTAACGTCGCCAGCAGCATCATCGGCAGCGATAAAATCAGCGCCCAGCTAATCACCTGCCAGCCGCCCAACTGGCGCGTCAGCGTGGCCCCCTCCGCATAGCCCAGCCCGCAGACCATTACGGCGGCAAGCATCAGCAGATCGCCGGTTAATGATGCGCTAGCGTTTTGTGACAGGGCAAACCCGGCTACCAGCAGGCTTCCCAGCAGCGAGAAGATCCAGAACGCCGGATGAGGCCGCTCTCGCCCGCGCAGCACGCCGAAAATCGCCGTAGAGAGTGGCAGGAGCCCAAGAAAGACAATCGAATGTGCCGCCGTTACGTAGCGCAGCGCCATTGCTGTGAGCAGAGGAAAGCCTACCACCACGCCGAGTGAAACGGTCAGTAGTGGAAGTATTTGCCTGACCGCGGGGCGCCGCTCGCGAAAGATGACAATCAGCGCCAGGGCGAGAAGCCCGGCAATCGACGCCCGCAGAAAGGTCAGAAAAAACGGGTCCATAGAGCCGACCGCGATACGCGTTGCCGGCAATGAACCGCTAAAAATCACTACCCCCAGCAGCCCGTTAAACCAGCCGGATGCTGTGTGTGCTTGAAATACCGCTGCCTTCATTTTGTGCACCTCACCGTTGAGTCATTAACGGCGCGATGGTAGTTTTCTTAATCTAATACAATCAAATTATTGTCATGGATACATTGTATGAAGGCGCGATACAAAACAATCGTCGACAGATATGCTGCGCTGATACGCGATGGACAACTCACCGCCGGAACCCGGCTGCCCACGCACCGTCGACTGGCGGCGACGGAACGTATTTCTCTTGCCACCGCCACCCGCGTCTATGCTGAACTGGAGGCGATGGGGCTGGTCAGCGGTGAAGCCGGGCGCGGCACGTTTGTGCGTGAAATTACCCTCGCGGCGGGTCATGGCGTGGATCAGCAGGCGATGATGCCGGCCGTACTCGACCTGAACTTTAACTATCCGTCGCTGCCGGGGCAGGGTGAACAGTTGCGCGACGCGCTGCGCCAGCTCGCCAGCGTTGGCGATATTGAATCTCACCTGCGCTATCAGCCTCACGCCGGGCGAAAAGCGGAGCGCGAGGTTGTCGCCCGATATTTTACCCACCAGGGTTTCACTCCCGATCCCAACAACCTTTTGCTGGTTAACGGTGCCCAACACGGATTGACCGTCACGGTAATGGGGCTGCTACAGCCCGGAGATGTAGTGGCGGTAGACGCGTTAACCTACCCCGGATTTAAAGCGCTGGCGGCGCTGTATCATCTCGAACTTCTGGCTGTCTCTTCACTTGCCGATGGCCCGGATCTTGATGCCCTCGATACACTCTGCCAGCAGCGCCATGTGCGGGCTATTTACACCATGCCGACGCTGCATAACCCGTTGGGCTGGGTGCTCAGCCACCAACAGCGCCAGCGGCTTGTTGCCATTGCCCGTCAGCATGATCTGCTGATTATTGAAGATGCCGCCTATGCCTTTCAGTTGAACAACCGCCGCCGCCCGTTGCCAGCTACGCGCCGGAAAGAACGGTCTATATCAGCGGGTTTTCAAAGAATGTGGCGACCGGACTGCGCGTTGGCGTAGTGATTTGCCCCGGCCCGCTAAAACCGGCGCTGGAGCGGGCTATTCGGGCTACCACCTGGAATACGCCGTCGCTGCTCACCGCGTTGATGAGCCACTGGATTCAGGATGGGACGGTGGCCCGGACAACGATTTTAAAAAGAGACGACGCTCGCCAGAGACAGGCGCTGGCTCGTGAATGTCTGCACCCGCTAACCTGTATCGGTCACCCAAACTCCTGGTTTGTCTGGCTGCCGCTGGCCGATGAATGCCGCGCCGATCGCATCGTCAAAGCGCTGATGGATAAACATATTTTGATCTCGACTGCGGAACCATTCTCTACCTCAACCAATGTGCCTCAGGCGCTACGGCTGGCTTTAGGGTCGGTATCAATGGAGAACCTTCGCGAGGCGCTGGTGGTTGTGAGGGAAGCGGTGGAGTACGAATTGAGTCGGTAAGCGCCCGGAGCATCTGTCCTGGATTGAGATGCGAGTCAGACTGGAAGTGATTCTGAGCGGATACTGCGGCGATGGCGGATAAACGCAGAAAAGCAAAAAGCCTGCTTAATTTCCTAAGCAGGCTTCTTAAATTTGGCTCCTCTGACTGGGATCGCCTTTGCCAGTAACTGGCTAATAAGTAAGCTAAACCTGAATTCCCTGTTTGTCAAGACCACCAGAATGACCACCTTTTTACTACTGACTTTTCCTTCCGTCATGCAAGCCAAGTACAACGAACCAGCATATCATCTATACCATATTTGCCCGCATATCCAGACGTAGCTTAGCGGTGAGATATGAACCAATTCGAAGCAAATCAATCAGCAGCAGACATGAATTTTTAACCATATAAAAATATGGGATTAAGTTTCTGATGTTTGCATAATGTCAGGTAAAATACGCACTTAACTACCATAACGGTTGCGATTGGGCGTAGCATAATAAGTGCTCGTACCACCTTTCGAATACAAGCCGTCTCAGCGAGTATTTCACATAGCCCTCTAACGCTGTGTTTGGTGCGTTAATACGTCCATACCCGATTTTCAAAATGCAGTTGCGCCAGAAGGAATTGAAGACATGCAATCCGAACTAAATCACAACATTCGACATCTTCCATTACCACAAAGTGTCAAAGAAGCCATTACTGCAGCAAGAAAACAGGCCGGTACGTTTTATGCTTTTACCGAAGCAGATACACCACTACTGATTCAATCCCAGGATGGTACGGCGAGCGGTAAAAGCTATAACGTTTTCGCTCAATACATCGAAAGCGTAAATCCAGCAATCAACCCTGGCAATAGTCATCGTAATCTGGTGTTTATTACACCCTTGAAATCACAAATTGACATCCCGGAACAACTCATCGCTCGCGCCCGAGATAAGAAGATTGAATTGTTACCTTATCTTTCGCAAGGGGATATCGCAGATCTTGGTTTTACGTCATGGGTCAAATCTCCTGAAGGGAAAACACCTACAAACCGGGAACGGTATCGTCGCTGGATCAAGCAAGCCAACGAATTGATGTCGGGTGAAATTCAGCTTATTTTTCAACGCCTGAAAGCAGAAGTTGATGCGCGTAATAGTTTGGAAGTACGTCTGGAAACAGAGATTAAAGTAGGGGCAATGTTTGAACAAAAACGTCTGGAGGATGAGTTACGTCTCAATAGTTTTCATTTAGCAGGTCGCTTACAGGAAGCGACTGTGGCGATGCTTAATGTCTTGAATCAGGATCTGACGGTTTTACTTGATGGGGAAGCAACTAATCCTCGATATGCACTGGCTACGGAAATGGTTAAACACCTTTTCCCATTTCAGATTGCACTGTATCGCCGATGTATCCTGCTGGCTACAACGAAAAAGTTCGATGGCAGTGTGCTGTTACTGAAACGCGGTAAAGAAGACGACTATCACCTGAGTTCACAACAACTGGACCACGTTCTGGGCCAAAAAAAAAGCCTCAAAGTAAATCCATTAGGCGAGATTGCTAACCAGACTAATCCACAGCGAATTGAGAGCTTAAAAGAGCAATATTGGATAACCGACGAAGACTCACCTTTTGCACAACGTGATATTCGTTTCACATTAGTTCTAGATGAAGAGCACGAAGCCTACCGTATCTTCCAGCAGAATGTTTGCCAGACATTAATGAACGACGATCAGCAACTTCCTTCGTTACTGGCAATTTTACATCGTGTACTGGAATATGTAGATGAATGTTCTTCAGATGAAAGAGCACCAGGGTATACCCCTCTGAAAAATTATGTCGATGAGATCAACAAAGCCTTATTACAATGTGATTTACGACCTGATTTCGATCTTAAGAAGCTGACCAGACTCTTTAGAAATAGTTTGCTTGATATCGTCGTCGATAGTCGTAATGCTGAGCAGGTTATCGCGTTAATTGGTAATATTTTCAGTTATCAGATTCAGCGATTTTACCGTGAGTCAGATCTTCGTCGTATTCATTTACGTAGTCACGGGCGTCATTCATACACTGAAGTCTATGTTTCTGAAGATGACAAAAAAATTCCAGATGAATTTAACTTATATGAACTGTATCAGACACTGACTGCTCTATTATTAGCCTCTGCCCGGTTGGAAACACCCAAACATGTCTGCGATTTGCTGGCACAGCAGGAGATGGCAAATCAGAATAATCCATTATCAGTTTTCATTCGTAAAGCCCAAAGTATTAAAGGAGATATAGAACATTTATCTTCCAGTGAGCCTCAGAAAGAACAGTTGATAGATGAATTTTTTACCTATTTTCAACCCAAAACATTGTTTTCCCTTTCGCCACGTGAACAGGTAAGAATTGAGGCTGAACAACTAAGGGGGTGGGTATTACTCAAATTTCGGATGGAGTTAATTAAGGAGTTACCCGAAATAGCATTATTACGTGTACTTTATAATACACGTAATACTATTATTTTACTGTCTGCTACAGCAGGATTTCCTGCAACGTATAATGGGCAATACAGCCGCCCGTTTCTGGATAAATACGCCCGTGACTTGAACTATCTCATCAGGCAGCGGGATGTTGATTCTGCCTCGCCCCTGTCGGCGATCCGTGACAACAGAAACCTTCATCGTCCTGTAGCACTGGAGGTATTTGACGATCAGGAACTAGAGTTTTTACCACAAAACGAGGAGTCTGAGTTCAGGAATGCATATCGTCTCTGGCTCAATATGCTCGAACCATACTCTACAGCAGTTCAGTTTAATCGCTACCATAAACGAGAGTTTCATCGTCAGTTACAGAGTATGTTACTTGCGGCCTATACTGGCCGGCACATTTTATGTATTGGGATCAGTAGCCGTTTTTTTGCGATTATAGGGAATTTTGTTCGTGCCAATAAGTTAAGTGCAAATCCCTATCGTGGGGTTGCTATTCTTGACAATGAAACACGTCGGGGAAACGATTTACCTCGTGTATTTGAAATCACTCCTTTTGCTGAGCGGCATAGATTGCGCGTCGTCATGTTTGATTCTAAACTCAACCGGGAAGATCCGGTAAGAGACTATCTACAAATTGATCACCAAAATTTAGCAATATGCATGGTTTCCCATTTCCAGGGGGCCGGGACAGGGCTTAATTATTATGTTACTTATCCGGCTCCGTCAGAACCTGCCGGAGCAGATTCAGAGCAAATCGACTTTGATGAATTAGCAATGGTCTGCGGTAGCTACTGGAGTCAGATTAATGCAACTCCATCGCGAAACACGCTTGAAAATTATATTACCTTACTCAAGCATTATGCTCATGGAAGTGTGCCTCGTCAGGTTGGTGATTTCGATACGGATCTAGTTGATTCTGATGCGGCCCAATTGCTGGATGCTGAACATACCGTCGAACTTCATAAAATTGCAATGCAAACCATTGGCCGTACAGAACGGCGCGATGCCCAAATGAATGGGATTATTCGTTTACCTTCTGGTGTTCATCATAATGCATTGTGTGTTTTTCGGGATTTGGATCGTCACCCAAATGCACAATCGTTACTTGCTTCCCTAAGTCTGCATAACCATCTATGGTTCAAACGCTCAAAAGAGGATTTATTAAAAGCCAGTTTTTCTTCCGATAGTCAACGTAGCGAATTCGAAAATAAAGTTGCTAAAGCAATAGATATGTATAGCGACTTTGAGGCTGAACTGAAAAATAAAATTCTGCCACTGGCAAGACAAGGTGATCGAGATGCAATTGAGTTAAATGAAGCATTACGTCACCGGGACAGCTTTACCGATCCTCAGTCATATATAAAACGTCTTAAACGCAACGCGATTATTAAGAAAAATGCTTACCTTAGCGACTGTGTAAGCCATTTTTATCTGAAGCGTACTGCCGATTGGAAGAATGTAATACTGGCTAAAACCTTAGATGGTTATGGACTAACAGATATTTCAACTGGGGCAAATCCATACAAACCGGAATATTGTTTACCCCAATATCATGAAGCCATGGCTGAAGAATCATCCGGAACTGAACAGCGTATTTTTGCGAAGATTCTGGGATTAGAGGCCACGCCTTTACAACAATACATCCCCATTCCCTCATTGATGCCACTTCTAATTGGCAATATTGGTGAATGGCAATTACACCTTGTGCTCCAGGAAATGAATATTACGCCCATTCCATCACAAGAGCTATCACACTATCTGGACAGTCATTGTTATGAATTGTTTGATGTGTATTGCATTCACAAGAACCGAATTGTTGCAATCGATGTAAAAAACTGGCGAATGCAAGGAAATAACCGTCAATTAGCGAAAAAAATGCATAATAACTCATTGGGAAAAGTCAGTGAGTTGCAGAAAATAGTTGCAGCAAAAACACAGTTTGATGGTGTTGACGTCGTTTATCTTAATACCCGATATGCTTTAAACAGCCTCAACATTCGTGCCGAACATTCTAACCATAAAGGTATCTGCTATTATAACCTTTTTAAAAATATTTCATCTTATGAAAAAGATAATGGCAAAAATCCTTATGATGCAAAAATAAAATCAGAATTAAGAATAAATCAATACTTACTTAATCTTTTAGGAGTGAATTATGACTGATGTAACTGATAGTTTACAGCATAATGAAACGGATGTTGTGATGGCTGCCGAATGGGACCTTCAGCCTCCAGATTATGCACCTAAAGCACGAACACAGCTCTTTGATATTCATGATACTGCAGATGTAATGTTGGAAAAGCTTCTGCAATTACCCTTGGCAAATGGTTGGGGAATTGATGCAATCTGTATCACCAAGGTAAAAGAATACACCATGAAATGGGATGATTTTTTTATTGAATTGCACAGAGAGATTCAAAATATATTATCCTTAAAACTAGGCGTGAAGAATAACAGAGATTTCCAGTATCAAACGTTAAGAAAAGAAAACAGCTATCTTGTGATGTTCCTGTCACCTGATGCCCGTCCGTATCATCAATGGGTTAATGAACTAAAAATTAAGGGCTTTGATCAATATAAAATTGCTCAAACTGTGCTCGGGTTGCGTCTGAAACTACATTTTTTAGAGAATGCCGGGAAGTATTTTGAGGTGAGTCATGGGGCCTATAATAGCGAAGTTTTTCTGGGTGCCGTCGTACAAAAAGAAGAACCAGACAAGAGAGGAAACTATTACGTCGATGCATTGCAAAGTGACCTCTTTTACAGCCCGGATTATGGTGACCTCACCTTTACCCTAAAAGGGATCTGCTTCAGAGCTAAAGCGGAAGAGCTTGGTGTACTCAGCGATTATGGTCGGATTATGATTAAGGGTAAAAAATCATTGCAGTTGCTCGAAAAAGTAGATGGCAGAAAATACCGGAAAATGCCCTATATGCGTTTTGTCAGTAAAACTTATTCTGGCTGCAAAAATCACGCAGAAAATCTGGTTCAGGGCGTGCTCGGTGGTATCTTGTCTCAGGCTGACATCGTTTTTTCACCACGTGTTTTTTGTGCAACCCACTGTCAGTTAAACTTTTTAACGGCCGATACTAAAATATTTCAGCGCCCGTTAGTTATTATAGATAATATTAATAGTGGTGAAGATCCTGAGACACATCAGCGATTCATTCACTATCTGAAAAAAGAATTCGGCGCAGTAGATATAATTTCACCTCGGGAACTTATTGATCTTGATAAAGATGTTAACTATCTGGTACTGAATCAGTCCAAAAAAATAAACGGGTCCAGCATTACCCTTGGTGAAGATACCTTTTTAAACTCTACGTGGCAGGCACTGAATGAGGCAAAAGCGGGTAAAAAAGATCTTTTAGATTATTATTCAAGGCTAAAAGTGGATTTTATCCTTGATTTTGAGAAAAATCATCAGCGAGTATTTCAGGGATGTAATATTGAATCCATAGAGCAGAATAAAAAAGATCCTGTTACCCAGGTGGTTAAAAAGGTTATTAATCCTGTATCTGTCGCTAAGCTGAAAATGATCCGCAGCGAACTCTGGCTAAAAGAGGCTGTACTGGTGAGAAAGAAACTTACCGGTTTTAGCATTAACGATGGTGAGTATATTCTTGTCTCAATTCGGTGCTCCTCTTCCGGAAACAAAAGAGGGAATGATTTTTATGGCGTTGCTACGCCCGTCGTATTCAGCCATGGCGTAATGAACATCGCAGAGCCGAAAATGTATACCAATGAGGTCGATTTTCGTAATAATGTTCCAGGGATGAATGTCAACTGTATTGATAAATTGCGTGATGATAATTTTTATCTTGTTGATACAATAAATAAGGTTGTGATTAAACGATACAATACCGTTCGTATTCCAAGATTATTAGGTTCTGCGGAGCGTTGTTCTCTTCAGGTAGCAGAAGAGAATCAGGATAAAATTAATAAATTTGGTGCAGCGGATAAAACATGTTTGCCTTACTACTTAACGCCAAAACCTAAAAGTCATGCTGTCAGTCAGTATCAACAACTCTTTATTGAAAAACGAGGTAATGAAGCATTACTTTTTTGTACTAAAAGCAACCAGCCCAACCAGATTATGGACAGGGCAACCTTAGTTTATAATTTGGTGGCGACAACATTTGACGGTAAAGAGGCTGATGTGATGACGCAACCAGCAGCTGAATTACTGTTGCGAACTTTAACTTACGATACCACCCGTTATAATGAAGTCAGTCAGACATCTCTTCTGGAAAAAATATCGCGTCTGATGCTGCATAACTAATTTTATCAGAGTTTAGCGTGGGTTATTCTTGTTCAGGCTATGTGCTATGGCCTGAACATTTTTAATGTCTGATAGTATTTATTCTGTTTGTGCACTGAATCAATTCCGGCAACCTATAAAGTAAACGCCTGGCAGATGGCCAACCTGCATCCATAAAAATATCCAGACTTTCTATCAAAAAGGTGCGTCGATGTTCTTCTTCAAAAATGATTTTATAGTCGGCAAGAAACATCCTCATCATTTTTACCAGTTGTTCCATTCCCATATTTTCATTCTGGAAACCAAATTTTGCTACGTGATGTAATGCATAGGCCATCAGATCAAAAAATTTTGAAGGTTCGACAAGATCCAGAGTTTCCAGCAGTTCCAAGAGGTAGTAAATAGTGTGTGGCGTGCTCTCTGGTGGTGGATTTTAAACCCGTTACAGGAGGCTGCCACTATGGCTACTACCCCAATCCCAACACATCCGCTACCTGCCATTCCCTTTAATGCCGCCACAGACTTCACAGCACTCACTGGTCACTGCGAAACTTTTGCCGAAACCTTGATAGAAAGCAACGATCCCACGCTGAAAATGGCGCTCTGCGGCAGACTCAATGCATGTCTGTCGCTACTGCAACCCACGCTTTGATCCTGAATGCATTGAACTTTGCCACTGCTATATTGCTCTGACCCAGACCCTGGCAGGGCAAGGATTTTCCTCTTAAACGGAGAAGTTCCTTAGCTGGTTGCTGTATGACCTGATCAACTACTTCGCTGCGGAAATGAAAGCCACGCGCTGGCTGCGTAGTGCCGGTGGCCTGAAGTTTATTGATGGTGTGAAGATCAAAGCATGACGCAGTTTGACTGGCATCCTCCACGCTGGCTAATGCGCTACCGCTGATGTTCCTGCGGCGCAGACCGGATACGGAAGCTGCGCCGCATTTTGTTTATCCGATCCGTCATAATCCTTGGAACCGTAGAAACAGTTTTCTATTATCGGCCTTCTTACCACGAACTAAGCTCCCGCCTGCGCGAAATGCTTCATGACCTGAAAGAAGCGCCTCATGTGTCAGGACGGTTGCCCTTTTACCGGCAATGTCGCCTTTGAAAACTGCCTGATCTGTCTTCCGATGGATTAAAGCTTTTTCACGCTTTCTTACGCTAAGGAAATCACAATGAATCTGATGAATAATTGTGCATCGCCTGCCGTGGATGTTATATTAAAATATAATATCCGGAGGTGCTCTATGTATACGACTCGCCTGAAAAAGGTCGGCGGATCCATCATGTTGGCGGTTCCTCCCGCCGTGTTGAAAACGCTGGAGCTGTCGACGGACAGCGAAGTGGGCATGACTATTGATAATGGTTGCCTGATTATTGAACCTCAAAAACGTCCCCGCTATTCGCTCGAAGAACTGTTGGCGAAGTGCGATCCGCATGCCGAAATGAGCGAAGAAGATCGGGAATGGATTGATGTGCCTGCGGTGGGCAAGGAGATCCTGTAAATGGATAGAGGGGAAATCTGGCTCGTTTCACTAGACCCGATTGCCGGGCATGAACAAAGCGGAAGGCGCCCAGTGTTGATTGTTTCTCCGGCGTCCTTTAATCAGTTTACCCGGCTACCTGTGGTTGTTCCCGTGACCAACGGCGGAAACTTTGCCCGCGCAGCGGGATTTGCTGTTTCACTAGATGGTGCAGGAACAGAAACAACGGGGGTCATTCGTTGTGACCAGCCGAGGACCATTGATATGGAAGCCAGGAACGGTATGTGTCTGGAGCGAATACCTGACGTTATTGTGAATGAAGTGCTGGCCAGACTGGAAGCCATTCTGAGCTGAGACTTTAGGTTCAGAAGGCAAACGCACAAAAGTAAAAAGCCCGCTCGAAAGCAGGCTTTTCTAAATTTGGCTCCTCTGACTGGACTCGAACCAGTGACATACGGATTAACAGTCCGCCGTTCTACCGACTGAACTACAGAGGAATCGTGTGAACGGGGCGCATATTATCGATGTCACCCCGGCTTGTCAAAGGGTGAAAAGCGCTAATAAGTTCGTTTGCTGACAATTTCAGCAATTCCGCGCCATTTGCTGTTTTTTTGACTGTTCTGCACCGTGAAAGTGCAGAATTACCCCTTATGGGGCAGATCGTAAACTTCTGATAGCCGCAAAAAAGGGCCTCAGCGATAGGTTTACACGGTTTTACGGGCAATTTTAAAACTGGCAAGCATCTTGCAACTCCTCCGATTACTTAACGCCAGCGTGGCAGTGATTCCGAACCGGAGGCAAAAATGAACTTAAGACGGCTGAAGTACTTTGTGAAAATCGTCGATATCGGCAGCCTGACTCAGGCCGCTGAAGTGTTGCATATCGCGCAGCCCGCTTTAAGCCAGCAGGTGGCGACGCTGGAGGGAGAGCTCGATCAGCAGCTGTTGATTCGCACCAAGCGCGGCGTCACACCAACGGAAGCGGGTAAAGTGTTATATACCCATGCCAGGACAATTTTACGCCAGTGTGAACAGGCGCAGCTGGCGGTGAATAACGTCGGTCAGACCCTCAGCGGCACGGTATCCATCGGCCTTGCGCCGGGTACGGCGGCGTCATCTATTACCATGCCGCTGCTACAGGCGGTGCGTAACGAACTGCCGGAAGTGCTGGTGTATCTACATGAAAATAGCGGCACCGTGCTGAATGACAAATTGTTGAACGGTCAACTGGATATGGCGGTGCTTTACGATCGCGCGCCGCTGGCGGGGATCGTCAGCCAGCCGCTGCTGAAAGAAGATCTCTATCTGGTGGGTACTCGCGATTGCCCAGGTCAAAGCGTCGATCTCACCGCGGTGGCGGAGATGAACCTTTTCCTGCCGCGGGATTACAGCGCGGTTCGCGCCCGTGTCGATGAGGCCTTCTCGCTGCGTCGCTTAACGGCAAAAATCATCGGTGAAATTGAGTCTATCTCTACGCTGACTGCCGCGATTGCTAGCGGAATGGGCGTGACGGTACTGCCAGAATCGGCGGCGCGTTCGCTGTGCAGCGCGGCAAACGGCTGGATGGCGCGGATCACGACTCCGTCGATGAGCTTGCCGCTGTCGTTAAACGTATCGGCGCGTGGTCAACTGAGCCCGCAGGCGCAGGCGGTGAAAGAGATCCTGATGTCGCTGGTCAGCCGACCAATGCTGGATAACCGTGAACTGCTGCTGGTGAGCTAAGCTTATATTCCATTCAGATATAACTTGCTGGTTTTTATTATTTGTTCACAAGGGCATCAGACTTTAACAATAGTTCAACGTCTGATTGACCCGGAGAGAAGCGTGAACTTCCAGCAGCTCAAAATAATTCGTGAAGCGGCACGGCAGGATTACAACCTGACCGAAGTTGCCAATATGCTTTATACATCGCAGTCCGGCGTGAGCCGGCATATTCGTGAGCTCGAAGAAGAGCTGGGGATTGAGATTTTCATCCGCCGCGGTAAACGCCTGTTAGGGATGACGGAGCCGGGTAAAGCCCTGTTGGTGATTGCCGAACGCATACTGAATGAGGCCAGCAACGTCCGACGTCTGGCCGATCTTTTTACCAACGATGCGTCCGGCGTGCTGACGATTGCCACCACGCACACTCAGGCTCGCTATAGCCTGCCGCCGGTAATTAAAGCCTTCCGGGAAATTTTCAAAGACGTGCGCCTGGAGCTGATTCAGGGCACGCCGCAGGAAATCGACGCGCTGCTGCATAACGGCGGGGCGGATATCGGGATTGCCAGTGAACGCCTCAGCAATGACGCGACGCTGGTGGCCTTCCCGTGGTTCCGCTGGCATCACAGCCTGCTGGTTCCGCAGGATCATCCACTGACTCAAACCTCGCCGCTGACGCTGGAGGACATCGCCCGCTGGCCGCTTATCACCTACCGCCAGGGGATCACCGGGCGTTCCCGTATTGATGAAGCCTTTAACCGCAAGGGGCTGACGCCAGATATCGTACTGAGCGCGCAGGATTCTGATGTGATTAAAACCTACGTTGAGCTGGGGCTCGGCATTGGCCTTGTGGCTGAGCAGTCCGGCGACCCGCAGGAGTCTGGCAGCCTGGTGCGCCTGGATACCCATCACCTGTTCGACGCAAATACCGTCTGGCTGGGGCTTAAGCGCGGGCAATTGCAGCGCAACTATGTATGGCGCTTTATTGAGCTCTGTAATGCCGGGCTGTCGCTTGAGGAGATTAAACGCCAGGCGATGGAGCTGGAAGAGTCGGTGCTGGATTACCAGATTTAACGCCGCGCCCTCTGGGGCGCGCTGCTTCTTACCCCGCCGTTTCTTCTCATCACCTCATCATATTCTGGGCCAGAAAACTGGCACCTGGTTTAGTCTATGTTTAAAAGGCACATCGCAGGATCGCAGGTGATTTTACGATAACCCCTTATGAACAGAGAGATAATCCGGATAGCACTATGGCAATGATGCGTTTAACCCGACTGCTGAATACGTCTGGCAAGAGAATGATCTCATGGGCGAAAAAGGCGTTTATCGGCCTGGTCGTAGTCATCATTGTCTTTTTTATCGGTCGCATCTATGAATCCCAGCGCGGTCCGGCGTTGCACCGTTGGCATACCTGGACGGCGGATGAAATGACCGCCGGTGAGATCGATAATGCAACGTTTGCCGACTATCAGGCACGGGAAGCGTCGATTTTCCGTGATATGAAAAACAAGATTACCGATACGCTGAGCGCTGATGAAAAAACGGCGATCAACCGTTTTTATGCCCAAAGCCTGGTCTATCCCGATAAGTTTCAGCCTGACTGGAATCGCTCCTTTATTTTGCTGCCTGAGGGCAACCCTCGCGGTGCTGCGGTGCTGCTTCACGGCCTGACGGACTCTCCCTACAGCGTGCGCTATCTGGCACAACGTTATCAGCAGCAGGGGTTTATTGCCGTTGTTCCCAGACTACCGGGGCACGGTACCGCGCCGGGGGCGTTAACCGGCGTCGACCGCGAACAGTGGATAGCGGCAACGCGCATGGCCGTGCGCGAAGCGACGCGGCTGGCGGGAAATGATGTTCCGCTGCATATTGTCGGTTACTCCAACGGCGGGGCGCTAGCGATGAAATATGCCCTCGATAGCCTGGAAGATGCCTCGCTGCGTCGGCCGCAGCAGATAATCCTGCTATCGCCGATGATCGGTGTGACCGCCTTTGCCCGTTTTGCGGGGCTCGCCGGGCTGCCAGCGATATTCCCCGCCTTTGCTCGTGCGGCGTGGCTTAACGTCGTGCCAGAGTTTAATCCTTATAAATATAACTCGTTCCCGGTTAAGGCCGCGCGCCAGTCGTGGTTGCTATCTCAGGCGCTGCAGCAGCAAATCGTGCAGGAATCGCAAAATAAGCGGCTGGCTGAGCTGGCGCCGGTGCTGACGTTTCAATCGGTAATGGACTCCACGGTGAGCACCCGGGCGGTGGTCGATTCGCTCTATCGCTATTTGCCGGATAACGGCAGTGAGCTGGTCATTTTTGATATTAATCAGGCGGCGAATTTACGCGCGCTGTTCAGACCGTCGTCCTACTCGGCGGTGAACACTTTGCTGCCGCCAGCGCCAGGGTTATACACGACCACGGTTATCACCAACACCGCGCCGGACACCAATCAAACGGTGGCGCGCTCGACGAAGGCTGGTGCGCTGACGGAGACCGTGACGCCTCTGCATATCGCCTGGCCGCAGGATATGTATTCGTTGTCGCACGTGGCGGTGCCTTTCCCGCTGACCGACTCACTTTATGGCCGGGACCCGCAACAGAGAAATCGTTACGGCATTAGTCTGGGCACAATTTCGCTGCGCGGAGAGACGGCGACGCTGAGCGTGGGGCTGGATACGCTGATGCGCGTCACCTCTAACCCCTTTTTCCCGTGGATGATGGCGCGTGTTCAGCAGCATATTGCCTGTAGTGAGCGGCCTGACGTTATCGCCTGCCTCCGGGAAGCCGTGTCAGAACAGAGCAAGGTGCAAAAGGGTGCGGACAGCGATTCCGGCGAGCGCGCCGGTGGCGGCGTAGCGGAACAGGCGCACGAAGCGGGAGCTCACGCCCAGAAAAATGCCGATGCCAGGAAGATCGAAGGTCTGAACTAGCAGCCCGGCTGAGGCGTTAATCTGACTCACGGTGATTTTCCCCTGCTGAACCAGTTCAGAGACGACGCCAAAGTAGGCCGTGCCGCCAGCTACGCATTTGACCAGCGCGGGGAGTACAAAGTTAACCGGAATATGCAGCCACACCAGTAACGGCATCAACAGTTGTTGGAGCATCTCAATCAGGCCAGCTGATTTCATTACGCCGACGATAGCCAGCGACAGGATAAGCATGGGCACTGCGCCAAGCGCCAGACGAATGGCATCGGAGCCCGCGCTGTTAATAACCGAAATAATCCCCTGATTGTTTTTCTCGGCGTCAGGCAATGCCTCGGCTCGGGCGTTCTCTAACACCGATAGCCGACGCCCCGTGACGTGCCAGGTGACCGCTGCGGCGAATAGTCCCCCTGCGATTGAGATAACGATGGAGGCCAGCCAGTGCAGGCCAAACGGGGTGAGCGGATAGAAGACGTTGCCCTGGCCCATCGCGAAGAGCATCGCCAGCGTTGCGGCCATCTGCCGGTCTGAAACGCCGCGCTTATCCATAATGGCGAGAGTTGCCAGCGGAGCGGCAAAGCTGACGAAATTCATCTGGATAAGCGCAAAGGCGCTCATCCCAGTGAGACCAAACGGTTTAAGCAGCGGGGCGAGCCAGCGCACGATAACGTCCAGTACGCCGCGCACTTCCAGGTATTTCATGACGATGAGCATAACCACCATGATCGGCAGCAGCGTATAGAGCGCTACATCGACGGAGGTTTTCCCCGCCGACATAATGATGCTGATGAAATCCATCTATTTCTCGGTGACAGCAAGCGGAAAAAATAATGAGCGTCATCATAGTCCTCATAGGGAGGAAATGAAATTGTCGTTGCGGGCTAATCTGTCCTGAAGGGCGCGGTGAACTGTACCGGGGTATAACAAATGCAGAAAAGCAAAAAGCCCGCTTAGTTTCCTAAGCAGGCTTCTTAAATGTGGCTCCTCTGACTGGACTCGAACCAGTGACATACGGATTAACAGTCCGCCGTTCTACCGACTGAACTACAGAGGAATCGTGTGAACGAGGCGCATAGTACTGGCACCCGATAATTGTGTCAACACTAAATTTAACTCGCTGATTCAAATGGATGAATTTAGCGCAAGATGTTGTTTTAGTGAACTACTGGGGGATTTTCATCCTGTTCGCTGTTATCGCGCAACCGCTGCAGTGGATCCTGGCGGTAGAAGCCGCAGAAACGCTGCCACAGCGCCGGGAAGCGTGGGGCGAAAAGTTCAGGTGCGCTGAAAAAGTATTCAGAGAGTACGGCAAAGCATTCCGCGGGGTCAGTAGCGGCATAGGCATCGATGCTGGCCGCATTTTCGCCAACTAAATCAATCTCATCCTGAATGTTATTCATCGCCGCATGAAGGTCATGCTCCCAGCCTGCGACTTCGCGCAGCGGGATAAAGGGCACGCCGCTGGCGCGATCGCCGTTGCGGGTATCCAGCTTATGCGCCACTTCATGAATGATGAGGTTAAAACCGGAGGCATCGAACGAGTCCTGAATATCCAGCCAGTTGAGCACAATCGGCCCCTGCTGCCAGCTTTGACCAGACTGAACAACGCGTTGATTGTGCACCAGGCCGATATCATCTTCCCATTCGTCGTCAACGATAAAAGGCGCCGGGTAGATCAACACTTCATGGAAACCGTCGAGCCACTCGATCCCCAGTTCCAGAATCGGTAGACAGAAGAGCAGGGCAATACGTGCTTCGATAATAGGTTCCGCCGTCAATCCTTGCAGAAACACCAGCCGCTTTTGCTGTAAAAAACGGTCAGCCAACTGCACCAGTTTGACCTGTTCGTCGTCCGACAAATTCGCTAACAGAGGTATCGCCAGAGCTTCCGCCCACGGTAAGTCGGTTATCTCGGCAGTGTCACTTGCTTTCCAGGGCCATTTAATCATCGTTTTGCTCGCAAACTCGTCACTTGAACGCAATTGAAGAGACTGGGTCTGTTAAAATGCCAAATAACCTGGCATGATGGCAACCATCAAAACGGAGAGATGCCAGAGCGGCTGAATGGACCGGTCTCGAAAACCGGAGTAGGGGTAACTCTACCGGGGGTTCAAATCCCCCTCTCTCCGCCACTTTTCAACGAGTTATATCCCCTCAGTTCTCCAGTAAATTTCCCTTTTCTGAAACGTCCGTAGAATATTTTCGTAACCGCCGACCGTCACTTCATTCTGTCCGCAATTGTGACATTGAACACAGGAATATCGCGTTTCCGGTTTATTACCTGGATCGATTCAACGTCGCTTCCCCGCGTTCCTTCTACCTAGCGCAAAGCACATCAGCGGCAGCGGCAGGGTCACAATCAGCAGCATCCACAGCAGCGTATACACCGCATCCACGCCGTCGTTTTGCAGATTGGTATAGAGTTTGACCGGGATCCCTTGAGGAAAATAGGCGAAAATCATCACAATGCCAAATTCACCGACGGCCCGCACCCAGGCAAGAGTAACGGCAGAAGCGAGGCCGGGGAAGGCGATGGGGAGCGTGAGGTAGCGAAAGCGATTCCAGCCCGAAGCGCCGAGAGTCTGGCCGGCTTCGAGAATATCTTTGGGCACGGTAACGAACGCTGAGCGGGCGACCACAATGAAGTAGGGTAGCGAACCGTATATCTGCGCCAGCACAAAGGCTGCCGGATTGTTGACCAGCGTCACGCCAAGTTTTGAGATCCACGTGCCGACTAACCCATAGGGCCCCAGCGCCGAGACCAGCAGGATACCCATTGCCAGCGGTGGCGTGAGCAAGGGGATCATCACCAGCAATTCACCCAGTAAACGGCGGCGTCCACTTGCCTGCGAAAGCCACCAGGCGACGGGGAGCCCAATCGCGACCGTGATGCATAGCGCTACGCCTCCGAGCCCCATCGAGACGGCGATGGCATCCCCGTCTCGCCATGCCAGCTGCAAATGGTGCCACGGCGAAACGCTAACCAGAGTAATAAAAGGAATGCTCAGCAGGAGAATAGCGGGCAAAGAGAGCCAGCCCGCTATTTTGCCAGGGCGGTTTAGCGGGCGTATAACGCGTCCCCTTTTGGTTCCGCGTAACCGTACTGTTTAAACAGCGCCTGACCCTGTGCGCTTTGCATAAATTTGACGAATTTTTCGCCTTGTTCCACGCCATTAGGCGCATTTTTCAGTACCGCGGCGTAGAACACCATCGGCTGGGTATGCAGAACCTGGTCTTTGCCCTGGGCGTCTTTAATGGTGAAGCTGACGGTGTCATACCACTGTTTTGCCATGGCCGGGTTGCTCAGGTTAATCTCATCCGGCAGCGCTACGTACGGCAGGTGCGCAGAGCGGATTTCGCTCTCATAGCCTGCGGCAGCGTCCACCTGACCGCTTTCAAGACGGGAGATCAGGCCGCCTTCCTGGTGGGTTTGCTGTGGATTTTGCAGGCTGTCGAGGATTTTCATCGCGATGCCCGGCTGCTGGTAATATTTCTCCGCCAGCATCAGCGTAAAGACGATGTTCTGACCTTTCGGATCAACGTACGGGTCGGTGCGCCCGAAGCTGATATCTTTTTGTGCCAGCAGATTAAGCCATGAGCCATCGTGTTTCTGATTGGCGGCGGCAAACTGGGCGCCATATTTTCCTTTCGGATTGTACGCTACCACCATGCTGGTGCTGGCAACGGGCACGGCTTTATCAATCAGCCCGGCATCTTTGAGGATCTGCATTGGACCTGGGTTGATGGAAACAAACACATCGGCCTCAATCTTGTGGCTGGCTAACAGACGAGCCATACCGTATGCCCCCTGACCTTGCCCTTGATAGTCACCGTTATCGGCTTTACTGAACGCAGGACCGAGCCCTTGATCCATGACTTTGCCCATTGAACCGGCGTAGGTGACGCGGATATCTTTTGCGAACACCGCTGGGGTGCATACCATCAGCGCCAGAATCCCGTACTTCATTTTTCCTGAAACCATCGACTTGTCTCGTTATGTAGTTTTTTACATAGCGATTTTTCATGAAAAAGACGGCGCTGGCAACGACGATACAACGGTCGTTGAGCTTAAATTGAAAAAATACTCACTATGGAGTAAATCCTGTGTCTAACTAATTCTAAATATTAATATTTTATGATGATGTTAAATGATTGAACGGCATGATATTGAGGCTTTAATATCTAAAAATGGTGATAAATATGACAGCGGTACTTACTTTACTGAATTATTCGGAAATGACGAATATTAAAAATAATATTTTTTTGTAGTGGATGAAATGAAATTCGTCAAATTAAAAAGCACTTTTAATTAATTGATTAAAAAGGACTAATTCTAATCATAAAAACCATTTTTAATCTGGGCTTTTCCCTTGCGCAATGGTGATTCCTGGTTATGTTTTTATAGGGCGAGGAAATATATCGTATCTCAACCAATTACCTTCTGGGGTTATATCAAATACTGAAAAATCGAGGGTCATAATGAAAATAAAGCTTATTGTCAGAAGCCTGGCGCTGGCAGGTTTTATGTCGACAATTATCCTCCCGGCCTATGCCGACGTGACGCCAAAAGAGGCGACGGACACCACGCAAAAAGCTAACGATGCACTCTTAACTCAACTGCCTTTCTCCGACAATACCGACTTCACCAACGCCCACAAAGGCTTTATCGCCGCGCTGCCAACCGACGTAATTAAAGGCGAGCAGGGCAACGTTATCTGGAACCCTCAACAGTACGCTTTTATTAAAGAGGGTGAAAAAGCCCCGGCTACCGTTAACCCGAGCCTGTGGCGTCAGTCGCAGCTGATTAATATCAGCGGGCTGTTTGAAGTGACCGATGGCGTCTACCAGATTCGCAATCTCGATCTTTCCAATATGACTATTATCGAAGGGAAAGAGGGGATCACGGTTGTTGACCCGCTGGTTTCGGCGGAAACCGCCAAAGTGGGGATGGACCTGTACTACAAAAACCGTGGCAAAAAGCCGGTGGTCGCGGTGATTTATACCCACAGCCACGTTGACCACTACGGCGGCGTGCGCGGAGTGATAGACGAAGCCGACGTAAAAGCCGGTAAAGTTAAAGTGTACGCGCCGTCCGGCTTTATGGAAGCGGCGGTAGCGGAAAATATTATGGCCGGTAACGTGATGAGCCGCCGCGCCAGCTACATGTACGGCAACCTGTTAAAACCGGATGCGAAAGGGCAGGTTGGCGCAGGCTTGGGGACCACCACCTCTGCGGGAACCGTGACCTTAATTGCCCCGACCAACATCATCGACAAGGACGGGCAGAAAGAGACGATCGATGGCCTGACCTATGACTTTATGCTGGCTCCTGGCTCAGAAGCGCCGTCTGAAATGCTGTGGTTTATCGAAGAGAAAAAGCTCATTGAATCGGCAGAGGACGTGACGCATACGCTGCACAACACCTACTCGCTGCGCGGCGCGAAGATTCGTGAACCGTTGCCATGGTCGAAGTACATCAACGAAGCGATCGTCCGCTGGGGTGACAAAGCTGAAGTGATTATGGCGCAGCACCATTGGCCGACCTGGGGCAATGAAAACGTGGTGAACCTGCTGAAGAGCCAGCGTGACCTCTATCGTTACATCAACGACCAGACGCTGCGCATGGCAAACGAAGGGCTGACCCGCGATGAAATCGCCGCTAACTTCAAGCTGCCGGACAGCCTGGCGAATACCTGGGCCAACCGCGGTTACTATGGATCGGTTAGCCACGACGTGAAGGCGACCTACGTGCTGTACCTCGGCTGGTTCGACGGCAACCCGGCGACCCTCGACGAGCTGCCGCCTGAAGAAGCGGCGAAGAAATTTGTCGACTATATGGGCGGCGCTGAGGCGATTCTGAAAAAAGCCAAAGAGGATTACGACCAGGGCAACTACCGCTGGGTGGCGCAGGTGGTCAGCAAAGTGGTCTTTGCCGATCCGCAAAACCAGGAGGCGCGTAATCTGGAAGCCGATGCGCTGGAGCAACTGGGCTATCAGGCCGAGTCAGGCCCGTGGCGTAACTTTTACCTGACCGGCGCGCAGGAGCTGCGTAACGGCGTGGTGAAAGGGCCAACGCCGAACACCGCCAGCCCGGATACGGTACGTGCGATGACGCCGGAGATGTTCTTTGACTATCTGGCCGTGCATATCAACGGTGAGAAGGCAGGGAAAGCGAAGTCGGTGTTTAACATCGACCTGGGCAACGATGGCGGCAAATATAAGCTGGAGCTGGAAAACGGTGTGCTGAACCATACCGCCAACGCGGAAGCGAAAGATGCCGATGCGACGCTGACCCTAGATAGGGCAACCCTGAACAAAATCATCCTGAAAGAGGAAACGCTTAAACAGGCTGAAGATAAGGGCGAAGTGAAGATCAGCGGCAACGGAGCAAAACTCGACGAAATGCTGGGCTATATGGACAAGTTTGATTTCTGGTTCAATATCGTCACGCCATAATCCTGTAGGCCGGATGGCGCTAAGCTACTCCGGCCTACCTTCATGGCAAGCTTTTATTGGTTTTAATTTAAACAACGTTGCGCTTTTGGCGCATCTGCCGATGTGCGTAAATGCAACGTTGTGTCATTTTTACAGGTAGGACTATGCAGAATTTACCGCCGATTCGCCCGGAGCAGAGCATTCAACGATTGACGGCGCTGCTGCAGCCGATAGCTGAAAAAATGAAGGTGGTTCCCCGTAAACGGATGACCTGGACGCACAAAAACCAGCCGCAGCTTTTTCTCTTTCTGGAAGGTGAACTCTCCATCTTACGGGCATCAGACGGCCTGCTGATTGTCACCGTCTATGACCCCCATCTGTTCGGTATTGCCGAGATGATCCAGCCGGTGCGCGGCCATTTGCTGCGGGCAGAGTCGGAATCGACCATTCTACGCGTGAATGCACAAACGGCGATGCAGATGTTCCGTGAAGAGGGCGTATGGGAAGATGTGGCTTCGGTGTTGTCGTATCATACCGCCTATCTTTTTTATCGTGACGCGCTGGTGGTTCAGCAACGCACCTACTCGGTCATTCGTAATCATCTGCAGGAGATGATTTTACTGCCTGAAGAGACGCGTATGAAAATATCGATCCTTGATTATATTCAGGAGCGCACGCATCTGTCGCGCAGTAGCGTATTAAATGTATTATCGGCGCTTAAAAATGGTAATTATATTGAGTTTAAACGTGGCGGTTATTTAATGTCGGTTAGTAGTTTGCCCGAGCGATTTTAGTTTAATGAAGAAAGCTCACTCATCAATGATGAGTGAGTTTTTTTTATCCTTTTTCCAGCGGCTGCAATGAACTGCCCACGTGGTTAAGGCCGTCGAGATTCTGCGCTTTCAGATAATAGCGATTGATAAGCTGCAGCTGGTCGAGCTTGGACAGCGCCGCGTAGACCTGATGCGCCTCGCTATGAACGTCAAAAATATCACGGCTGCTAACATTTTGTAGATACTCTGTTTTTAGCGCTGCCGTGACGTTTTCTATGATGCGCTCATTGTTCTGATATTGTGCAGTGAGCGCGGCGGGTTCCGCAGGGTGCAGGCTCTGTGCGACCACCGGAACTTGCAGGGCATCAATTTTGCTCAACGTTTGCGGTTTATCAGCGCTACAGGCGGTTAATGTGGCGGCCAGAAGAATAGCCGTCGCTTTATACATGACATTTCCTGTTCTAACGAATAATGCTGCCTATTATCTTTTTATGCCGCGCGCTGGCGATAATCAATTTATTTATTTTTAAACAAGCTGGGGCTTGTGTATAAGTTTAAATTTAAATGGCTCTTATTTTTTTCACGTAAGTCGACGATGTTAATCTTGCCTCATCGTTATTCAATCGAAAACGCTCCCGCCGCGGATTATATCAATAAGCCACTTCCTTTGTGCGGCGCAATGTTATGAATAGAGGCTTTATGAAACTGAATAAATTAGCGGGCTATATGGCCATCGCTGGCGTGTGCTCGAGCGCTGTCATTTCCCTGCCGGCAATCGCCCAGGAACCTGGTAAAGCGGCAACGGCACAGACCAAAGAGGCGAATGATGCTCTGTATACGCAACTGCCTTTCGCGGATAAAACCGATTTCGCTAATGCGCACATTATCCTTAAGGAAGAGACGCTGAAGCAGGCGGAAAACCAGGGCGATGTCCGTATCTCCGGTAACCACGCCAAAGTGGTTGATTTGTTGAGCTATATGGATAAGTTCGAGTTCTGGTTCAATATTGTGACGCCATAATCGTCTGCCTTCCCGGCGGCGCTACGCTTGGCCGGGGTACAGGATAAGTAGCCCGGTCAAGGCGTTCACGCTGACTCCGGGATCAGGCACCGGAACTACGTCGCACCACTAATTCCACCGGCAGCATCACGTTCGCCTCCATTCGCTCACTGAGCAGAATGTCCAGCGCTTCCCGCGCTAACTGCTGTTTATCCACCGCCAGCGTGGTTAGCGGTGGCTGTGACCAGGCCGCCGGCTCGATATCATCAAACCCCACTATCGCGACATCTTCTGGCACCCGTAGGCCGCGCTCGGCGCACACCTGCAGTACCAGCAGCGCGGTGGCATCGTTGTAGGCAAAAAGGGCATCCGGCGGTTCGGCAAGGCTGAACAGCTCGTTTATCGCCCGTAGCAGCGACTGCTCGGTATCCAGTTGCGGCAGGGCAATGGCTTCGTACTCCGGCGGCATCAACAGCTTCGCGTCGTACAGCGCCTGACGATAGCCTTTTTCACGCTGACGAATGCTGTAATGGCCTAGCGTGCTGGCTAAAAATGCGATACGCGTGCGCCCTTGCTCCAGCAAATGTCGGGTGGCGAGATAGCCGCCCAGTAGGTTATCCGGGTTGACGCAGGGCAGACCGGGCGACCAGAGATCGACCAGTACTAACGGCAGCTTGAGTTGTTCGAGCACCGCCAGCAGTTCCGGCTCGAAGAACCCCGCGCAGATTAATGCATCCGGCTGGTGGAGCATCACCTGATCGGCGACGGCATCGCCAGGGCCAACGGATAAAAAGCTTAGCGCAATGCTCTGTTCACGGCATGCGGACTCCAGCCCCAAAAACAGCGGTGAGTAAAACGGCAGCGCGCGGCTGATATTGTGCTGACGGTGCAGTAAAAACAGCACCCGTTTGATCTTCTCGCTGCGCAGGCGGCCAAAGTCGTAGCCCTGCTGCTCCGCCACTGCAATAATGCGCTGCCGCGTCTCTTCCCGCAGGCCTGGCTGGCCCTTTAACGCGCGGGAGACTGCACCCGGCGACACGCCGCAGGCGGCGGCGATATCTCTGATTCTGACGGCTTTCACCTGTTCACATCCTGTCTTTATGCTTTACGTTGGGCACCGAGCCAGGCCGCGCCGCGAACGCCGCTGCTGTCGCCGTGGCGCGCCTGTAGAATTGAGGTGCAGCACTGTTTGCCGAAGACATACTGCGCAATACGCGCCTGCAGCCCGTCGTAGAGTTGTGGGATATTCGATACGCCTCCACCGATGACAATCGCATCCGGGTCGAGGGTGTTGACGACGCCTGCCAGCGCCCGCGCAACCTGATCCTGATAGCGTTCCCATAGCGCAGCAACCTGCTCATCACCGCCGTTCAGCCGCGCAACGATCTGTGGGACTTTATCATGTTTACTAAACGATTTGGCATATTGACGCTCCAGGCCACTGCCGGAGATAAAACTCTCGATACAGTTGCTTTGGCCGCAGTAGCACTGTGCTGACTCGCCGTCTTTTACGGGATGATAGTGGGGCAGGACGTTGTGACCCCACTCACCGGCACAGGCGTTCGGCCCCGTGATCAAACGGTTATCCACGCACAGCCCGCCGCCGCAGCCGGTGCCGAGGATCACGCCAAACACCACGCCGTAGCCTTTCCCCGCGCCGTCTATGGCTTCTGACAAGGTGAAGCAGTTAGCGTCGTTGGTCACCGCAACGGGCATACTGAAATGTTGTTCGAGTTGCTGTACAAAGGGTTGTTGGTTCAATACCAGAATATTGGAATTCTTGATAAGCCCGTCGGTGGCAGAGGCGCCGGGTATGCCAAGCCCGATGGAGAGTGAGTGCGTGGTTGCCGCTCTGGCGGCGTCAATTGCCGCGATAACCGAATGGAAAAAAGCCTCGTAGCTCTGCTTTTGCGTACTGTAGCGCTGGCGGTAAAGCGTTTCGCCCTGGTCATCCAGCACCACCGCCTCAATTTTGGTCCCGCCTATATCCAGCCCTAATCTCATTGCCGTCTTCCTGATAGTCAGTAGGTTAATGGCAACGCAGTTTAGGTATTTTGTTTACTATACAAAATAGACGGACGGTAATTTTGTGATGGTGTCCGGAAAAATTCACCGTGACGGAGGCTGGCGGCTTCTCACCCGCAATAGCAAGAAGCCGCACGGCAGAGTGGCTTAGAAACGATAGCCGACGCCGATGTTGAAACCGTTGATCTGGTATTTGTCTTCGATATCGGCGGTGGTGCCTTCATAGCCGACGTTTACCGTCAGGTTTTCGATCGGATTGATGATAACTCCTGCGCCGTAGGCAAAGGAGGTGGAATGGCGAGACTCGCTCTCACGATAAATTTCGTTGTTGCTCGACTCCAGCCATTTTACATCGATGTCGGCTTTGGTTCGTGCCGCGCCGCCCAATGCATAAAGGGAGACGTATTCGTTGATGCGGTAGGCCGGGCCGACCATCAGTGAATAATATTTAACGTCAATATTGGTATTAACCGAGTCAGAATCAACATAATAATTACGGTCTTCGCTGCCGCTCATATAGGTAAATGAACCGACAACGCTGAACGGAGAATCAAATTCGTAGCGATATTGCAGGTTAACGCCGCGAATATTATTGAAGTCCTTAACATCGGCCTGAGCATAGCCAATAGAAACGCTTTGGCTATCCGCAATAGCCATTCCACTTGCCAGGCTCCCCATAACCAAAACTGCCAGAGATAGTTTTTTCACTTATTAAAATCCTTTAAAATTATTGTGTTGCGTATATCAGTGAGTTTTAAAAGCGAAGGGAGTATATCGGTAATAATATTATTGATGAACTACCTGAATTTATGGGCAATAGCTGGAGTATTGTTTTTAGTATAAGGTTTGAGGGCTAGGAATAATCTGAGAATATAGCAGGATAGAGGCTGGCTCTGGAATACCAGAGCCAGCAGTTTAATTAGAAATGATAGCTCATCCCAGCTTGAACGCTGGCATCGTTATCGACATCACCGGTGCCGAAATAGACGCCAGTATTGAGAGAGAAATCGTTTCCAATAGTGGTATTAATACCCGCACCGAAAATCCCCATTTTGGCGTTATGACCGTCGGTGTTGTGATAATCAGCCGCTTTGATATTGGTGTTATCGCTAAATTCGGTCTGATAGCGTGCATCCAGCCATGGATAGAGCGCGACATTTTTGTTGAGGTCTGCCAGTTTGGTGGTGATACGCATCCCAAATCCGGTATTCCACTCGGAAACCTGACTGTCGCCAAAGGTGATATCCTGGTCGGAGAAACCGTTTTCCTGTGCTTTATCCCAGCCTACAGTTGCATAAGGTTGTAACACCGTATCGCCTGGTAACAGTACGTTCACGCCGGTACGCGCCTGGGTGGTATACAGTGAACCATCGGACGAACCATTCAACGCTTGGGTCATGCCGGTGGTCGCATTGCTGACGTTATTGGCGGATGTGGAATAGCGCATATCGCCATAGCTGAAGCTGCCGTCAACGAACATTCCCCACAAGTTATTGTGCAGTGATTGCTGCCATCCGCCATACAGGCTGTAATAGTTGCCGTAGACGCTATCATTGAAGTTGTTGCTGCCGCCGGTATTGCTGCGGTCGCGGCTGCGGGTCCATCCCAATGCAATACCACCGGTCAGGCTGTCGCCGTTGGTCAGATGTGAAGTCCAGTCGACGCCACCCTGAACGCCCTGAGTGATATCTTTGTAATCGACATCGTCGCTGTAGTCGCCGTTCTGGTAGAGGAAATCTCCCCAGACCTGTGCGCCGTCTACGCCGTGGCCGAATAGGTTTTGCAGATGAACCTGGTTGAGACGGTCTGCCAGATCGTCGGTAATCATGCGGCCAGCCTGTTTCGCGGCATCCAGACCCGCAATCATACCCTGAACGTCGCTCGCCAGTTCACGGCGGGAGCTGCTGAAGTACAGGTTATAGGTGTTAGAGGCCTGGCTGCTATCGGTCAAGCCATCGGCAGCGCTGGTTACCTGCTGCTCTGAGAGGGTGTCTTCGTAGTTGTAAGCTCCGCTACGGCTCTCAACCTGTTGAGCGCCGTTAGAGAAGGTGGCGGAGACGGCGTCTGACGGGTTCTCAGATGTCGTATCAAAGCTTGCGATCTCAACGTTTTGTTGGTTTGACGCGTCGACAGGGGCACTGGTTACGACCAATGAATCTCCTGCGTTGGCGCTTACATCGCCGAGCGAAGCCTGGCTATCAGCAGACATGTTGATTTGGACACCATCACCGGTAGTTGTTGCTACAAGCGTTGAATCATCATCGATGTTCCAGGTTGAGCCATCTTCGATAGTATCTGTGTTGATATCATTATTGCCGGCGGTATTGATAGTGCTGAAATTAGTGATATCGCCATTGATTGAGCTACTGTTATCCAGGGTCAGTGTATTCGCGCCATCACCGCCGTCAACACTGCCCGTGACCTTTGCATCGTTAACAAGCGTGACTGAATCATCGCCAGCACCGGTGCTGATGCTGCCGTTGACCGTGCTATTATCGAGGACAATTTCGCTATTCGCATTCCCTTTCAGAGTAATATCACCATTAATGGTAGAGCCATCGGTGATATTGATGTTTGTGGTACCCGCTGTTTGCGTGTTTTCATTTAACAGAGCAATATCGCCTGTCACATTGCTGTTACTAATATTCAGATTAAGCGTATTTGTGCTGTAAGCTGCGATACCTACATCGTCAAAACCTCTGCCATCACCGGTTTCGGCTTTATCATTATAAAGTGGCAGCATCTCTGCGACTTCACTACCCTGTGCGTCGAGTGTTGAATTGCTCAAGGAAATGGTTGTTTCAGATTTTGCGCTACCCGCATAAATACCCGCGTGGTTAATGGCACTCCCGCTTACTGCGATATTTTGCTCACCTTTACCTGCGCTAATGATACTGCCGTTTAGCGTACTACCATTCATAACATTAATGTTATGAGAGCCTGCATCCTGCGGATCAACATAAATTGCTGCACCGTGCATGTAATCTTTGTCACCAGCTTCCGGTGTGCCATCCTGGCCATTATCGTAGGCAACGCTGCTGTTTTCTCCGTTTAACGTTGAGTTATCAACGGTAATGGTGGTATCGGTGGTTGCACCCTTTGCGCCGACTTCGACCATATCTGCAGTTGAGTTATTTTCTAAGGTAATATTGGCAATGCCCCCATTACTACCCTCAATATAATAACCACTCATATCCGAGTTATTGATCACTAATGATTGGGTATCATTATCTCCGCGCTGACCATCCATAAATACATCTGCGTGAGGCACAGATTCATTGGCGATAACGGCATTTGTGACACCTGCATCCTGGTAGTAGTTATGGTCCGTATAGGTTGTTAAACCACAGGTCTGAGAAATGTCGTTACCCGCACAATTGTCAGCAAGGGCAGAGCCTGAGAAAGACGCGAGTGAGATAAAAATACATTGAGATAGTAGTGTTAGTTTAGTTTTATGGCCCATTTTTGGTCTCTTTAATAATGCATGTGAACAAACGCATTGATAATAGCCCTATTAAGAAAAATCTCATTCCATGAAATGTAATGGTGTTTATTTTTATTTTTTTGAATTTCATCTCGGTAATTTATTAATAAATCTAAAATGGCTTTATTTTTTATTTGTATTGTGAATGGTTGCGGCGATGAAATGATCTTTTCCAGGTGGTTTTATGAATATTTATAAAATGCACTTATGTTTTAACATTTCATTAGCATTGTCCGTTAGGTCAGATATGAAACTTGATGGTAAGTTTTCACATATTTTGCAATGTCAGGAAGTTAAGATATTCAACTTTAAGGAAAAGAGGGTATTGGATGTTATGACGGGGAATAAGAACTTAAGGTAAAAAAAAAGCCCCCAGAAAGGGGGCTTTCGTACCTGCTCACTTAACGTTGAGGGCACCCTGTGCACTGCTTGTTCTGAATCTGCTGGAAGAAGTCATTGCCTTTATCGTCCACCAGAATAAAGGCCGGGAAGTTTTCCACCTCGATTTTCCAGATAGCCTCCATCCCCAGTTCAGGGTAGGCCACGCATTCCAGGCTCTTGATGCTGCTCTGCGCCAGAACGGCTGCCGGGCCACCGATGCTGCCAAGATAGAACCCGCCGTGTTGATGGCAGGCGTCGGTCACCTGCTGGCTGCGGTTGCCTTTTGCCAGCATCACCATACTTGCGCCGTGAGACTGCAGCAGGTCAACGTAAGAGTCCATACGCCCCGCGGTGGTTGGGCCTAAAGAACCTGAGGCGTAACCTTCAGGCGTTTTGGCTGGGCCCGCGTAGTAGATCGGGTGATCTTTTACGTACTGCGGCAGTGCCTCACCGTTATCCAGCAACTCTTTCAGTTTGGCATGGGCGATGTCGCGGGCAACGATAATGGTACCGTTCAGCGACAGGCGGGTGGAGACCGGGTGGGCGGAAAGCTGGGCCAGGATGTCACTCATCGGTTGATTGAGGTTAATGCTGACCGCGTCGCCTTCACCCTGTTCGCGCAGCGCTTCGGGAATGTACCGCGCCGGGTTATGTTCCAGCTTCTCAATCCAGATACCGTCGCGGTTGATTTTGGCTTTAATGTTACGGTCAGCGGAGCAGGAGACGCCCATGCCGATCGGGCAGGACGCACCGTGACGCGGCAGACGGATCACGCGGATATCGTGGGCGAAGTATTTGCCGCCAAACTGCGCACCCAGGCCCAGATTCTGCGCCTCGATCATCAGCTCTTTTTCCAGATTCACGTCGCGGAACGCCTGACCGTGCTCGTTGCCTTCGGTTGGCAAACCATCGTAATAGCGGGTAGAAGCCAGTTTTACCGTTTTCAGCGTCACTTCCGCCGAGGTGCCGCCAATCACAAAGGCGATATGGTACGGCGGGCAGGCTGCGGTGCCGAGGGTGCGCATTTTTTCCACCAGATAGTTTTTCAACTTCGCCGGTGTGATCAGCGCTTTGGTTTCCTGGTAGAGATAAGTTTTGTTGGCTGAGCCGCCGCCTTTGGCGATGCACAGGAACTTGTATTCATCGCCGTCGACGCTGTAGAGGTCAATCTGCGCCGGCAGGTTGGTACCGGTGTTCACCTCTTTGTACATATCCAGCGCCGCGTTTTGCGAGTAGCGCAGGTTGTCGGAAATGTAGGTGTTGTACACGCCTTGAGACAACGCCGCTTCATCGCCGCCGCCGGTCCAGACGCGTTGGCCTTTTTTCCCCATGATGATCGCCGTGCCGGTATCCTGACAGGTTGGCAGCACGCCTTTGGCGGCAATTTCAGAGTTACGCAGGAACTGCAGGGCAACGTATTTATCGTTTTCGCTGGCTTGTGGGTCACTCAGAATGGCAGCAACCTGCTTCTGGTGGGAAGGGCGCAGCATAAAGGCGGCGTCGTGGAAGGCCTGCTGGGCAAGCAGCGTTAGAGCTTCGGGTTCCACTTTTAGCACGTCCTGGCCGTCAAACTGGGCTACGGAGACGTGCTCGCGGCTAAGCAGGTAGTATTCGGTATCGTCGTGAGACAGCGGGAAGGGGTTCTGGTAGAAAAACGGTTTGTTCGACATAGCTCTTCACTCCATAAAAATAAAACCGCCGGAGGTTGCCCGCCGACGGTTATGAATCAGAACATCATAGACATCCATGGGTAGCCGATGACCAGCAGCGCCACCAGGAAGATGCCCCCAAAGATGGTGCCGAGGCGCCAGTAGTCTTTGGTCGGCAGATAGCCACTGCCATAGTAGATTGGGCTTGGGCCGGTGCCGTACGGGGTGATGATCCCCATGATACCCAGCGAGGTCACCATCAGCAGCACGAAGACGTTCATGTTCATGCCTGGGATGGTTGAGGCGATGGTCAGCACCGCTGGCAGCAGCGCGGTGGTGTGCGCGGTGGTGCTGGCAAACAGATAGTGCAGCAGGTAGAACGCCAGCAGTAGCACGATGGTGGCCACGCCCGGAGAGATACCGCTCATCAGCATACCGCCTTCTTTACCCAACCAGCCGATAAAGCCGGTAGAGGAGAGGCCATCGGCGAGAGCGACCAGGGTGGCGAACCACACGAAGGTGTTCCACGCGGCTTTATTACCGGTGATGTCGCTCCACTCCAGTACGCCGGTCCACAGCATCAGGCCGATAATCAGCAGAGCAGCCATCGCAGGTTCAATCCACTGAGCGGCGAAGATCCACATCATCAATGCGCAGCACACGAAGACCAGCAGCAGGATTTCGTTACGGGACAGTTTGCCCAGTTTTTCCAGCTCACGAGCAGCCCACAGCGGCACTTCATCGTTCACTTTCACTTCTGGTGGATAGAACCAGTAGGCCAGCAGCGGCATGGTGAGGATCAACAACAGGCCCAGCGGCAGGAAGGCGATAAACCAGGTGCCCCAGGAGATGTTGATACCGACGATGCTTTTCACCAGCGCCAGCGCCAGCAGGTTAGGCGCCAAAGCGGAAAGGAACATAGAACTGGTGATACAGGCGGCGGTAATCGCCACCCACATCAGGTAAGAGCCAATTTTACGCGCGCTTGGGTCGTTTGGTTTTGAGCCGTACAGCGGTGGCAGGTTGGCAATAATCGGGTAGATAGTCCCGCCGCTACGCGCGGTGTTTGACGGCGTAAACGGTGCCAGCAGCAGGTCAGCCAGGGTGATAGCGTAGCCGAGCGTCAGGCTGCGACGGCCCAGATATTTCACCAGAATCAGCGCCAGACGGCGGCCGAAGCGGGTTTTATCGTAACCGGCGGCGAACATAAACGCACCGAAGATAAGCCAGACGGTAGAGTTGCCGAAGCCGCTGACCGCCCATTTAAAGGAGGCTCCCGCCAGCTGGAACTTTGGTGCTGCCATCTGTTCAGGGCTGAACAGCACCCACTGGCTGCACAGGGCGATGGCGACCACCCCGGTCAGGCCGATAACGGCGCCCGGCAGCGGTTCAAAGATAAGACCGACAATCACGCCGACGAAGATAGCGAAATAGTGCCATGCGTACGGTGGAAGCCCGTCAGGGACCGGGACAAAGAGGAGCAGCACGGCCACGATAATAGGCAGTGCCATCATCAGAAGACGGTTTTTCTTACCGTCCTTTGGTTTACTCACCGGTGTCGGTGAGTGCGATGTCGCAGATTTCTCGTTCATATTACGCTTCTATAAGTAGTTAATAATTTGGTTTGCTAAAACTGCCGCTGTGCTTTTTTTAGTTTTTTTACTTTATTTAGATTTCAAAAGTACGGCCGGCAATTTTGTAAATAAGGCGGTTGTCGCTATATTATTTAGCGCCAGGTTTAAAAAATCTTATATTCATATAATGCGCTTTTGGATGCCATTACAATTGATCGCGATCAAAAAAGCACAAGCGTGGCATTATTTTTATACTTTAAGTAATAACCCTATTAGGTTATTTGGTATTAATGGTGTTAGGTTAAATTATTTTCTAAGTTTAATGTTATGATTCACATATGGATTTTATGTATGGCATTGATTTTAATGTCATTTTAAGTAATGAAACACTGGTTTGACCACTGTTAAAAAGGTTATAATTGTACTTGTATATATTAAATAATTGTGAATAAAATAGAATTTAATTAGTAACACCATAGAGGTATGTGTGTTATTTAAGGGATTAAATAGTTTTATAACTAACGTAATGACTTTAGTAACTAAAATTATCGCTATATTAATATCATGATATCGGCATAACAAATAACTCAAATGCAGCCCGATCCTGAATTCTTAAATTTTAATTTTTAAAAGTTTGGAGTTAACCCTTATGAACAATCATCATCGCGTACTGAGCTCTTGTACCTTACCGAATGGTATCGAGCTTAAAAACCGTCTGTTTATGGCGCCAATGACAACCTGCTCTGGTTATTATGATGGCTCTGTCAGTAGCGAGCTGGTGGAATACTACCGTGCACGTGCCGGTCTGATTGGCACTATCATCGTAGAATGTTGTTTTGTTGACGATTTAGGCCTGGCGTTCCCCGGTGCGCTCGGCATCGACAGTGATGACAAAATCGCCGGGCTGGCGAAAATCGCTGAGGCTATCAAATCAAAAGGCTCTAAAGCACTGCTGCAGATTTACCACGGCGGCCGTATGGTCGACCCGAAACTGATCGGTGGTCGTACGCCGGTTGGCCCAAGCGCCGTCGCGGCACCGCGTGATGGCGCGGCAACGCCGGTGGCCCTGAGCGCGGAAGAAGTGGAAGGGATGATCGGTAAATTCGGCGATGCCGTACGCCGCGCGATTCAGGCTGGTTTTGATGGCGTCGAGATCCACGGCGCCAATACTTATCTTATCCAACAGTTCTACTCACCAAACTCCAACCAGCGTGACGATGAGTGGGGCGGCAGCCGCGATAACCGCGCGAAGTTCCCGCTGGCGGTGCTGGATATCACTCACAAAATGGTTCGCCAGTATGCGGACGACGCCTTCATCATTGGCTATCGCTTCTCGCCGGAAGAGATGGAAGTGCCGGGGATCCGCTTTGATGACACCATGTATCTGCTGGAGAAACTGGCCGCGCGCGGTCTGGACTATCTGCACTTCTCCGTGGGCGCGTCGCTGCGTTCGTCCATTGTTGACACCACCGACCCAACGCCGCTGATTGAAAAATACGTTGCCCAGCGTTCTGAAACGCTGGCGCAGGTGCCGGTGATGGGCGTGGGCGGTGTCGTAAACGACAGTGATATTGATAGCGCGATGGAACATGGTTATGACCTGATTGCCGTGGGTCGCGCCTGTATCGCGTATCCAGACTGGGCTGAACGTATTGCCGACGGTCAGACGCTGGATCTGTTTATCGACAGCACCCAGCGTGAAGCGCTGAACATTCCTGAACCGCTGTGGCGTTTCTCGCTGGTGGAAGCGATGATCCGCGATATGAGCATGTCGGTATCTAAATTCAAACCGGGCGTGTTCGTTGAAAAAGTGCAGGATGAAGCCGGTGAACTGATTATCAACGTCAGCCTCGAAACCGACCGCATCGCCGACATTGAACTGACCGGCGGCGTGGATCAGGACGTCGAGTTCGTGACCAGCTTTGAAGAGATTCGTTCACGTATTCTGGACGCCAATACCCCGCATGTTGATGCCATCTCCGGGGCAACCAGCCAGAGCGAAGCGGTGAAAAAAGCCGTCTCCAAAGCGATGGTGAAATCCAGCAAAGCGCTGGTGGCGGAAGAGGGCGGCGATAGCGCGGCACCAAAAGCGTATGACGTGGTCGTGGTTGGGAGCGGCGGTGCCGGTCTTGCCGCGGCCATTCAGGCTCACGATGATGGCGCCAGCGTGCTGATTGTCGAAAAAATGCCGACCATTGGCGGTAACACCATTAAGGCTTCCGCCGGGATGAACGCCGCAGAAACACGCTTCCAGCGAGTGAAAGGGATTCAGGACAGCAAAGAACTGTTCTATGAAGAGACCCTGAAAGGCGGCAAAAACAAAAATAACTCAGCGCTGCTGCGCCGCTTCGTGGAAACCGCGCCGCAGGCTATTGAATGGCTGGCGGATCGCGGCATTATGCTGAACGACATCACCACCACCGGCGGCATGAGCATTGACCGTACGCACCGTCCGAAAGATGGCTCTGCGGTAGGCGGCTATCTGATCAGCGGCCTTGTGCGTAACGTCACAAAACGCCAGATCGATGTCATGCTCGACACCTCTGTGGTCGATATTGTCATGGATGGGGGCGAAGTCTCCGCCGTACGTCTGCTCACCGACGAGCAGGAAACGGTCACCATCCAGACCCGCAGCATCATCATGGCGACCGGCGGTTTTAGCGCCAACAGTGAAATGGTCGTGAAATACCGTCCGGATCTGGCGGGCTTCGTCACCACCAACCATAAAGGCGCTACCGGCGGCGGTATCGCACTGCTGGAACGTATCGGTGCCGGTACGGTAGATATGGGCGAGATCCAGATTCACCCAACCGTTGAGCAGAAAACCTCTTACCTGGTTTCTGAGTCCATTCGCGGCGGCGGGGCGATTCTGGTTAACCAGCAGGGTAACCGCTTCTTCAATGAGATGGAGACCCGTGACAAAGTCTCTGCGGCGATTATTGCGCTGCCTGAGCACTATGCTTACATCGTGTTTGATGAGCACGTTCGCGCGAAGAACAAAGCGGCGGATGAGTACATCGCCAAAGGGTTGGTGACCAGCGCCAGTACGACGGCTGAACTGGCAGCTAAACTGGGTTTGGATGAGCAGGCCTTTGAGGCCACGCTTGCCCGCTACAACGGCTTTGTGGAAAAGCAGGATGACGAAGAGTTTGGCCGTAAAACCGCGCTGCGTGCGCCGCTGAATGAAGGGCCATACCACGCTATCCAGATTGCGCCGGGTGTACACCACACCATGGGCGGGGTAACCATCAATACCGATACCTGCGTGCTGAATGTCAACAAACAGGTGATCCCTGGCGCTTATGCTGCCGGTGAGGTGGTCGGTGGTATCCACGGCGGTAACCGTATTGGCGGGAACGCAGTGGCTGATATTATTATCTTTGGTACGCTTGCCGGTCGTCAGGCCGCACAGCGTGCGCAGCAGGTACCCTGGGCGATGCTTGAGTCCGCATAATTAAACGGCATCGGATTGCCTGATGGCGCTACGCTTATCAGGCCTACAAAACCCAACCCGTAGCCCGGCCGAGCGTAGCGACGCCGGGTTGTTACCATCAGCAGAGGGGATATCGATGTCAGACAGTACAAGGGTATACAGCTATTCTGCCGTACTGATGGGCTCACCCATCCTGCTCAAGCTTTTCGCGCACAACGAAGCGCTCGCTTCACGTGTTTTTCGCCTTATCAAGCAGTATGAAGACCTGCTTACCGTCAACCGCGCCCAATCGCAGGTGATGGACATCAACCACGCCGCGGGCCAGCATCCGGTCGTCGTGAGCGCTCCTGTTTATGCTCTAATCAAATGCGCCAAATCGGCAAGCCTGCTGCCGCAAAGCGCGTTTAATCTCGCTATTGGCCCGTTGGTGAAGCGCTGGCGTATCGGCTTTAAAGGCGACAGCGTCCCACCGGTGGATGAAATTTCACATCTGCTAACGCTCACCAATCCTGAACAGGTTGTGCTGAACGATGACGATAACAGCGTGTATCTGGCGCAATCAGGTATGGAGATTGACCTCGGTGCGATTGCCAAGGGCTATATTGCCGACCGCGTGCGCGACTATCTGCGTCAGGAAGGGGTTGAACAGGGGCTGATTAATCTTGGTGGTAACGTCCAGACGCTGGGTACACCGGAGGGCGGTTGGTCTATTGGCTTGAAAAAACCGTTCTCAACCTCTGGGGCGATGATTGGCACGCTGGAAATTGAGAATAAATCGGTGGTGACTTCCGGCGTGTATGAGCGCTTCTTTGAGCAAAATGGTCAGCTCTATCACCATATTCTCGACCCGCGTACCGGCTATCCGCTGGATAATGAGCTGGACAGCGTGACTATCATCAGCGCCGACTCGATTGACGGCGATATCTGGACCACGCTGATGTACGGCATGGGCGTGGAGAAAGGGTGCGCGGCGCTACGTTCACGCCCGGATATTGAAGCTATTTTTGTGACTAAAAACAAAGAGGTGGTGCTCTCTTCATCCCACCTCTATCGTTTTACGCTGCTGGACAGCGAGTACCGTCTTACTGGCAGTATTGCTTGAGCAGACCGTACTGCTCTTGCAGCAAGCGGTAGCGATAAACCGGGCGGCCGGTCGCGCCGTAGTGAATGCTGGTGAACAGAATATTAATCTGCGCCAGCCAGATAAGATATTTACGGCAGGAGACGCGCGAGATATTGACCGCCTGCGCCAGATCGTCGGTGGAGAATTCAGTCTCGGGATGGGCATCAATCCACTGGCACAGCGTGCGCAGCGTCTGCGGCGTTAGCCCCTTTGGCAGCCGTTTGGTGTCCGCTAATTCTGGCGTGCCGCCATGCAGCAGGCGATCGACGTCAGCCTGCTCGTAGTAGGCGTGGCTGCCCATTAGCTGTTTTTTCTCACGCCAGCTCAGCAGCGCCTCTTCAAAGCGCGGAAACTGGAACGGTTTGATGAGATAGTCCACCACGCCATAGCGTAGCGACGTCTGCACGGTGGCGGCGTCCGAGGCGGATGAAATCATAATCACGTCGATGGCGCGGCCTGAGTCACGCACGATAGGCAACAGATCCAAACCGTTGTCCTGTTGCATATAGACATCCAGTAAAATCAGATCGATAGCCTGGGAAGCATCCTGCACTTTATCTTTCGCCTGCTGGAGCGTGGAGGCGATACCGCAGCAGACGAACCCATCGACGCGCTCAATGTAGCAGCGGTTCAGGTCGGCCACCATGGCATCATCATCGACAATTAAAACATTTATCACGCGCTTGTCCTCTCGCTATCCCAGGGAATTTGAACAAAAAATTGGGTGAACACGCCCGGCTCTGACTCGACGGAAAGTGTCCCGCCGAGATTCTCCGTCTGCTGGCGGGCTAAAAATAGCCCGACACCGCGGTTTTCGCCTTTGGTGGAAAATCCTTTATTAAAGATGGCGTCGATGCGGTCAGCCGCAATACCCGGGCCATCGTCGCTAACCTCACCGCTGAGCCAGCCGTTCTGGTAGTGCAGCAACAGGCCAATTTCACCTTCGCCCTGGTCTGCCATCGCATCCAGCGCGTTCTCAATCAGGTTACCCAGCACCGTGACCAGCACCGCAACCTGCTCTTCATTTGGGTTGTCCGGGATCAGGCTCTCTTCGGCCAGCGTTAGCGCGATCCCGGCGTCGCTGGCCCGGTTAATTTTACCGAGCAGGAAGCCAGCAATGATCGGCGATTTGATCTTATGCTGCAAGGTGCCAATATCGGTCTGGTAGTTTTGCGCGGTCTGCAGAATGTAGCCTTCCAGCTTATCGTAGCGCTTCATGTGCAGCAGCCCCAGAATCACATGCAGCTTGTTCATAAATTCATGGGAGTGGCTGCGCAGGGCATCAACATAGTTGACCAGCCCGTCCATTCGCTGCATCAGTTGGCTGATTTCAGTTTTATCGCGGAAGGTGGTGATCGCGCCAATCACGCGGCGGTTGTTGAGCACCGGCACGGTGTTGCACAGCAGCAGGCGGCCGTTACAGCCGATTTCGCGATTTTCAACGGGGGTGCCGCTGGCTAGCACCTCTTTCAGACTCGACAGCAGCGGTGCATGCTGGGCCGCGCCCAAAGCCGGTGCCTGAGGTGAAAACAGGATCTGCCGTGCGGCCTGGTTAATCAACGTGACCCGGCCTTTGGCATCGACGGCAATGACCCCTTCGCGAATCGACTGCAGCATTGCCTGGCGCTGCTCGAACAGGCTGGAAATTTCGTGGGGTTCGAGACCAAACAGGATGTTTTTAAGCACCCGCACCAGCCCCCAGACACCCAGCACGCCGACGATGGCGCTAAACAGCACGAACCAAATCGCATTCCGGCGGGCGGCGCTAATCTGCTCATCCACTTTTTGCAGCGAAATACCGACAATCACCACGCCAATCTGCTGATGTCTGTCGTTATAGATCGGGGTAAACACGCGCATGGCTTCGGCCAATACGCCGTGATTAATAGAGAGGTTTTCTTTGCCTTTCAGCGCCGGCTGGAGATCGCGACCGATAAAATGCTGGCCTATCAGATCCGCGTTCGGATGCGAGTAGCGAACACCGTCCATATTGGTGACAACAGCGTACAGTAGGCCGTTGTGCTGCTGCACGGCGCTGGCGATAGGCTGAATGCTATTGTGGTCCGGTGGCCCACTCAGCCCGCGCTTGATATCCGGGGAGTTGGCCAGCGTACGAGCAATGGCAAAAGCGGTGTCTTCCACACCAGAGCGGGTGGCTTTGGTTATCTGCACAAAGTAGAAGGCGTAAACCACCAGTAAAACGGAAATAATGACGCTGCAGACCATCAGCGTCACCAGCGTACTGAGCTTCATGGGGCGCTTCGGTTGGGGCTGAGTTTGCTGCATGGCGTGCATTAACACCTTTTATTATCAGAGGTCAAAAACACATTATCGCCGATGTGCCTGATTTCATAAAGCTATCCTCCCTTACAAAACCAAACCTCCCTTTGTGACGGTTCTCGCAGAGCAATCCATACAAAACACTTTAGTATTGCTTCAGAACCCATAATAAGGAGTCCGTTTATGAGCATTAAGCTTGCTGGTTCAGTCATGGAACGACGCAATTTAACGACGGCTGAGATTGATAGGTTGTCTACCCGTGATATGTTAAATGTTATTAATCAAGAAGATAAATGCATTGCTGATGCGATTACCCCTTGTCTCGACGACATTACCCTGCTGATTGATAACGCGGTGGCAACCCTTAGCCACGGCGGGCGCGTGGTGATGGTTGGCGCTGGTGCTTCCGGGCGCAATGCGGTGATGACTGCAAACGAATTTTCCCCGGATGAAAAACACCCGGTCATGGGCCTGATTGCCGGCGGGGCGCTGGCGATGCTGCACGATATGACGGGGGCTGCTCAGGACTATGATCGTGGGATGCTGGATCTTCAGGCGATTGGGTTCACGCAAAAAGATATGCTGGTGGCATTAACCGTCAGCGGTAAAACGCCGTGGATGTGGGGCGCGCTGCGCCATGCCTGGTCTTTGGGGGCAACACGTGCGCTGATAACCCGTAATCCACAAAGCGAAGCAACCGATCTGGCCAGTATCGTTATTGCGCCGCAAACCGGCGCTGAGGTGGTGGCAGGCTACGGCAATCCGAAGGCAATTGCCGCGCAAAAAATGGTGCTCTCGATGTTAACGACCGGTCTCGCCATCCGCAGCGGACGAGTCTATAGCAATATGCGTGTGGATATTCGCGATACCGGTACGCATATGGTTGAGCGACAAATTGCGATAGTGATGGAAGCGGGCGGATGTAGTCGGGCGGTAGCGAAAGCGGCGCTGGAAAGCTGCGATCACCAATGTAAGACGGCGGTGTTGATGGTGCTCACCGGGTTGGACGCCTGGAAAGCGCACGACCTTCTGGCGCAGAACAATGGTTTTGTGCGGATGGCGCTACAAGAGGCACCGTAGTTGGTAACAGCATAAAAAAAGCCCGCGTAGCGGGCTTTTTTACGTTGGTCGCTTAGAACTGATAAACCAGGCCGATAGCCAGGATATCGTCAGTGGCGATACCGTTATCTTTGTAGAACTGTACGTCTTCGTCCAGCATGTTGATTTTGTAATCAATGTAGGTGGACATGTTTTTGTTGAAGTAGTAGGTGGCACCGACATCAATGTAGTTCACCAGCGCTTTATCGGTGTACTCAACAACACCGTGAGGACCGTTGTAGCCGCCCATATCTATGCCCTTGGAGTAAACCCAGGCTAAAGATGGACGCAGGCCGAAATAAAACTGATACTGCGCTACGGCTTCGAAGTTCTGCGTTTTGTTGGCAATGCTGTCGTTGCTGTAGCGGGTCATGTTGTAGGTTTCGGCATACATCATCGCCAGATAGACGTCGTTGGCGTCGTATTTGGTACCGATGGTCCAGGCTTCAGCGGTATCACCACCGGCATTTTTGCTGTAGCGGTTATGAACGCCGCCAGCAACGACTTGATCGTTAGTACGATCGGAGCTGGAATAGGCTGCACCCACGCTTAAGCCAGGCAGCATATCGTTAAAGTCATAGGTGGTGGACATCGCGAAACCGTCGCCGTTGCCTTTCGCCAACTTGCCGCCAGCGCCGTTTGCGGTGCCTTCACCGGAGCCGCCATCTTCATTTTTGCCCTGATACTGCAGCGCAAAGTTCAGGCCATCCACCAGGCCGAAGAAATCGTTGTTACGATAGCTGGCAATACCGTTAGCACGGCCGGTGAAATAGACGTCGGTCTGGGTGTAGCTGTCGCCGCCGAACTCCGGCAGCATATCGGTCCAGGCTTCGATGTCGTAGATAGCGCCGTAGTTACGGCCATAGTCAAAAGAGCCCAACTCACCAAATTTCAGACCGGCGAAGCCAAGACGGGTCCAGGAGTTACCGCTGACGCTTTCCGGGGTATCGGCCTGAATGTTGTATTCCCACTGACCGTAACCGATCAGTTGGTCGTTGATTTGGGTTTCGCCCTTGAAGCCCAGACGTGCGTAGGATTGATCGCCATTATCACCGCTGTGGTCTGAGAAATAGTGCAGGCCAACGACTTTGCCGTACAGATCCAGCTTATTGCCATCTTTGTTATAAACTTCAGCAGCATTCGCTGCACCAGCCATCAGTAAAGCTGGGACTAACAGTGCCAGAGCTTTTATTTTCATTGTAATTTCCTTTGCATTATTGCGCATGTGAATATAAGTAATGTCATCCGGTGTTACTATGCTGGATGGTATAGGTAGAGTTCATTTTTTTTAAAAATATAAATGTAATAAAGTTATATAAAATATTTCAAAATATTTCTTTTATATTATATGCAATATGTATTGCATCGATTTATTTGTTTTTGTTGTTGTTTTTACTATAATTATTTTGTTTTTATATTTTTTTCTTTGTTAATATTGATAATGCAAATGTATATCATAAAGGCAAAAAAAATCCCGATCGTACTGGCATACGATCGGGGAGGTCAAAAACATAACTATAATGATGTATAACAAAAGGCTAATAACAAAAAGCATAATGGCATTGTTGCTATGAAAAATAAAGATACAGAAAAAGATTTTATGATTATTTATTATATGAATTTAAATCGGTAATTATTATATTATTTCTATTATTAAAACTGCATGGATGAGGTTATTCCACAGGGAAGGGGGCGAAAGATCTTGCCGGGAATCAAGAGTACCGCCGTCGGCGTAGATGTCATCTGACAAAATTGCTGGAGATCAAGCTAATGGTGAATTGTTACCGGTAACGTAGTGAGAGACTACCTCGTACCATTTTAATCGTTATAATGTGAGCGATATCACATCAATTGCCAGCGTGATGTTGTGGCAGTGAACATGAATAGCGTAATGAGAGTGTTTTTATGCAAGAGCAAATGGAGCGTGGCCCAGGCGGCAAACTGGCGCTATGGGTGTTTTACGCGTTTTGCGGCTACTTTGTCTGGGCGATGGCGCACTACCTGTGGGTCATCAGCGATGTACAGTCTATTCCCGGCGCGACGATCGATGGAGAAATCGGTTCGTCCATGGGGAAATGGATTGGCGCGCTGCTGGGCTTTCTGGTGCTTAGCATCGTCGGGGCACTGCTTGGCGGGATAGCCTGGTATACTCGTCCTCGTCGTCTGGAGCAGGAAGAACAACGCTAATATTGCTATGCTGGGGGTCAATGTACTCTCATCCGCGGTGAAGGAATGGATCTAGCAGCATGGCAGCAGGACGTTGAACGTTGGTTTGAAACCCATTATGTCGGCAGCGATGCGGCGCATGATATTGCCCATTTTCGCCGGGTCTGGCGCACCGCCAGGCGCATTGCTGCCGACGATCCCGTTGACCTCACGGTGATTCTGCTGGCGAGTTATTTTCACGATCTCGTCAGCCTGCCGAAGAATCATCCCGATCGCGCCCGTTCCTCTTTATTATCGGCGCAGCAAACGCTGCTGATTCTACAGCGCGATTTCCCACATTTTCCCGTTGAGCGCTATGATGCCGTGGCCCACGCTATTGAAGCGCACAGCTTTAGCGCGCGCATCACGCCGAATACCCCAGAGGCTAAAATCGTTCAGGACGCCGATCGGCTTGAAGCGCTGGGCGCAATCGGCCTAGCGCGAGTGTTTGCCGTCTCCGGCGCGATGAACGCGGCGCTGTTTGATGCCGACGATCCCTTCGCCGATAACCGTGACCTGGACGACAAAACCTACGCGCTCGACCATTTCCAGACCAAGCTGTTGCGGTTGCCTGAGACGATGCAAACTGAAAAAGGGCGCGAGTTAGCGCAGCATAATGCCGATTTTCTTGCGCACTTCATGGCGAAACTGAGCGCCGAACTGGCGGGCGACCCGCTCTCAGTGGACGCGCAGGTGTTGCGGAGATTCGCGACGCCAGACCCAGGCAACTTATGGTAACCTCAGGTTTATTTTTCTTTTTCTGTATCTGGTCAAATTTATGCAACAACGAGTCTTATCACACGAGGGCGCGTCGTTAGACGCACCGGATGCTCAGACGCTGCTTGAGCATATTCTGGAGATTTACGATCTAAAGACCGTTGTCGCTGAGCTTAGCGCTGTGGGGGAACAGCACTGGAGCCCGGCTATCGTCAAACGCGTGGTGACTCTGTCGAGGGCCAACACGCGTCTGAGTGAAAATGAGTGCGCCCATCTGGCTTCTCTGCTACCGAAACCGCCGAAACATCACCCGAAATATGCGTTTCGCTTTGTCGATCTTTTTGCGGGTATCGGCGGCATTCGTCACGGTTTTGAAGCGATTGGCGGCCAGTGCGTGTTTACCAGCGAGTGGAACAAGCACGCGGTGCGCACCTACAAAGCCAACTGGTACTGCGACCCGGCAGAGCATCGGTTTAATGCCGATATTCGTGATGTGACGCTGAGCAATCAGCCTGACATCAGCGACCGTGACGCTCAGGAACATATCCGGGCGTCAATTCCTCAGCATGACGTGCTGCTGGCGGGCTTCCCGTGTCAGCCGTTCTCGCTGGCGGGGGTATCAAAAAAGAATGCATTGGGCCGGGCGCACGGCTTTGCCTGCGACACCCAGGGCACGCTGTTTTTCGACGTGGTGCGGATTATTGATGCCCGCAGGCCGCCTATCTTTGTGCTGGAAAATGTCAAAAACCTGAAGAGCCACGATAACGGCAAAACCTTCCGCATTATTATGCAGACGCTGGATGAACTGGGCTATGAAGTCTCCGACGCCGCCGATATGGGGGCCGATGACCCGAAAATCATCGATGGTCAGAACTTCCTGCCCCAGCACCGCGAGCGCATTGTTCTGGTCGGTTTTCGCCGTGATTTAGGGCTGCACAATGGCTTCACCTTACGGGATATTCCGGCGCTCTATCCGGCGCAGCGCCCGACCTTTGGCGAACTGCTGGAGCCGAACGTTAACCCGAAATTTATCCTCACCCCGGTACTGTGGAAATATCTCTACCGCTATGCGCGTAAGCACCAGGAGAAGGGGAACGGATTCGGTTACGGTCTGGTGGACCCCACGCGCGCCAGCAGCGTGGCGCGGACGTTATCGGCGCGCTATTACAAAGACGGCGCGGAGATCCTTATCGACCGCGGCTGGGATCGCGCGCTGGGTGAAAAGCACTTTGACGATCCGCACAATCAGCTGCATCGTCCACGTCGCCTGACGCCGCGCGAGTGCGCTCGCCTGATGGGCTTTGAATCACCGCAGGGCTACGGTTTTCGTATTCCGGTGTCGGATACCCAGGCGTACCGGCAGTTTGGCAACTCGGTTATTGTGCCGGTGTTTGCCGCCGTTGCACGCCTTTTGCAGTCGCGCATTTTGCAGGCGGTGGCGCGGCGTGACTCGGAAACCGGCGATGACGGACGTTCACGATAAGGCCACCCGCAGCAAGAATATGCGCGCCATCGGCGCGCAGAATACGGCGATTGAAAAACGGGTGGCCGTGCTGCTGGATAGCCTTGGCCTGCAGTGGCTCGCGCAGGACACGTGCCTGCCGGGCCGTCCCGATTTTACCCTCGATGACTACCGCTGCGTGATATTCACCCACGGTTGCTTCTGGCATCACCACGACTGCTATCTGTTTAAAGTGCCCGCGACGCGCACCGACTTCTGGCTGAGCAAAATTGGCGCCAACGTAGCTCGAGACGAGCGGGTTATGCGTCAGCTCGTCGCTCTGGGCTGGCGCGTGCTGGTGGTATGGGAGTGCGCGTTGCGCGGGCGTGAGAAGCTCACGGACGCCGCGCTGTGCGAGCGGCTGGAGGAGTGGATCTGCGGCGGAGAAGGCAGCGCGCAGATCGGTATTCAGGGAATTTCCCGCCTGAGTTTTACTTCTGGGTCTGGCAGGGAATAGCGGCGGCTTTTGCCGGGAAGAGATATTTCCCCAGCGTCACCAACACCACGGCGGCAATGATAATTGCCAGCGCCACCCACTCGGTACCGGAGAGGTGCTCACCGTTAAAGCCGGTGCCTAACAGCACGGCGACTACCGGGTTGACGTAGGCATAGCTGGTTGCCACCGCTGGCGTGACGTTGCGAATCAAATACATATAGGCGTTGATGGCAATGATTGAGCCAAAGACCGCCAGATAGCCCACCGCCAGAAAACCGTGCAGGCTCGGCAGGGTGGTTAAACGCTCACCGCTGAGCAGCGAGGCGACCATCAGGACAATGCCGGCGGCCAGCATCTCGATGGCGCCTGCCATCATGCCGGTCGGCAGTTCAATACGCGATCCGTACACCGAACCAAACGCCCAGCTCAACGAACCAATCAGGATCATCAATGCGCCCCACGGGTTGCCGCTGAGGTTGCCGCCGCTGTTGAGCAGCACAATGCCTGCGAGACCAATGGCAATCCCCAGCCACTCCAGCTTGCGGGTAGCAATGCCAAAAAAACGGCTAAAGCAGAGGGTAAATAAAGGTACGGTGGCAACCATCACGGCGGCGATACCGGAAGGTACGTTCTGATGTTCCGCGACGGTTACCATCCCGTTACCCACCGCCAGGAGCAGCACGCCAATGATGGCGGCATTGAAAAGCGGCTTGCGCGCCGGTAAGCGATGACCGGTAGCGAGCAGAAACCCCATTAACACCACGCCCGCCGACAGGAAGCGAATGCCCGCCATCATTAAGGGGGGCCAGCTGGCAACGCCAATGCTGATGGCAAAGTAAGTTGAGCCCCAGATAATGTACAGCGCGAACAGCGCGCCTATCAGCGGTAACAGTTGTTTAAAACGCATACTTCCTCACGGCAAAATAGCAAGCAGGCAGATAGTAAACGCCAAAACTACCGCGCTGGCGAGTGCTTTAATTCAGGGCTTGATGTTGTTTTTATGTTGCAAATATGTATCTCTTACACCCCGCGCGATTTTGCTTCATACTTTGTTATCACTAAAAAAATGAAGGAAGACATTTGTGGCAGGAAGTAGCTTATTAACCTTGTTAGATGACATCGCCACCTTGCTGGATGATATCTCGATGATGGGGAAACTGGCGGCGAAGAAAACCGCTGGTGTGTTGGGGGATGATTTGTCGCTGAACGCCCAGCAGGTGTCTGGCGTGCGGGCCAACCGGGAGCTGCCGGTGGTGTGGAGCGTGGCGAAAGGGTCGCTGCTCAACAAGGTCATTCTGGTGCCGCTGGCGCTGCTCATCAGCGCGTTTATTCCGTGGGCCGTGACGCCACTGTTGATGATTGGCGGCGCGTACCTCTGTTTTGAAGGCGTGGAGAAGGTGCTGCATACCCTTCATGAACGTAAGCATAAAGGTGATGATGCCGCGCGTCAGAAACGACTGGAAGCGATAGCACAGCAGGACCCCGCCCTTTACGAGCGGGACAAAGTCAAAGGCGCTATTCGCACCGATTTTATTCTCTCCGCCGAAATCGTTGCCATCACTCTCGGCATCGTGGCGGAAGCGCCGCTGCTCAATCAGGTGCTGATTTTATCCGGCATCGCCATTCTGGTGACCATCGGCGTGTATGGCCTGGTCGGCGTGATTGTGAAGCTCGATGATATGGGCTACTGGCTGGTGGAGAAGCGCAACGCGCTGGCGCAAGGCGTGGGTAAAGGGCTGTTGGTGGTTGCCCCCTGGCTGATGAAAACGCTATCGGTGGTGGGCACGCTGGCGATGTTTTTGGTCGGCGGCGGCATCGTGGTTCACGGCGTGGCACCGGTGCATCATGCTATCGAAGCGTTTGCTGCCCAGCAGGGCGCATGGCTTGCTGCGCTGGTGCCGACGTTCGCTAACCTGGTGCTCGGTTTTATTATTGGCGCGGTGGTGCTGGCGGCGGTGAATCTGGTCTCACGCTGGCGAAAAACCGACGCATAAAAAGTGCGGTTCCGGTACGCAAACCGTCTGTGGATCGGCTAAGGTGAAACAGTTTCACCCTGATACCGGAGGCAACAATGGTCTTTTTGGTCAGTGATGAAGTCAGGCCCAAAAACGGTGGGCCGCGGATGGTTGTAACGGGGTATGCCAGCGGGATGGTGGAGTGTCGCTGGTATGACGGCTTTGGCGTTAAGCGGGAGGCATTCCGCGAAGACGAGTTGATCCCAGGCGAGATTCCTCCGCAGGAGCAAGTTTAGTCTCTACCTTTGCGCCCGGCGCTTGCCGGGCGGTTTAGCGCCGCATTATTCTGGCGCTTTGTCATAGTATGTCGTCGTGGAGCACCATGAATTATCTGCAGCAGGCAAGTATAGAACAGTATCGGGTGCTCGGCCCAAACGAGAGTGTGGGAGCGCAATTGTGCCACCCGTGAACGTGACGACAGTAACCCCCGCAGGCTGGTGGGCAAAGTTAACGCACCGTATTCGTCCAGACCGAGTGGTGAATATCTGCTTTCTGGTGGTGTTGTTCTTTTCAACGCTGCTGACCTGGCGCGAAACCATCGTGCTTGAAGACGCCTATATCTCCAGCCAGCGTAATAATCTGAAGAACGTCACCAACGATATGGACGCGCAGCTGCAGTTCAATACCGACCGGCTGATGTTTTTCCGCAACGGCATGCAATCAGCGCTGCAAATTCCGCTGGCGTTCGAAGTGTTGCGTACCGCCGAGCAAGAGTTTGAGCGCCAGCGCGGGCAGGCCGACTGGCGTATCTCCCTGAACAACAACCGTACGCTGCCGCTGAACGGCGTATCCGATGAGTTTGTTGAACACACTAACCTGCTCTCTCGCGATAATCCGCTGCTGGGCAACGAGTTTATGGCCGCCATTGAGCTTGGTTATCTGCTGCGTCTGTCGGCGATGACGCGTCAGCATCTGGCGCGTTTTGAAACTCATATGCTGTACGTCTCACGCGCCGGTTTTTATCTCAGTACCGAACCGACGCAGGAAGGCAGCATCACGGAGTATTACTATCGACTGGCAACCAGCCCGTGGTTTATCCAGCAGTCGCAGCGAGATAACCCGGAGCGGGGCGTTAAGTGGCAAACCACCTTTAGCCGCGATAAAACGCCGGTGGCGCAGACCGTCACGGCAGCGGTGCCGCTTGATTATCAGCAGTACTGGTTTGGCGTGCTGGCCATTCAGCTCTCGGTCAGCGAAATGACCCAGTTTCTCACGCGCGCGGTGGAAGGGGAGGATGAAGGTGAATATCAGCTTTATGACCGACGCATGAACCTGATTGCCTCTTCTGAACCCGATAAATCAAAGCACAACCAGCTGTCGCAGGAAGTCCAGGCACAGCTGGCGCGGGCCTACGAATCGGAAAATGAAGGCAGTGTGCGCCAGTTGTCGCGCTATATCAGCTGGGAGAAACTGCGGAATTTTGACGGCGTACTGCTGCGCATTCACTCTCTGGAAGAGGGGATTCGCGGTGATTTCGGCTCCATCAGTATTGCCATCACGCTGCTGTGGCTGCTGTTTACCGCTATGCTGCTGATCTCCTGGATGGTTATCCGCCGTATGGTGCGGAATATGTCCTCGTTGCAGGATTCACTTGAGTGGCGCGCGTGGCACGATATGCTCACCCGCCTCTACAACCGTGGGTCACTATTTGAGCGCGCGGGTATGGCGCTAGCAACCTGCCAGCGGGCCGGTGAACCGCTGGCGGTGATCCAACTCGATCTGGATCATTTCAAAAGCATTAACGACCGCTTTGGCCATCAGGCAGGTGACCGGGTGCTGATTCATATCGGCCGGGTGATCCTCAATAAGATCCGCCAGGACGATATTGCGGGCCGAGTCGGCGGGGAGGAATTTTGTATCGTGCTGCCAGGCACGTCGCTGGCGCAGGCGGAGGTGATTGCCGAACGTATCCGGGACAGCATCAACAGTCGGGAAATCCTGATTGCCAGAAAACAGACTATTCGGGTGAGCGCGTCGCTGGGCGTATGCAGTAGTGAAGAACTGGAACAGTACGACTTCCAGCACCTGCAATCTATTGCCGACAAGCGCCTGTATCAGGCTAAAACCGGTGGGCGAAATCAGGTCTGCGCGAAAGATGGCTAGCAGGGTGATTAATCACGGCATGAAATATAAGTTTCACTTATGGAATCCCGGTTGAATGGGATTAATCTCAAAGCCTGGGTGGCGCAAATCTGAAAATAAAAATGCTATATTCCTGATTTATCATTATGTTAGCGAATTGTCTACGTAAGCACGACTACGCTGTCATATTAATTTATTAGGTGAATAATTCTTGTCATTTGACATAAACGACGATAATGTTTCATCCACGTCAGGTTTCCTGATGTAACGAATATTTCAATGCTTCTTGCTTAGGCAAGGTTGATCCCGACGCTCGCGTGTCGGGATTTTTTTTCCATTCAGCGTGTGATTTCCGTGGCACTGAAATCGTGGATATCCAACTCAAAGGCTTCCGCCAGATCGCGCCAGGTATGGTATTCGCGGCCGTCGACGCTCACGTGGTGTGGGTCATCAGTCGCGCGGTGGATTTCGCTTTCGCTGATTTCGTTGATAGCTGCCAGCAGCGCATCAACGTTTACCCCTCGGGGGTCAATCGCCATCTTCATCACAGATACCCTTTATTTCCGTCCCTGTATAAGTATACATCTGATGAATAATATTGCTCAAAATTTGAGCGATTTTGTCAATGTGAATGAGAATTAAGCACTTATGCAGCGGGGCGCTGTCAGCGCGGTCATTTTGTTCTAAACTGGGCTAAACCACTCAGGAGATGACGTTTATGCAAGTTAACGATCGTGTGACGGTCAAGACAGATGGGGGGCCGCGTCGCTCCGGTGTCGTGCTGGCAATTGAGCAGTTTAACGAAGGCACGATGTATCTGGTGTCGCTGGAGGATTATCCGCTGGGGATCTGGTTCTTCAACGAGTCGGGGCACCCTGATGGCATTTTCGTGGAGAGCGAAGCGTAATTGAATCATCTGGCGGTAGCGATACCGCCAGTTTCCCTGCTGTCGTTGTCCTAGCGCATATTGACGTAGATGCCGGAGGTGACATTTTCCGCCAGACGAACAACATGATAGATAACCTGCTTGTTATGCGTTTTTATTTTCTTTTTAATATTACCCTTATGTGACGATACGGTTTTAGCTTTAATATTCATCTGATCGGATATTTGTATCGTTCCCTGTCCTGACATCCACATTTTCAGCATGCTGGATTCCGTCCGACTTAATGACAGGGTAGAGATATTAGTTTGCTTTACTTCTGCCGTTTCTTTTTTCAGATAATTCCCCAGGATGCTATCGAGCGTTTCGGGTTTTATTGATTTAGAACTAATTAGCAGATTACTGCGCACCATTAGATATTCGTCAAAATGTATATTGGCAATCGCCATAAAAACAATGAACAACGTCCTGGGGTGTTGATTAATGATCTGCTTAATATGCAGACTACTCTGCACATCATGAATGAAGCAGTCCTCATTAATAAACACGACAGCCGGACCGCGAGCAGCACAGATCTCAGCGAGTCCGTCGACGTTATCTACATTGTCAATATCACGTTTTTTTACCCCACGACTGGCCAGGTATCCGGTTAACCCTAGCCGCGTATAACTACATAAATCCATAATAATCGTTGACATGGCATACCCTCACTCAATGCGTAACGATAATTAACCCATTGCCTTCGAACTTCATCGCCGCAACGAACCTGGAAAAATAAAAAAACAAGAGGATGAAGACGAACAGGCGGCATCAACTATCCCGTAAAGTTACGTATAATTTGCCAGGAATCATCTCAAAGTAAAGTAAATGTTATGTTATGTGAAAGACCTAAAAACAAATAACCCGCGCCAGCGATATGCTGGTAGATGTTTTTTACGTTTGACTTTAGGAATTTCCTTATAATAACCAGGGGGGCATTATGGAGAATTTATGCGTGGTAACTCACTGATAATATCTGCTAATAGATCAAATATCTCGCTAAATAAGTGCTCGCAGAACGGTGCGATAAGCGGCATTAATGCGGCCATCAGTAGAATACCGACGGTGAGGGTAATGGGAAAACCGATAACGAAGACCGACAGCTGCGGCGTCATGCGGTTGAGCATCCCCAGCGCCAGGTTAACCGTTAGCAGCAGAGTGATGATCGGCAGCGCTAGCATCAGTCCGTTGAGGAAAATCATGCCGCCCGCGCGGGTTAGCGCCAGAAACGCGTTGCTGTTGATGGGCTCGCCGCCGATGGGCAGGGTGTGGAAGGTGTCGACCAGCAGCGAAATCAGCCACAAATGGCCGTTAAATACTAAAAACAGCAGCAGGGCGAGCATATCCATAATACGCGCCAGGATCGGCATGTTGAGGTTGCTGCCAGGGTCGACAAACGTCGCAAATGACAGCCCCATTTGCAGGCCGATAATCTCGCCGCAGTAGCGTATCGCGGCAAAAGCAAACTGCATGGTAAACCCGAGCGCAATGCCGATAAGAATCTGCTGTAGCGCCAGCCAGAGCGCGGTTGCCGAGAAAATGGGCACTTCCACCACCGGCAAAGAAGGGGCGATAACGAGGGTGATAATGACGCCCAACCCCACCTTGACGCGTTTAGGTACCGAGCGCTCGCTCAAAATCGGCGCGGTGGTGACCAGCGCCAGCACGCGCAGCAGCGGCCAGAAATAGAGGCTGAGCCAGGAGAGCCACTGGTCGCTGGTAACATTGAGCATTGCGCTTAGCCGATGATATAGGGCAGGTTGCTGAACAGCGTGCGCACGTAGTCCAGCAGCAGATTAAGCATCCACGGCCCGGCGACGATGATCGCGATAAACACGGCGATGATTTTGGGAATGAACGACAGCGTCATTTCGTTAATCTGCGTCGCCGCCTGCAGGATACTGATAATCAAACCGGTCACCAGCGAGACCAGCAGCAGCGGAGCGGCCAGTGCCAGCGCTACCTTCATCGCTTCGGTGCCCATCATCATGACGGATTCAGGGGTCATGGGTACTCCTTAACTGTAAAAACTCTGCGCCAGCGAACCGACCAGCAGTTGCCAGCCGTCAACCAGCACAAACAGCATTAGCTTAAACGGTAGCGCGATAGTAGCGGGGGGCACCATCATCATCCCCAGCGCCATCAGTACGCTGGCGATCACCAGGTCGATAATCAGGAATGGGATAAAAATGGTGAAGCCAATCTGGAAGGCGGTTTTCAGCTCGCTGGTGACGTAAGCCGGGAGCAGGATGCGCATCGGCACCGCTTCTGGCCCCTGAATCGGCTGGCTGTTGGCCAGCCGGGCAAACAGCGCCAGGTCGGCTTCACGCGTCTGGCGGAGCATAAATTCACGTAGCGGCTGCGCCCCTTTTTCCAGCGCGTCCTGCATCGTAATTTTGTCTTCGCTGAACGGCTGATAGGCGTCGGTGTAAACCTTATCGATGACCGGCGACATGATGAAAAAGGTGAGGAACAGCGCCAGCCCCAGCAGTACCTGGTTAGGCGGCGCGGACGGTGTGCCCAGGGCGCTGCGCAGCAGGCCGAAGACGATGATGATACGGGTGAAGCTGGTCATCATCAGCAAAATGGCCGGAAGAAAGGTCAGCGAGGTAATAAATACCAGCGTCTGAATCGGCAGCGACCAGCTCTGGCCGCCGTTCGCCAGCGGTTGGCTGATGAGGCCAGGAAGTTCAGCAAAAGCAGAAGGCGACAGCAGTAACAGCCCGCTCAGCGCAAGGGAATAAATACGACGCATCAGGATCTCCCGGGACGCTTAAGCATATTTTTCATCAGTGAAGCAAATTCAGGTGCAGTGGCCTGCGGCTGGCTATCGGTCGGCGCAGGCGGCAGTTTATGCAGCAGCGTGACCTGCTGGGCGGTGACGCCAAGCACCAGACGCGCGTCGTCGACGTTCACAATGACGACGCGTTCGCGAGTGCCAAGCGAAGCGCTGGCGCTCACTTTCAGCCCGCTAGCGGCCTGATTTCTCATCGCACCAGGCATCACGCGTTTGACTACCCACGCGGCGGCCAGAATCAAGACAATAATGCCCAGCAATGCGCCGCTCACCTGAATCAATGGTGAGGTCATGGGTTCATTGACATGGGCAACGGTCACCGGCGTGGTGGCCGGTGCAGCCGCCGCACCGTGGCTTGACGGCGCGGCGGCGTGGGCAGCAGGTGCGGGTAGTGCAGCGTGGTTGGTGCTCATCTTAACGGCTCAGGCGGCGCATACGTTCTGACGGCGTAATGATGTCGGTGATGCGTACGCCGTACTTGTCGGCCACGACCACGACTTCACCCTGGGCAATCAGATAGCCGTTGATCAGGATGTCCAGCGGCTCGCCGGCCAGACCGTCCAGCGCCACCACGGAACCCTGCGTCAGGCGCAGCAGTTCTTTGATGGTCATCCGGGTACGCCCCAGCTCAACGGTCAGCTTGACCGGAATATCCATGATCAGATCGATATCCTGCAGCGTGCCGCTGACGTCACCGCCGCCCAGTTGCTGGAATACCGCATCGGCAGCGCTTTTGCTGCTGGTCGTTTTCTGTTCGTTCAGCGCGTCAGCCCACAGATCGTCCACGGATCCGCTGTTGTCATCGGGTGGAGTATTCATATCACTCATTTGGGCTGTTCCTCGTTCAGCGAATTCAAAATCGGGTTGATCAAATGTTCTACGCGCAGCGCATATTGCCCGTTAACCGTGCCGTACTGGCTGGTTAGCACCGGCACGCCGTCGACGTGCGCAATAATGCGATCGGGCTTCTCTATCGGCAGCACATCACCGGGTTGTAGTTTGAGTATTTGTGAAAGTCGAAGCGAGATATCGGCGAAGTTTGCTACCAGTTCCAGCTCGGAATGCTGCACCTGGCGCACCAGGTTTTCGCGCCAGTTCTGATCTTCATGGCGCGAGTTTTCCAGCGGCGGGTTGACCAACAGTTCGCGCAGCGGCTCGATCATGCTGAACGGCAGGCAGATATTAAACTCGCCGGTCAGGTTGCCAATCTCCACGTGGAACGGAGTATTCACCACAATGTCGTTCGGTGAGGTGGTGATATTGGTGAACTTCACCTGCATCTCCGATCGTACGTACTCCACTTCCAGCGGGTTAATCGCTTTCCATGCGTCGCTATAGCCTTCCAGCGCCAGCTTCAGCATGCGGTTGATGACCCGCTGCTCGGTATGGGTGAACTCGCGACCTTCTACTTTGGTTGGAAAACGCCCATCGCCACCAAACAGGTTATCCACGGCGATAAACACCAGGCTTGGCGAGAACACCACCAGACCGGTGCCGCGCAGCGGCTTCAGATGGATCAGGTTAAGGTTGGTCGGCACCGGCAGGTTGCGGGCAAACTCGTGGTAGGGCTGAATGCGAATCGCCCCCACGGTGATGTCCGGGCTACGGCGCAGCAGGTTGAACAGCCCCATACGGAAGTGGCGGGCAAAACGCTCATTGATGATCTCCAGCGCCTGCAGACGCTCGCGGACGACGCGTCGCTGGGTATTGGGATCGTAGGGGCGAATATCATCTTCGCCCGTAGCGCGTGCCTGCGGTTCGTTAGGATTGTCGCTGTCGCCGTTCAACAGCGCGTCAATTTCGGCCTGAGAAAGAATGCTATCGCCCATGGTGCTATCGCAAAATAAAGGCTGTATACAGCACGTCAGTGATGTTCTGTTTCGGCTGACCGGCAATTAACGGCGCGCTCAGCGTCTCTTTAATCTCGGCGGCGAGCTGTTTTTTACCATCATCAGTAGCAAGCTTAGTCGCATCCTGGCGTGAGAGCAGCAGGAGCATACGGCTGCGCACTTCCGGCAGATAGTCATTCAGCCGGGCGCGGTCGGTCTCAGACTTCATGCGCAGCGTGACGCCAACGTACAGCACGCGGTCGGCATCGCCGAGATTGACGGTAAAGGTATCCAGCGGGAAGAAGACCGGCGCGGCGGGCGGCGGCGCTTCTTTTGGCGCGGCGGTCTCCGCTTTGTTGGTTAAACGCCAGTAGCTGTAGCCAGCGGTGGCGCAGGCGGCGAGCGTTACCAGCACCAGCAGGGGGATCCAGAGGGAGCGTTTGCTCTTTTTATTGATAGCGGTGTCAGTCATCTGATGCGGTCTTCCTTTTTACTACTGCTTATCCGATGATTATCCCGCCTCCCGCGCGGGTCAAAGCGTGGAAAAGACGGGAATAATCGTGTTACCTCGGGCGTTTAAGCAAAGATGTCTACCGCATTGTCTCCGCGCGCGGCGGATTGCAGGGCGGCAGGGACGACAAGAAGTTCATTGTCGTCCTGATTTTCACGGCCGTCAGCGTTGCTACGCGCGGAAAACGACTGTTGTGATGAAGGCTGTTGCTGCTGCCCGGCAAAACCATCGCTGCTGATATTACTCTGTCCCAGCTGTATACCGTTCCCCTCAAGCTGCGTACGCAGCACCGGCAGCGCGGCTTCCAGCGCAGCGCGAACGTGGCTGTGCGGGGAAGCCATCTGGATTTGCGCCAGGTTGTCTTCCACCTTCAGCGTAATGTGAACCTGACCGAGCGATTCCGGATGCAGGCGCAGTTCGGCGGTCTGTTGGCCCGAACGGGTAAAGAGCGTGATGTGCTGGCTCACGTTCTGCTGCCAGTCCGGGGTGCCAAGCTGGGCGCGAATATTTGCCGTAGCCGCTGTCGGAAGAACCGGTGCCGCATGGTTCTGGTTGGCGACCGGCGCCAGCGCAGCGGTTGCGGCCGTTGGGCTTGAGACGCTTTCGGATTCTGCTTTCTGCGTTGGGATCACAAAGGCGGAATCGGCGGGCAGCGTGCGAGCATCAACGCCCGTTTGCGTGGTCGGCGTGCCTTTGACATCCACAAAGCCCTGAGATTTTGCACCACCACGGCTGAGTGCGGTGGTCAGCGAACTAAGCGTGTCACCATTTTGCACAGGCGCGGTGACGGTCGCCGCCTGCTGAGTCGGCGGGGTGACTGGCAGCATTGCCATTAACGCGCTGAGACTTTTAAGGTCATCGTCGCTGAGTTTGCTCTCAGTGGTATCGTCGTCACTCTTCGCATCGGCAATACCGGTTTTGTCGGCAGCTAGCTCACCTTTCAGGTGGGCTGCCAGCGAGCTGAGCAGCGACTGCGCGTCGCTCGAGGTTGTTAAATCGAGGTCAGGCTCGGTGCCAGCGTTGGCACGCGTGGCTTCCTGCTGAACCAGCCATTTGGTCAATGACTGTCCCTGAACTTTAATATCGCGCAGGCTTTTTGCATCGTCGCCGGTCAACAGTGCGGTTTTGGCACCATTTGGATCGGCACTTTGGGTTAATGCGCCTGCCAACAGCGCCAGAAAATCCTCGGGAGACCCCGGGGTTTTCGCCGTCGCGTCCGCACCTGCAAGGTTCGCATCGCTAACAGCAAGGTTAGGCAGAGTAATCATTCGGGTTTCCTCAAGGTTGCGCGTTGGGCAAACTCATCCATTTTTTTCTGATCAAGACGGTTTTCTGCCAGCAGCGCGGCAGAGGCTTGTCGGTCCTGGAGCGTCTGCCATGCCTGCAAGCGCTGTTTTTTCTCGCGCCAGAAATTCAGCGCCTGTTCCACTTTGTTATTCCACTGAACCAACTGCTGACGGTGCTGATCGATGGCTTTTTCCAGCGTCTGAATAAACTGCTGGTAGTTCTGCCATCGCAGGCTGGCAATGCCCTGCGTCATGTCGTTATTCAGGCTGTTCTGGTATTCCAGTTGATAGTCCATCAACATTTTGAGCTGTTCTTCCGCCTGCTGGCAGCCGCGGCGCATCTCGCCCAGTACCAGGGCGGCGTTGTCTACGTCGGTTTCTGCCAATTCTTTCAGCGTTGCTAATGCACCGTGCTGCGCCATATTTGTGATCCTCTTGCTTCACTATGACGATGGGAAGATCAATTCCAGGGCCTGGATTGAAGATTCCCAGTCTGCTTTTTCAAGAATGCCTTGCTGTAAAAATGCTTCCAGATGCGGCCAGAGCGTAATGGCCCTGTCGAGCATCGGATCGCTGCCCTTGGCGTACGCGCCGACGCTTATCAGGTCGCGGTTACGCTGGAAGCTCGAGAGCAGCTGCTTAAAGTTGCGCACCCGAGCGTAATGCTCTTCGCTGATGAGCGCGGTCATCGCGCGACTGATTGACGCTTCAATATCAATCGCCGGGTAGTGCCCGGCCTCTGCCAGCCGACGCGACAGCACGATATGGCCATCAAGGATGGCGCGCGCGGAGTCGGCAATTGGGTCCTGCTGATCGTCGCCTTCGGTCAGTACGGTATAAAACGCGGTGATTGAACCACCGCCGGTGATACCGTTGCCCGCACGTTCAACCAGCGCGGGCAGTTTGGCAAACACGGAGGGCGGATAGCCTTTGGTAGCCGGTGGTTCGCCGATCGCCAGCGCGATCTCACGCTGCGCCATCGCGTAGCGGGTCAGGGAATCCATGATCAGCAGAACGTGCTGACCACGGTCGCGGAAATCTTCCGCCACGCGGGTCGCGTAGGCGGCACCCTGCATACGCAGCAGGGGAGAGACGTCCGCCGGGGCGGCAATCACCACCGAACGCGCACGGCCTTCGATGCCGAGAATGTTCTCGATAAAGTCTTTCACTTCACGGCCACGTTCGCCGATTAGCCCGACGACAATCACGTCGGCGCGGGTATAGCGGGCCATCATGCCGAGCAGCACGCTCTTACCGACGCCGGAGCCAGCAAACAGCCCCATACGCTGGCCGCGCCCGACGGTGAGCAGGGCGTTGATCGGCCGTACGCCGGTATCCAGCACGTGCTCAATCGGCGTGCGCTGTAAGGGGTTAAACGGCGCGGTGATCAGCGCCCCGGTTTCGGTGGTATCGGGGGCTGGCAGGCCGTCGAGTGGTTTGCCGCTGCCGTCCAGCACGCGGCCCAGCAGGGCCGGGCCAAGCGGCAGCTGTTTACCGCTTTGCAGGCCATCGCCGGCGGTGTTACGGGCATAGACGCGCGCGCCGGGCAGAATGCCTTCCACCTCTTCAAGCGGCATTAAAAACAGGCGATGACCGTTGAAGCCGACCACTTCGGCCTCCACTTCCTGCATCTCTGCCCCTTGCTGGCGTTCAATAATGCAGGTCGCGCCAAGCGGTAGCTGCAACCCAGTGGCTTCCAGCACCAGCCCGGTGGCGCGAGTCAGGCGACCGTAGCGGCGCACGGCAGGCAACTGCGCGATGCGCGCTTCAAAATTGTCGAGCGTATTCAGCCAGCGGGTCAGGCGCACGGTCATCAGCAGGCTCCCGGTGCCGCCAGGCGGCACAGTTCCTGCCAGCGCGTGGCGACGCTGGCATCGAGATCGCCTTCATCGGCGGAGACTTTGCAGCCGCCGGGGTGCAGCGTCGGGTCACCGCGCAGACGCCAGCCGTGCAGGTTGAGTGTGGCGCCGAGCATCTCCTCAACGCGCGGCAGATCTTCCGGGCTGACGCGCAGCTGGGGTTTACCGCTGAACAGCGGTTCTTGCTGGAGTAATGATTGGATCTGCTTAATCAGCGCGGTGTTATCCACCACCGGTACCTGGCCGACAATCTGTCGCGCCGCTTCCAGCGCCATCTGCATCAGGCGCGAGGCAATCACGCTGTCGAGGGTATCCAGCGTATGCTGAAACTCGCTCGCCAGCTGCTGCATCCGGGCGTGAATGGGGGCCTGCTCCTGTTTAGCCTGCGCCAGGCCCTGTTCGAGCCCTTGTGCCAGACCTTCCTGATAGCCCTGCTGCTGACCGGCGGCGTGACCTTCACGCAGACCGGCCTGGTAGCCCTGTTCGTGGGCCTGAATCTGCAGCTGAGCCAGTTGCTGCTGCTGTAGCTGTTCAGCGGAGATCTCCTCCTGCTCTTCACTCGGCTCATCGAGGGAGAGCGGGGTAAACTCCATTTCCATCGGCGGCGAGAGATCGTCAGGCTGCCAGACTTTCCACGGCGTGGTATCAGACATAGGTGTCGTCTCCGCTGCCAATCACCATCTCGCCGGTTTCCGCCAGACGACGCACAATAAGCAGGATGGCTTTCTGTTCGTTCTCGACCTGAGACAGACGGACCGGGCCACGGTTGGCCAGATCGTCGCGCAGAATGTCGGCCGCGCGCTGGGACATATTGCGCAGGAACTTCTCGCGCAACGGCGGCTCGGAACCTTTGAGGGCAATAAGCAGCGATTCGGAGTCCACTTCCTGCAGCAGGCGCTGGATACTGCGATCGTCGACCTCGACCAGGTTTTCGAACAGGAACATCTCGTCGATAATTTTCTGCGCCAGATCGCCGTCGAATTCGCGTACTGCGGTAATAACCGCCTCTTCCTGCTGCGTTTTCATCAGGTTGATAATTTCGGCAGCCGTTCTCACGCCGCCCATTTTGCTGCGCTTGAGGTTCTGGCCGTCGAGCAGGTTGTTCAGCACTTCGGTCAACTCCGCCAGCGCCGCCGGCTGCACACCGCCGAAGGTGGCGATACGCAGCATCACATCGTGACGCAGACGTTCGTCGAACAGCGCCAGAATATCCGCCGCCTGAGCACGTTTGAGGTGCACGAGGATGGTGGCGATAATCTGCGGGTGCTCGTCGCGGATAATATCGGCGGCGCTCTGTGGCTCCATAAAGTTGAGCGTTTCGATGCCGCTGGTGGTTTCGCGGGTTTCGAGAATATCCTCCAGCAGGCTGGCGGCACGCTCTTCGCCCAGCGCTTTCACCAGCACCGTACGCAGATATTCGTTGGCGTTGACGCTCAGCGCCGCGAACTGCTCGGCCTCTTGCTCGAACTCGGCCAGCACGTCGGTCAGCTGTTGATTAGAGATCTGCTTCACGCCCGCCATCGCGGTACTCAACTGCTGTACTTCGCGGGTGCTGAGGTGCTTAAACACCTCCGCCGCGCGGTCTTCGCCAATCGTCATCAGCAAAATGACGCTTTTATCGATTCCTGACAGGTTACTCATGGTCGTTATTCATCCATTGGCGAATGACCAGCGCTACCACGCGCGGATCGTTATCAGACATTTCGCGGATACGCTGGCTCATCACCTCAGCGCTCAGGCGCTGATTAGCACGGCGCTGCTGGGTCTGTTCATCTTTGCTGAGGCGGACCTCAACGGCCTGCTGCGTTTCTTGCTTAACTTTGGTCTGCTCGGCAGCGGCCAATGCGAGAGCTTCGCGACGCTGGAGCTGCGGTTTAATCGCTTTACGCCACAGCAGCCAGGCAACGATCAGCACCAGTAACCAACGACCGGCGGACAACAGCTGATCGATAAACGACTGCTGCTTCCAGAACGGCAGTTCGCCGCCGCTTTCATCAGTATCGTTAAACGGTGAGTTGACCACATTCAGGGTGTCGCCACGGGTGGTGGAGAAGCCCATCGCTTCGCGGGTCAGATCTTCAATCTGCTTCATCTGATCGCTGGTCAGCGGCAGCGGTTTACCGTCCGGCAGATTGCGATAGTTGACCACCACGGCCACCGACAGACGCTGGATATCGCCAACGTTCTTTTTGGTGTGCATGATGGTGCGATCAAGCTCGTAGTTGCTGGTTTCATTGCGCTGCGTATTACGCGGGCCGGTGGTGGTGGTATTCCGGTTCGCGGCGGTCTGGCCGTTAGCCTGATTGGCTGGCGGCGTGCTGATCGGAGCCGAAGGTGCCGGAGCCGGGGTGTTGGCTAACGCGCCCGGTACACCGCCCGGATAAGGGCTGCCTACCTGATCGCTTTCGCTGACCTGACGGGAACGCACCGCTGCCTGGCTGGCATCGCCGTTCGGGCGATACTGCTCGTCGGTTTGTTCTTTATTGTCGAAGTTAAGCTGGGCGGTAACCTGCGCGTGGACGTTGCCGTTGCCGACAATCGGCCCCAGAATGGCTTCGATACGGCGCTGAACGCGGCCTTCCACGTCGGCGGTGTATTTTAACTGCGCATCGTTGAGGTCACGGGCGTTGGTATTGGACTGGGTCAGCAGATGGCCGCCCTGATCGACCAGCGTCACGTTACCCGGCGGTAAGCCCGCTACGGCGCTGGACACCAGATGCACCACGGCAGAAATCTGGCCTTCATCGAGCGCGCGACCCGGTTCCAGGTTGACGGTGATGGAGGCGGAAGGGGATTTTTGTTCACGGACGAACAGCGATGGCTTCGGCATGGCTAAGTGCACGCGAGCGCTTTTCACCGGGCCGAGGGTTTCAATGGTACGGGCCAGTTCGCCCTCCAGCGCGCGCTGGTAGTTCACCTGCTCGCTGAACTGGCTGATGCCGAATTTTTCCTGGTCGAGCAGCTCAAAGCCAACCGCGCCGCCCTTCGGCAGGCCAATCTGCGCCAGGCGCAGACGCAGTTCGTGAACTTTATCCGCAGGTACTTCCAGCGCGCCGCCGTTATCGGCAAAGCGGTAGGGGACGTTCATCTGGGTTAACTGCGTGACGATGGCCCCGCCGTCCTGATCGGACAGGTTGCTGAACAGCGTACGATAGTCCGGGGTTTTTGCCCACAGCACCATCGCCACCAGTACGGCCACCGCAGCTGCGCTGGCGACCATCAGTGGAATTTTAGGATTCGCGCGCAGGCGGTTGACCCACTCTAAGGTTTTATTTTGTGGTGTAGCCGTAGCACTCGCGCTCATTGCGCACCTCGTCGATCCTGATCAATGGCGTTAAACGTTAACGAAAACAAAGCAGACTCCCAGGTCAGAACACATAAAGATAGCCATGCCATTATTTGTTTCTTTAGGAAATTTGATGGGCCAAATAACCCATTTTTATGGTGCTATTTAGCGCCTTTATCTTATTGACAAACTGGTAAGCTCGTCTCCAAGTTAAACACAATCCGGGAGTTCATATGGCGATTCAGGGTATTGAAGGTGTTCTGTCACAGCTGCAGGCCACGGCGGCGATGGCGCGCAATCAGAGCGTGGATACGCAACCAAGCATCAGCTTTGCCGGGCAGCTTCACGCCGCGTTGGATCGGGTGAGCGAAACGCAAAACAGCGCGAAGGCGCAGGCGGAGAAGTTTTCGCTGGGGGAGCCGGGCATCGCGCTGAACGATGTGATGACCGACTTGCAAAAAGCGTCGGTCTCGCTGCAGATGGGGATTCAGGTGCGCAATAAGCTGGTGAGCGCGTATCAGGACGTGATGGGCATGCAGGTTTAATATTGAGTGTGTAGGCTGGATAAGGCGTTTACGCCGCCATCCGGCAACAGTGTTTTGTAGTGCCGGATGGCGCTTTGCTTATCCGGCCTACAACGGGCATTTCCCTTTCTGACTTTTTCCTTTCATCTGGCAAACGCCAATGGTCAATTACCGTGAAACGGTAGTCGGTTTAACGCTATAATGTTTCTGTTTTTTTCTCCCGGAACAGGACGAATAATGAAAAAATTAGCCATTGTGGCGGCGCTGTTAACGCTGGCAGGTTGTGCGCAGATCACCGATTACTCCGCCGTGGTAAAAGCCCCGGCACCGGCGGGGCTGGCAGGGTACTGGCAGTCGGTTGGCCCGCAAAGCGCGTTGGTGAGCCCCGAAGCGATGGGCAGCCTGATTGTTACCCGTGATGGCGATACCCTGGACTGTCGCCAGTGGCAGCGTGTGATTGCTGTTCCGGGGAAACTGATGCTGCGTGATGCGGACGTCTATAACGTCACCGATAAGCTGGATGTCTACGCGGTGAAGCGCGATGGTAATACGTTGAAGTATGATGGGATGGCGCTACAGCGCGTCGAACGTCCAACGGTAGAATGTGCCGCTGCGCTGACCAAAGCGCCGCTGCCGTCCGTACTGCCGTAAGGCGCTGTCGCTCCGGCACAAACCGTTGCCGGAGCGAACCCTGTTAATGGTTCAGATCGACATTATCCTGAGGTACCAGCACCTGGCCCCCCTGTTTGCCATAGGTCGACATCACCGACTTTTGGATCGACGATTGTCCCACCAGTTTGGCCAGTTCATCCATGCGCGCCTGTAGCAGACGTTTTACGGTGTTTTCATTATCCAGTACCGTGCGCAGCAGCGGACGAAGCTGCTCCTGAACAGGGTCGGTAGGTTCACTTATCTGGGTTAACTGAGCAATCTTTTGCACCGCATTAACGTATTCCATTTCACTGGCAATCAGTTCATCCCATAGTCCTTCCGTAGCAAGTCTCAGCATCCTGTTGCTTTTTTCGACCAGATGTTGGTACGCGAGATAAAGGTGCGGTGCATAGCTCATTATACGGCGTCCTGAATCAAATTAGGCGTAAGGAGAGATTCCTTCCAGGCATCGGCGATATTGCGCATGAGGTTTTCCACCTCTTCAACGGCACCGGTGTCATTGTGCAGGTTGGCCTGCAGAAGTCGTCTCACCATATAGGCGTAGAGCGCTAACAGATTCTGCGTCAGCTCATCGCGGCTCTCTTCATCAAGGCCGATTTTCAGGCCATTTTCGATGATGTTAATTGCCTTCGACAGTGAAAGCCCTTTGCCCTGCAGATTGCCGTCCTGCATAAACAGGCGGGCGCGAATCAGCGCGCTGAGCGCGCCGTCGAACAGCATGCTGACAAGCTGCTGCTGGCTGGCGCTCATCACGGCGCTTTCTACTCCAATCTGTGCGTAGGCCTGCGTACCTTTTGCCCCGTACATGATGTCTCTCCTGGTTAAGAATGATTACTTGGAATTGCTGGTAGATTCGAACTGCTGCGTTAAATAGTTACTGGTGTTATTTAACGAGGTCATCAGCACGTCCAGTTGAGTAAATTGATCTTTATAGCGCGCGACTTTCTGATCGATCAGATCGCTGGCGGCGTTATAGTCTTTGGTCAGTTTGTTCAGCGTTTTGCTGACGCCATCTTTAGCGGCCTGAATGATCCCAGTGCTGGAGAGCCAGCTGGTCAGGTTGCTGCCGATGGTGGTAGTGATACCGGTTTTTTTGCCGTCGCCGACGATCAGGGTGCCAACGGCGGAGGAGTCTTTTTTCAGCGCGGCGCTGAGTTTGTCGTCATCGACTTCCAGCTCGCCGGTACTTGGGTCGGAGGTGATACCAATCTGGGCCAACGTTTTGTAAGAAGAGGTGCTCAGTGTATTGCTCAGCGCGCTCTTTAGCTGGGTCTGAATGGTGCGTAACGTAGTATCACCAATCAAGGCACCGTTGTTGGCGTTCTGACTATCTGAACCTGGATCAACCGCAGTATATTTGGTCAGACTGCTGAAGGTATCCTGCAGGGCGTTGTAGGCGGTCACCCACGCTTTTACCGCCGCTTGTGCTTTTGTCGTATCCTGGGTGATGGTCAGCGTCTGGTTGCCGGTGGTGACATCATTGAGGTTCAGCGTAATGTCTTCCAGCGCATCGCTAATGGTGTTGCTGCTGTTTTCAATGGCAACGTTGTTCACCGTCAGCTCGGCGTTTTGCGCCGTCACGCTCTCTAACATGCCGTTAGCGGCATCGCCTTTGGTGCCGTTATAGCCCATAAAGCTCTGCAGCGCACTGTCGCCGCTGACGCTCAGCGTCATGCCGTTATCTTTACCGGTGTCGTTCGACGTGATCGACAAACGGTAGGCACCCCCGACGTTAATGATACTGGCGCTGACGCCCGCTTTGGCATTGTTGATAGCATCGCGGATCCCGGTTAACGAGGAGTTTGCTGCGCTGATATCGATGGTCACCGGCTTTTTGTCGCCGCCCTGTTGAATGGTCAGGACGCTGTCGCTGGTAGCAATGGCCGTTTTGCTGTCTTTTTGCGTTGCGCTGGTAGTCAGGGTTTGTGCCTGCGCCAGCTGCGTAACGCTGATAGTGTATTTACCCGCAATGGCGTTACCGGTAGTGGTGGCGCTAAAGGCGGTAGTCGAGCTGGCGGTGGTGGTGGCGGTAAACAGGTCGGCTTTAGACAGCGCGGTGTTGGCGGTCTGGAACGCTTCCAGCGAGCTTTTCAACGTGCCGTAGCCGCTGAGCTTAGCGGAGTAGGAGGTTTGCTGTTTGGTAATAGGCGTTAACGTGGCTTTTTCAGCTGCGGTCAGGCTATCCAGAATGTCGCTCAGCTTCAGGCCCGATCCGATCCCCAATGAAGAAATGCTTGCCATTTTTATTCCTTAAATGTGTCGACACGTAGAATGAATGTCTGGGTTATCGGCCTGAATGCGTCAAAGTTTACGCTTAATTGTTTTTTTTTAATGGCGCGAATAAGCGCCAGAGAAAAGAGTATTTCGGTGGCTAAAAAAAAGCGGGATTGGTAAAAAAAATTCTAAAGGTTGTTTTACGGCAGACGATAACACCTTTGACGGCGATTGAGCCGACGGGTGAAAACCCAATACGTAATCAACGACTTGAAATATAGGATAACGAATCATGGCACAAGTCATTAATACCAACAGCCTCTCGCTGATCACTCAGAACAACATCAACAAGAACCAGTCTGCTCTGTCCAGTTCTATCGAGCGTCTGTCTTCTGGCTTGCGTATCAACAGCGCGAAGGATGACGCAGCGGGTCAGGCGATTGCTAACCGTTTCACCTCCAACATTAAAGGCCTGACTCAGGCGGCACGTAACGCTAACGACGGTATCTCTCTGGCGCAGACCACTGAAGGCGCACTGTCTGAAATCAACAACAACTTACAGCGTGTACGTGAACTGACCGTTCAGGCAACCACCGGCACCAACTCCGATTCTGACCTGTCTTCTATTCAGGACGAAATCAAATCCCGTCTGGACGAAATTGACCGTGTATCCGGTCAGACCCAGTTCAACGGCGTGAACGTGCTGGCAAAAGACGGTTCCATGAAAATTCAGGTTGGCGCAAATGACGGCCAGACCATCACTATCGACCTGAAAAAAATCGACTCTGATACTCTGGGTCTGAACGGTTTTAACGTCAATGGTCAAGGTACCATCGCGAACAAAGCTGCTACCGTCAGCGATCTGACTGCTGCTGGTGCAACTGGCACGGGCCCTTACGCTGTCACCACAAACAATACTGCACTCAGCGCTACCGATGCCCTGTCTCGCATGAAAACTGGCGATACCGTTGTTACTACCGGTACCGGCGCCGCGACCTATACATACGATGCCACTAAAGGGAGCTTCACCACTCAGGCGACAGTTGCTGATGGCGGAGTTGTTGCCTTTGCTAACACACTGAAACCAGCTGCGGGCACCACTGCATCAGGTGTTTATACTCGTAGCACGGGTGATGTTAAGTTTGATGTTGACGCTAATGGCGATGTGACCATCGGCGGTAAGGCAGCGTATCTGGATGCTACCGGTAACCTGTCGACAAACAACGCAGGTATTGCTACATCTGCAAAACTGTCCGATCTGTTTGCTAGTGGCAGTACTCTTGCTACAGCGGGTTCTATCCAACTCTCTGGTACTACTTATAACTTCGGTGCAGGGGCGACTTCTGGCCTGACTTACACCAAAACTGTAAGCGCTGATACTGTACTGAGCACCGTACAGAGTGCTGCAACGGCGAACGCTGCTGTTACTGGTGCAACAATTAACTACAACACCGGTATTCAGTCTGCAACGACCTCCTTCGGTGGCGCTAACACGAATGGTGCAGGTAACTCTAACGACACCTACACTGATGCTGACAAAGAGCTGACTAAAACCGCTGCTTACACTATCAACTACAACGTTGATAAAGATACCGGTACAGTGACTGTTGCTTCAAATGGCGCAGGTGCAACTGGTAAATTTGCCGCTACCGTTGGTGCACAGGCTTATGTTAACTCCGCAGGTAAACTGACCACTGACACCACAAGCGCAGGTACTGCAACCAAAGATCCTCTGGCTGCCCTGGACGCTGCTATCAGCTCCATCGATAAATTCCGTTCTTCCCTGGGTGCTATCCAGAACCGTCTGGATTCTGCGGTAACCAACCTGAACAACACCACCACCAACCTGTCTGAAGCGCAGTCCCGTATTCAGGACGCCGACTATGCGACCGAAGTGTCCAACATGTCTAAAGCGCAGATCATTCAGCAGGCCGGTAACTCCGTGCTGGCTAAAGCGAACCAGGTTCCACAGCAGGTTCTGTCTCTGCTGCAGGGCTAATCGCTCTCAACCTGACCAACCCCGCCTCGGCGGGGTTTTTTTGTTGCTGAAATTTCACTTACTCCGCAAATAACCCCACATTTCTCCCACTGTTCCATCGATTAAAACGGCTATAGAAACGGATAATCGTGCCGATAACTCATATTAATGCAGGGCTGTTTATCGTGAATTCAATGTATACCGCTGAAGGTGTAATGGATAAACACTCGCTATGGCAACGCTATGTGCCGCTGGTGCGTCACGAAGCATTGCGCCTTCAGGTGCGTTTGCCGGCGAGCGTGGAACTGGACGATCTGCTCCAGGCGGGCGGTATCGGCTTATTGAACGCAGTTGAACGCTATGACGCTCTGCAAGGTACGGCATTTACGACTTACGCAGTGCAACGCATCCGTGGGGCGATGCTGGACGAATTACGCAGCCGAGATTGGGTGCCGCGTAGCGTCCGGCGGAACGCGCGTGAAGTTGCGCAGACGTTAGGACAGCTGGAGCAGGAACTGGGACGAAACGCGACCGAAACTGAAGTCGCGCAGCGGCTGGGGATCGCGATTGAAGAATACCGTCAGGTGCTGCTGGATACCAATAACAGCCAGCTCTTCTCCTATGATGAATGGCGAGAAGAATACGGCGACAGCATTGAGCTGGTGACGGAAGAGAATCAACACGAAAACCCACTGCATCAACTACTGGAAGGCGACCTTCGCCATCGCGTGATGGAGGCCATCGAGGCCCTGCCGGAGCGTGAGAAGTTGGTGTTAACACTCTATTACCAGGAAGAGCTGAATCTCAAAGAGATCGGCGCGGTACTGGAAGTCGGGGAGTCGCGCGTCAGCCAACTGCACAGCCAGGCCATTAAGCGTCTGCGCATTAAACTGGGTAAATCGTAGGTTGGAGTAACGTCACGTTAGCGCCAAAAATGCCGCATTATGTAATGAGAACCCGGAGTTATCATAATGATGCAGGTAAAAAGACGGCCATTAAGCCGCTATCTCAAAGACTTTAAACACAGCGAAACGCATTGCGCCCACTGTCATAAGCTGCTCGATCGCATCACCTTAGTGCGTCAGGGGGTGATCGTGAATAAAATCGCCATCTCCCGTCTGGATACGCTAATGGATGACAGCGCGTGGCAGCAGGAGCGTAGCGCCTGGTCAGCGTTGTGCCGCTTCTGCGGCGATCTGCACTGCAAGGAGCAGAGTGCGTTCTTCAATATCATTGGCTTCAAACAATACCTCCTCGAACAAACCGACATGAGCGCGGGCACCGTACGCGAGTACGTGGTGCGCCTGCGTCGGCTGGGCAATCACTTCGTCGACAATGACGTCCCGCGCGCACTGCTGGATGAACGCCATGCGGATGAGAAGCTTGAAGCCTGGTTGCCGGATACCAGCACCAACAATTATCGTATTGCTCTGCGTAAGTACCTGCGTTTTCAGCGTCACTTACCGCTAAACAGCGAGCAAAATTTCGCAGACTGTGAAACCTCTGATATATATTAAATTGGAATAAGATGTAGCTCATGGTTGTTTGTCATTGATGATGAACGGCTTACACTACGAAAAAAATGATGCTTTTCGGGGGCATAATGAAGCTGAAGTTTCTGGGTCGTCAGGCGCTGATGGGCGCTATGGCCGTCGCGCTGGTCGCTGGGGCAAGCGTGCAGGCGTTTGCTGCAGAGAATTTATTAAACCAGGTTAAAGAGCGCGGTACGCTGCGCGTTGGCCTGGAGGGCACTTATCCTCCGTTCAGTTTCCAGGGCGATGACGGTAAGTTGACCGGTTTTGAAGTGGAGTTTGCCAACGAGCTGGCGAAACACCTGGGCGTGAAGGCTGACCTCAAACCGACCAAATGGGACGGGATGCTGGCATCGCTGGACTCAAAACGTATCGACGTGGTGATTAACCAGGTCACCATTTCGCCGGAACGTCAGAAGAAATATGACTTCTCCACCCCGTACACCATCTCCGGTATTCAGGCGCTGGTGAAAAAGGGTAGTGAAGACACCATCAAAACCGCCGCTGACCTGAAAGGTAAAAAAGTCGGCGTCGGTCTGGGGACCAACTACGAAGAGTGGCTGCGTAAAAACGTTCAGGGTGTGGATATTCGCACCTACGATGATGACCCGACCAAATATCAGGACCTGCGCGTAGGCCGTATCAACGCGATTCTGGTTGACCGTCTGGCGGCGCTGGATCTGGTGAAGAAAACCAACAATACGCTGGCCGTTGCGGGTGACGCGTTCTCTCGTCAGGAGTCTGGCGTGGCGCTGCGTAAAGGCAACGAAGACCTGCTGAAAGCGGTTGATGGCGCCATCGATGCCATGCATAAAGACGGTAGCCTGAAAGCGCTGTCTGAGAAATGGTTCGGGGCAGACGTGACAGAATAATCGTCATGCTTTAAAAAAGGCGCTGATTGAGCGCCTTTTTTTATTTAAGGCGCATAATAAAAACAAGACCAAGGAGATGCTATGTCACTGCAAAATTTAACCCGCTTTCCGCGCCTCGAATTGATTGGCGCACCCACGCCGCTGGAATATCTGCCGCGTTTTTCTGACTATATCGGCCGCGATATCTTTATCAAACGCGATGATGTCACCCCGCTGGCGATGGGCGGCAACAAGCTGCGTAAGCTCGAGTTCCTTGCCGCCGATGCGCTGCGCGAAGGTGCCGACACGCTGGTCACCGCCGGGGCGATTCAGTCTAACCACGTTCGCCAGACGGCGGCGGTAGCGGCAAAACTCGGCCTGCACTGCGTGGCGCTGCTGGAAAACCCGATGGGCACGACGGCGGAAAACTACCTCAGCAACGGCAACCGCCTGCTGCTGGATCTGTTTAACACCCAGGTCGAGATGTGCGACGCGCTGACCGACCCGAACGCGCAGCTCGCCGAGCTTGCTACGCGCCTGGAAGCACAGGGTTTTCGCCCGTACGTGATCCCGGTGGGCGGTTCCAATGCGCTGGGCGCGCTGGGCTACGTTGAAAGCGCGCTGGAAATTGCCCAACAGTGCGAAGGGGCGGTTTCGATTTCATCCGTAGTAGTGGCTTCCGGCAGCGCGGGAACCCACGCGGGCCTGGCCGTTGGCCTCGAACAGGTGATGCCTGAAGCTGAACTGATTGGCGTGACCGTTTCACGCAAAGTCGCCGACCAGTTGCCGAAAGTGGTGACGCTGCAGCAGGAGGTGGCCCGCAGCCTTGAGCTGACGGCAAGCGCCGGTATTACGCTGTGGGACGACTATTTTGCCCCAGCCTACGGCATGCCTAATGATGACGGCATGGAAGCGGTGAAGCTACTGGCGCGTCTGGAAGGCATCCTGCTTGACCCGGTTTATACCGGCAAAGCGATGGCCGGGCTTATCGACGGTATCAATCAGAAACGCTTTAAAGACGAAGGGCCGATTCTGTTTATCCATACCGGCGGGGCGCCTGCGCTCTTTGCCTATCATCCTCACATTTAAATAGAACGCGCTCATGCAAGAAAGTATTCAACTGGTTATCGACTCCGCGCCGTATCTGCTCAAAGGCGCGGTCTTTACGCTCCAGCTCAGTATTGGCGGGATGTTCTTCGGCCTGATACTGGGCTTTATTCTCGCGCTGATGCGGCTGTCGCCCATTGGCCCCATCCGCTGGCTGGCACGCTGCTATATCTCTATTTTCCGCGGCACGCCGCTGATTGCGCAGCTGTTTATGATCTACTACGGCCTGCCGCAGTTTGGCATCGAGCTTGACCCGATCCCGTCGGCGATGATTGGCCTGTCGCTCAATACCGCGGCCTACGCGGCGGAAACGCTGCGTGCGGCGATTTCGTCAATCGATAAGGGGCAGTGGGAAGCCGCCGCCAGTATCGGGATGACGCCGTGGCAAACCATGCGTCGGGCGATCCTGCCGCAGGCGGCCCGCGTGGCGCTGCCGCCGCTGTCTAACAGCTTTATCAGCCTGGTGAAGGACACCTCGCTGGCGGCGACTATTCAGGTGCCGGAACTGTTCCGTCAGGCCCAGCTTATCACCTCCCGCACGCTGGAAGTGTTCACCATGTATCTGGCCGCATCGCTGATTTACTGGGTGATGGCAACGGTGCTGTCGGCGCTGCAAAACTATTTTGAAAATCAGCTTAACCGCCAGGAGCGAGATCCGAAATGAGTGCAATCGAAGTCAAAAACCTGGTGAAGAAATTCCACGGGCAGACGGTGCTGCACGGGATTGACCTGGAAGTAAAAGAGGGCGAAGTGGTGGCGATCATCGGGCCAAGCGGCTCGGGGAAAACGACGCTGCTGCGCAGCATTAACCTGCTGGAAGTGCCAGAAAGCGGGACTATCCGGGTTGGCGATATGACCATCGACACCGCGCGTCCGCTCAGCCAGCAGAAAGGGCTGATCCGCCGCCTGCGCCAGCACGTCGGCTTTGTGTTCCAGAACTTCAACCTGTTTCCGCACCGCACGGTACTGGAGAACATCATTGAAGGGCCGGTGATTGTCAAAGGCGAAGATAAAGCTGAAGCCACCGCCAGAGCGCGGGAGCTGCTCGGCAAGGTGGGGCTGTCGGGGAAAGAGGAGAGCTATCCGCGCCGTCTTTCCGGTGGCCAGCAGCAGCGCGTAGCGATTGCGCGTGCGCTGGCGATGCGCCCGGACGTGATCCTTTTTGATGAGCCAACCTCGGCGTTAGATCCAGAGCTGGTAGGGGAGGTGCTCAACACCATCCGCGCGCTGGCCGAAGAGAAACGTACGATGGTGATTGTCACCCACGAAATGAGCTTTGCGCGCGACGTCGCCGACCGGGCCATCTTTATGGATCAGGGGCGCGTGGTTGAGCAGGGGGATGCGAAGGCGCTGTTTGCGAACCCACAGCAGGCGCGTACCCGCCAGTTCCTGGAAAAATTCCTTATGCAGTAATGGCGGCGCGGACGCGCTCGGTGATAAACGGCGCGCGTCCGTGTACGACTTATTTTTTATCGCAAATGATGCCCTAAGGTTAATTACGCGATTTTAATGAAAAATTTTACTTAAGTATGATTAATCAATAGGTGGACTTTATATCACCCTGAATAGAACCAAATGGCCTGGTGGCGGTGTTTCTGCGGCATTGGTTGCAAAAATAGGGGGGATTAGGATTATTTTGCCGAAGCGTGATATTTTATACATATAAATAAGATTTATGTGTTAGGTTTCTGTATTCATAAAAATGATTATTGATCAGGGGGTTTCTCGTAGTTATGAGAGACGATGATTTTTTCAGTTGGCGGCGGGAAATGCTGCACATTTTCCAGGCGGCTTCAGCAAGCGATCAGATATATGCGCTCCTACAGCAGCAAACCGAATATCTGGAATATGACTTCTTCGCACTGTGCGTGCGCCATCCGGTGCCTTTCACACGGCCTCGCATCTCGGTATATACCACTTATCCCGACGCCTGGATGAGTCACTATAAGTCTGCGAATTATATGGCTATCGATCCGGTGCTGAAACCGGATAACTTCTCACTGGGGCACCTGCGCTGGAACGATGAACTGTTTAGCGATGCGCAGGAGTTATGGCTCGCCGCTCGCAAGCACGGACTGCATACCGGGGCGACCCAGTGTCTGATGTTGCCAAACCATGCTCACGGTTTCTTGTCGGTATCGCGCACGCGCGTGGCGCGTCAACCGCTTGCGGAAGACGAAATGGCGCTGCGGTTGCAGATATTACTGGAGATGAGTCTGCTGGCGTTATTACGCGTCGAAGACGAAATGGTGATGCCGCGGGAAATGAAATTCAGTAAGCGGGAATTAGAAATTCTGAAATGGACGGCGGAGGGTAAAACGTCGGCAGAGATTTCGATGATTCTGTCTATTTCCGAGAATACCGTAAACTTCCATCAGAAGAACATGCAGAAGAAATTTAATGCGCCAAACAAAACGCAGATTGCCTGCTATGCGGCGGCGATTGGATTGATCTGACTCGTTCGTGCGTTCTGCGTGCCAGACGGCAAACCGGCTGTAAGCAGCGATGCTTCAGCCGGTTTAAGATTACTGGCGATAAGCTTGTTTAATTTGCTTAACGGTGCTGGAAAATACGGCAGCCTGAGCTTCGTCTTCTAACTGCGCAATTTGTTTTTCCATTTTAATAATCACACGCCCCGCGTCTGCCTGCCCCATTGCCTGCAGCATCAGCGTCAGCATTGCCTTCAGGCAGGAAAGTTCCTGGGCCAGATTTTGATTATTTTCAGCGGTAGAAAAATCAGGTGTGCTCATTTATTGCCTCGTACAATTTCTGCGCATTATGCGCGATCCGGATTATGAAAGCGGCGCAGTATACCACAAGCCGGGGAAAAAAAAGGAGCGCCTGTTTTTTGCGCGCAGCTCAGATCTGTTATTCATTATTATTTAGCGGTGAGAAGACAGACAGTTAGCCCTGAATTGTTTAAATATGGTTCCTTCATCGTTAATTGTTGTTACATATTATAGGGGCTATTTATCAAATATACGAAAAAGTGCCTGTTTACTCGACTTATTGTTGTCCGCATACTGACTTTTGTGCTGGGCATCTTATTGTTTTTTAGGACTTTCCAGCACCTGTACACGAATATTTCCAAAAACGAGATCGAAATCGGTGCTCTGGCATTTTTAGACTTTCACAGTTGATATAAAACCCGGTAGTATGGGCAAATTAAGAAGTAGTAGCGTTATCCCTATTCTGGAGATTATTCCTTTGATCAACGTCCTTCTTGTTGATGACCACGAACTGGTGCGCGCAGGGATACGACGCATTCTCGAAGATATAAAAGGTATTAGAGTGACCGGCGAAGCCAACTGCGGGGAAGATGCGGTGAAATGGTGCCGCGCTAACCCGGTCGATGTTGTGCTGATGGACATGAATATGCCGGGCATCGGTGGCCTGGAAGCCACGCGTAAGATTGCGCGCTCTGCCGTCGACACCAAAGTCATCATGTTAACCGTACACACGGAAAACCCACTTCCCGCGAAGGTCATGCAGGCCGGAGCTGCGGGTTATCTGAGTAAAGGTGCCGCCCCGCAAGAGGTGGTCAACGCGATTCGCTCGGTCTTCTCAGGGCAGCGTTATATTGCCTCAGACATCGCCCAGCAAATGGCGTTAAGCCAGATTGAGCCGGAAAAGACCGAATCCCCGTTCTCCAGTTTGTCTGAACGTGAATTGCAGATTATGCTGATGATCACTAAAGGTCAGAAGGTGAATGAGATCTCAGAACAGTTGAATCTGAGTCCTAAGACGGTCAACAGCTACCGCTATCGTATGTTTAGCAAATTGAACATACACGGTGACGTTGAACTGACGCACCTGGCAATTCGCCATGGCCTGTGCAATGCGGAGTCGTTAGCAAGTCAGTGAGTGATGTTTTTGATTCAAAAGCCTTTCTGAAAACCGTAACCAGCCAGCCCGGCGTTTATCGTATGTATGATGCCGGCGGTACGGTCATTTACGTTGGCAAAGCCAAAGATCTCAAAAAACGCCTTTCCAGCTATTTCCGCGCTCAGGTCGCTTCCCGCAAAACGGAAGCGCTGGTAGCGCAGATAGCGCAGATTGACGTCACCGTCACCCATACCGAGACGGAAGCGCTGCTGCTAGAGCATAACTACATTAAGCTTTATCAGCCTCGCTATAACGTTCTGCTGCGCGATGACAAATCCTATCCCTTTATCTTCCTGAGCGGCGACACGCATCCGCGTCTGGCGACCCATCGCGGTGCAAAACACGCGAAAGGGGAGTACTTCGGGCCGTTCCCGAATGGCTATGCGGTGCGGGAAACGTTGGCGCTGCTGCAAAAGATCTTCCCGATTCGCCAATGCGAAAACAGCGTCTACCGTAACCGCTCTCGTCCGTGCCTGCAGTACCAGATTGGTCGCTGCCTGGGGCCGTGTGTAAAAGGGTTGGTGAGCGAAGAAGAGTACGCCCAACAGGTTGACTACGTGCGGCTGTTCCTCGCCGGGAAAGACGACCAGGTGCTGACGCAGCTGATTGCGCGGATGGAGAAAGCGAGCCAGGCGCTGGCGTTTGAAGAAGCCGCGCGTATTCGCGATCAGATTCAGGCCGTCCGTCGCGTTACTGAAAAACAGTTTGTTTCCAACAACGGTGACGACCTTGATGTGATTGGCGTGGCGTTTGAAGCGGGTATGGCATGCGTGCACGTGCTGTTTATCCGCCAGGGGAAAGTGCTGGGCAGCCGCAGTTATTTTCCCAAAGTCCCGAGCGATACCGAACTGGGTGAAGTGGTGGAAACCTTCGTCGGCCAGTTCTATTTCCAGGGTAGCCAGATGCGAACGCTGCCGGGTGAGATCCTGCTCGACTTTACGCTGAAAGACAAAACGCTGCTGGCCGATTCGTTATCCGAGTTGGCGGGGCGTCGCATTCAGGTGCAAACCAAGCCACGCGGTGACCGCGCGCGCTACCTGAAACTGGCGCGTACCAATGCGGTGACGGCGCTGTCGACTAAACTGTCTCAACAGTCGACCGTCCATCAACGTCTGCAGGCGCTCTCCGCCGAGCTAAAATTACCGGCTATCAAGCGCATGGAGTGTTTTGATATCAGCCACACCATGGGGGAGCAGACCGTTGCCTCGTGCGTGGTATTTGATGCCAACGGCCCGCTGCGCGCCGAATATCGCCGCTACAACATTACCGGCATTACGCCGGGCGATGACTACGCGGCGATGAACCAGGTGCTGCGTCGCCGTTATGGTAAAGCTATTGATGACAGCAAAATTCCGGACGTTATTCTGATCGACGGCGGGAAAGGGCAACTGGGGCAGGCCAAGGCAGTATTTGCCGAACTTAACGTGCCGTGGGATAAAAACCACCCGCTGCTGCTGGGCGTGGCAAAAGGCAGCGACCGTAAGGCGGGCCTTGAGACGCTGTTCTTTGAGCCGGAAGGCGAGGGGTTCAGCCTGCCGCCGGATTCACCGGCGCTGCACGTCATTCAACATATTCGCGACGAATCACACGATCATGCGATTTCCGGGCACCGTAAGAAACGCGCTAAGGTTAAAAGCACCAGTTCGCTGGAGACCATCGAAGGCGTGGGGCCGAAGCGCCGCCAGATGCTGCTGAAGTACATGGGCGGGCTGCAAGGTTTGCAGCAGGCAAGCATTGAAGATATTGCGAAAGTGCCAGGAATCTCGGTCGGACTCGCAGAAAAGATCTTCTACTCGTTGAAACATTAGGGGCTCTGTAGCAACATAGGGCTAATATTTACTGACAACAGATAGTTACCTCGCCATGCAATATAATATTCCTACATTGCTCACGTTGTTCCGCGTCGTCCTGATCCCGTTTTTCGTGCTGGCGTTCTACCTGCCGTTCACCTGGGCTCCCTTTGTTTGTGCGCTCATCTTCTTTATCGCAGCGGTAACCGACTGGTTTGATGGCTACCTGGCGCGCCGCTGGAACCAAAGTACCCGTTTCGGTGCCTTCCTCGATCCGGTGGCGGATAAAGTAATGGTAGCGATTGCGATGGTGCTGGTGGCAGAACACTACCACACCTGGTGGGTGACGCTGCCGGCAGCGACTATGATTGCCCGTGAAATTATCATCTCCGCGCTGCGCGAGTGGATGGCGGAGCTGGGTAAACGCAGCAGCGTGGCGGTCTCCTGGATTGGTAAAGTAAAAACCACCGCACAGATGGCTGCGTTGGTCTGGATGCTGTGGCGCCCCAATATCTGGGTTGAGTGGGCCGGTATCGCGTTATTCATGGTTGCGGCGGTGCTGACGTTGTGGTCAATGCTGCAATATTTGAACGCGGCGCGCGGTGATTTGCTTCAAGAGTGATCGTTTCGGCGTAATTTTCAGCAAACGATTCAAAGTTGAGAAAATTACCGTTGACTCACCGCGTCAGATAAGTAGAATGCAACGCATCGAACGGCAGCGCTGATTGCCAGACGATAGCAAAATCAAGTGGTTAGCAAATAAACTTGATAATGCGGGAATAGCTCAGTTGGTAGAGCACGACCTTGCCAAGGTCGGGGTCGCGAGTTCGAGTCTCGTTTCCCGCTCCAAATTAAAAGCATCGGCAATTGCGGGTGTTTAAGCATCAAAGGCGCGTTAGCAAAGCGGTTATGTAGCGGATTGCAAATCCGTCTAGTCCGGTTCGACTCCGGAACGCGCCTCCACTTTTTTCCCTGGCCGGATGGTGGAATCGGTAGACACAAGGGATTTAAAATCCCTCGGCGTTCGCGCTGTGTGGGTTCAAGTCCCACTCCGGCTACCATGGGAAACAAAAGAATAATCAAAGCAATAAGCAGTGTCGTGAAACCACCTACGGGTGGTTTTTTTGTTTTTGTCCTTTCTACTCTCTTTAAATCTATCTCCTTATTTTTACTGTTTATTTCCCCCAGTATTTTTAATTTTGTCTTGTCTGACGCGTTCCTGCTTTGGGGTTTCGAGTAGTATCGATCATGCCAATTGCATTGAGGTACTGACGCTCGAATTGATGCCGCTAAGAGCGCCATTCTGCAGTGTGGATGAGATGGACAAAGTAGGTGTTAGCATGAAAAGGATGGTTAAATGCCAATAACAGAGTTAGATGCCAATTTTATCGAACGGCTTAAAAACATTTCAATTGATAGCGAATCTGAGCCCAACTTTTTTGAACTGGGTGGCTCCGGGTATCTTGAAAATCCAACGTCAGACTTAATCGCGCTTTTTATGGGGGCTCAGAAGACCGTTTCCCCATGGTTGCTCAAAGCATTGTTGTGCAACCTGGATACGACTCTCGATGTTGATGATATTGATTTCACTTCGCTGGAAGTTCAGAGAGAGGCTCAGACCGTTGATGGAAAGTATCTGGATATCCTGATAAAGCATGATGAGTTCATTATCGGCATTGAGCATAAGGTTCGTGCTGATACGTATAACCCTTTCCCAAGCTATGTAAATCTCATTGAGAGCTACGGTGATAACAACCAACGCGTTTATCGATGCATATTGAAGCCCGATAACAACTACGCGAAAGGTGCGGAGGGTTGGCAACTTGTCAATTATTCAGAACTGTTAACAACCGCATTGCAGCGTTTAGGCTGCGAGTTAATGAACAATCCGCTCAGCAAGTGGACTGTCTTCTATCAAGAGTTTTTAAATCATCTTAAAAATTTAAGCGAGACTAGCATGGATAGCGTATCTGACAAGAATGTAGAGTTCGTGACTGAGAACTTCAGCTCATTAATTAAGTCGGTCCAATTGCTTGAGATGTATGAGAGCGCTATGACCGAAGAAGCAAAGCTCGTGGTATCAACAGTTCTGCCAGATGTGAATATATCCGCCAGCATCAATAACTGGAAGGGCTACTATAAAGCCATTCATCTGATGCCTGGATGTTGGGGGCAGGGGAAAACCGGTGTGACCCTGGTTTATCGCCCTTCTCCTAATGAGCAAGGCGAAGCTGAGTTTTACGTCAACGGTTGGATTCACTCTGATAATTACCCAGATATTAATGCGCTCAAAGAAGAAGTGAGGCTTGCGCTAAGCACCGGGAGTTTTATTCCAACGGCCAGCCCAGAAGATTACGACGTCTCAATCACGAGCAAGGGACAGCTTCTTGAGTTGAGTTTCTGGGGTAATACGCACAGTAAAAAGGATGCAATGATTCTTCTGAAAGATATGACTACGTGGGTAGATGAACGCATCAGGGCGTAGCGGCGGTGAGTGTTTAATAACCATCTGAATGCTCATATTTCTTGATTCTCGCGACAATATTGCTTCACAGACAGAAACGGTTGCCCGAAAACGATACTTTGAGGGCAATCATTCAACAGCTTGTTCCTCTGATTCTCCCAACCCAAATTACCTGCAAAATGATACCATCCAGCGATAGTCTGATAATAACGCCACGACGGTGATGCAAAGATGATTGATCCGCATGCAGTAGGGCAGCGTAAAGCATTATGGGATGCTTTCTGTCGCGATCAGAACATAATTGAAAACAGTGCGCCGCTCTTCGATTTAGACCACGAATCTGTCGTGCGGATTCGCCAGATAGGCAAAACCGCATCCAGGAGTATTCTCTCGCGAAGTTTATCGATGGAAGAAAAGGTAATCACCGAGACCAACATCCTTATCGATGATATTTCTAACGCCGGCGAGCAGTTCGACGGACTTATTTATATGATGTTTACCCGCCAGAACGACGATGTCATGCCGCTCTATATCGGTAAAGCGGAGTCAAAAGGGCGCAGTAATCCGGTGTCCGCCAATATTAAAGATATCGCCCGCGTAAAAGACAAATTTGCCCGATGGGGAGATAACTACCAGTACCATATCGGCGATCTGAGCGCTTCTGTGCTGCCGGGACACGATGCTAAATACGTGACCTTAAAGTATCAGCACTGGGCTGAACGTCTGTTTGTTTCATATCCCTCGGAAAGGCCGCAGCTAAAGCAGGATGTTTGGTTCTGGTGCAAAGCGTGGAATAAAAATGATGTCGGTATCTGGCCCGAGTTTGGCCCAACACGATTAACGTTTCTGGAATATCTTTTGATCGGCGTAGCAAGCTCGCTATTCCCTGACGTATTGCTTAACCGTGAAGGGCACAGCCGAAGCTGATTGCCCTATATCATGCCGGGGAGTTATGTACCCAAAAACCGAATCAGGACGCTTAGGCAAATCCCTCAGGTCAAATCCTTCATAAACTCGCTACGAAAGCGTGCAATCGGGTTTTTCTTGCGTGACCAGCCGGGCTGGAAATGCTGCCAGTGCGCATCGCTGGCGGTGGCCAGCAGTTCATAATCGCCGCGCGTATCTCCCCAGGCGCGGAGGTGATAGCGGTTGAGCGGGCCATAAACAGCCTCAAGGCGATTGATTTTATGGATGCATCGGCAGTTATGGCCGACGATCCGGCCCGTCAACACGCCGTCCTTGCTCTCAAGCTCGGTGCCTATCAGCTTAATCCCCAGCTTTTCAGCAAAAGGTCGCAGGACGATCATCGGCGAGGCGGAGCACAGCGTCACTTCGGCGCCGGATGCGCGTTCTGCTGCTACCGCCATCAGCCCGGCCGGGCGCATCAGTTTTTTCCAGGTGCGCTGGCAGTAGGCTTCCGCTTTGTCCTGTACCCATTTTTCGTCGCAACCGGCGAGGAAGGTGGTGATCAGCACTTCCTTAAGCTCATCACGAGTCAGTCGGCGGCGAAAACACTGCAGTGACGGGATAACGAGACGCAGCATTTTGCGGGCGAATTTACGACGACCGAAGGCGAACTTCAGGAAGGGGATGAAGCTGTCGTGCCGGGTCAGGGTACCGTCAAAGTCAAAAACGGACAGGATCTGTTTATCGGCCTCGATTATCGTCATTATTTTTCTCGCGCTGGTATGTATAGATAAAATGTTACCACTAGCCATAGTGGAAGCAAAATATGCCCCGTTTTCTCTGCACGCCGTCAGCGCAACGTATCCCCCTTTGCACCATCACGTAACATAAACCAAGCAATTTGCTACAAAAATGCACAAAGCGTGACTATTGCATTATTTATGTACTTTATTGTTAACGAGATGTGATCCCAGCCGTAATTTCACCGCGCCGAGGCAGAGGCTTGACCCGCGCGCTCTATACTCAAAACTGTCAAATTCCAGGCAAGGGTGCGTAAAGTTGGCAACCATTTTGCTTAATGATTTGGCCTGAAAAGCGTAAGGAAACCTCGCCGTTATCAGCAGGATATTGTCAGGATGTCGTTGTTTGGTGCTCGCGCCAGTCGTTCGGCTTCACACCGTTACGCATAAACCTCTTTGCTAAGGTAGATAATAATGTCGCTGAAATTTATAAAAAGTCCGCTTTCTCTTGTGTTGGCAGGGTGTCTGGTGACGGCGTTTTCCGCCCAGGCCGATATCGTGATTGGCGTGGCAGGGCCGTTTACCGGGCCAAACGCCACCTATGGCGATCAATACTGGCATGGCGCCACCCAGGCGGCAGCGGACATCAACGCTGCCGGTGGGATCAACGGTGAGAAAATTAAGCTGGTGCAGGGGGATGACGCCTGCGAACCTAAACAGGCCGTGTCGGTGGCCAACCGCCTGGTCGATCAGGATAAAGTCCAGGCCGTCGTCGGCCATTTCTGCTCGTCTTCCACCATGCCTGCCTCAGAGGTTTATAACGATGCAGGCGTGCTCGCGATTACCCCTGGTTCCACCAACCCACTCATCACCGAACGCGGGATGAACGATATGTTCCGTATGTGCGGCCGTGATGACCAGCAGGGCGGCGTCGCCAGCGATTTCATCATCGATAAGCTGAAGGCCAAGCGCGTGGTGATCATCCACGATAAAGACACCTACGGTCAGGGGCTGGCGGATGCCACCCGCGCCGCGCTGGCAAAACGTGGCGTCAAGGATGTGATGTACGAAGGTCTGTCACGCGGGGAGAAAGACTTCAACGCCCTGGTGACCAAGATTGGCGCGCAGAAACCGGACGTGGTTTTCTTCGGTGGCTGTCACCCGGAAGCGGGCCCGTTGGTGCGCCAGATGCGTGAGCAGGGCGTGCAGGCGAAATTCTTCTCCGGCGACTGTATCGTCAACGAAGAGATGGTCACCGCTGCGGGCGGGCCACAGTATACCAAGGGCATCTATATGACCTTCGGTAAAGACCCGCGCCTGATCCCGGACGGCAAAGCGGTTATCGAGAAGTTCCGCGCCAACAAGTTTGAGCCAGAAGGCTACACCCTATACTCCTACGCCTCTATTCAGGCGATTGCTGCGGCGTTCAAAGCCACCGGTGGAGCCGACTCCGCGAAAGCCAGCGCCTGGCTGAAAGTGAATCCGGTGGAAACGGTGATGGGCAAAAAAGCCTGGGACAGCAAAGGCGACCTGAAAGTCTCGGATTATGTGGTCTACCAATGGGATGACCAGGGCAAGTACAAGGAAGTCGAGTAACGGGACGGAATCACGCTCAGTGCCGGTATGAATCCATACCGGCGCTCAATAATAGATGACACAACACGAGTGAGCGATGATGGAGACATTCTTTCTGCAACAGTTAGTCAATGGCTTGACGCTGGGTTCTGTCTACGGATTGATAGCCATTGGTTACACCATGGTCTACGGCATTATTGGTATGATTAACTTCGCGCACGGCGAAGTGTATATGATATCGGCTTATCTCTGCGCCATCGGTCTGGCGCTGCTCTCCTTTTTTGGTCTGCACTCTTTTCCGCTGCTGATCCTCGGCACGCTGGTGTTTACCATCGTGGTGACGGGGGTTTATGGCTGGACAATTGAACGCATCGCCTACAAACCGCTGCGTAACTCCACGCGCCTGGCACCGCTGATCTCCGCTATTGGCATGTCGTTAATCCTGCAAAACTACGCACAAATCAGCCAGGGTCCGCGCCAGCAGGGCGTGCCGACGATGCTCGACGGCGTGCTGCGTCTGCATATTGGCGAAGGCTTTGTGCAGATAACCTATACCAAAGTCTTTATTCTGCTGGCCTCGTTTGCGGGCATGCTGCTGCTGACCTGGATAATCGGCCATACCCGCCTTGGGCGCATGTGCCGCGCCGTACAGCAGGATCGCAAAATGGCGTCCATCCTCGGCATTAATACCGACCGGATTATCTCGCTGGTGTTCGTTATCGGCGCGGCGATGGCGGGGCTGGCTGGGGTGCTTATCACCATGAACTACGGCACTTTTGATTTCTATGCCGGGTTTATTATCGGTATCAAAGCCTTCACTGCCGCGGTGCTGGGGGGCATTGGTTCGCTGCCGGGAGCGATGCTTGGCGGGTTGCTGCTAGGTGTGGCCGAGGCGCAATTCTCGGGGCTGGTGAACACCGACTATAAGGATGTCTTCTCCTTTGGTCTGCTGGTGGTCATTCTGATTTTCCGTCCGCAGGGGCTGCTTGGCCGCCCAATTGTCGCCAAAGTGTAGGAGCCGAACATGATGCATTCAACGGCCGTACACGACGGTATTTCTCTCAAGCGCTGCGTGCTGGATACGATTTTCGCAGGCCTGGTGGCGCTGATTATCTTTGGCCCCATCGTCGGCGTGGTGCTGGACGGCTACAGCTTCAACTTTAACGGTCAGCGCCTGGTGTGGATTGTCGCGGCGGTGATGATAGGGCGTTTTGCCTTAAGCGCGCTGTCGATGACTACCGTGGGCAGGCGTTTCAGCGCGCGGTTTGAAGGCGATAGCGCTGGGGTTTACGTTCGCTCGCCGGACTATAAAAGCAGCATGCGCTGGGTTATCCCGCTGATGCTGGCGCTGGCGGTCTGCTTCCCGTTCGTGGCGACTAAATATGTGCTGACGGTGGCGATCCTCGGGCTTATCTACGTGCTGCTCGGCCTGGGGCTGAACATCGTCGTCGGGCTGGCGGGGCTGCTGGATCTTGGCTACGTCGCCTTCTATGCCATTGGCGCTTATGGGCTGGCGCTGGGATATCAGTATCTGGGGCTGGGCTTCTGGTCGATGCTGCCGATTGCGGCGCTGATGGCCGCCGCCGCCGGCGCACTGCTCGGCTTCCCGGTGCTGCGGATGCACGGCGACTATCTGGCTATCGTGACGCTGGGGTTTGGCGAAATCATCCGCCTGGTGCTCAACAACTGGCTGAGCTTTACCGGCGGCCCAAACGGCGTATCGGCGCCGCCTCCAACCTTTTTCGGCCTCGAGTTTGGCCGTCGGGCCAAAGAGGGCGGCGTGCCGTTCCACGAGTTTTTCCATCTCACCTACAACCCCAATATGAAGTTTATCTTTATCTATGCGGTGCTGGTTCTGGTGGTGCTGCTGGTACTTTACATCAAGCATCGTTTAACCCGCATGCCGATTGGCCGCGCGTGGGAAGCGCTGCGGGAAGATGAGATCGCCTGTCGTTCGATGGGGCTTAACCACGTGCTGGTGAAGCTGTCGGCGTTTACGCTCGGCGCTTCCACGGCGGGAATCGCCGGAGTGTTTTTCGCGACCTATCAGGGGTTCGTCAACCCGACTTCGTTCACCTTCTTTGAGTCGGCGCTGATCCTCGCTATCGTAGTGCTGGGCGGCATGGGCTCGACCATCGGCGTGGTGCTGGCGGCATTTGTGCTCACCGTTACCCCGGAGCTGCTGCGTAGCTTTGCCGAATATCGCGTGCTGCTGTTTGGCGTGTTGATGGTGGTAATGATGATCTGGCGGCCGCGTGGCCTGATTCGCATCAACCGCAGCGGCTTTGCCGTGCGTAAAGGAGTTGCGCCATGAGCCAGGACGTGATTCTGAGCGTTGAGCATCTGATGATGCATTTTGGCGGTATTAAGGCGCTGAACGACGTTAACCTTGAGGTTAAACGTGGGTCAATTACCGCGCTGATTGGCCCGAACGGCGCGGGGAAAACCACGGTGTTTAACTGTCTGACCGGCTTCTATAAAGCTTCCGGCGGTAACATTCTGTTCAATACCCGCAATAAAACCACCAACGTGATTCAAATTCTCGGGCAGAAATTTCAGCCCGGCGACTGGATAAACCCCGCGCAGTTCGGCCAGAGGTTGTTCTACAAAATGTTTGGCGGTACCCACCTGGTAAACCGGGCGGGGCTGGCGCGCACGTTCCAGAATATCCGCCTGTTCCGCGAAATGTCGGTGATTGAAAACCTGCTGGTGGCGCAGCATATGCAGGTCAACCGCAACCTGATTGCCGGGGTGCTCAATACGCCAGCCTATCGCCGGGCGGAAAGCGACGCGTTGGATCGCGCCTTCTACTGGCTGGAGGTGGTGGATCTGGTGGACTGCGCTAACCGGCTGGCGGGCGAGATGTCCTACGGCCAGCAGCGACGCCTCGAGATTGCTCGCGCCATGTGCACCGGGCCGGAGATGATCTGCCTTGATGAACCGGCGGCGGGACTGAACCCGGTGGAAACCCGGGCGCTAAGCAAGATTATCCGCTTCCTGCGCGAGCACCACGCGATCACGGTGCTGTTGATTGAACACGATATGGGGATGGTGATGGAAATATCGGACAACATTATCGTGCTCGACCACGGCGATGTGATTGCACAGGGAAGGGCTGAGCAAATTCAGAACGATGAAAAGGTGATCGCCGCCTATCTGGGGACCAGCGAAGATGAGGTGAGCCTATGAGCGAGCCGATGCTGGAGTTTCGCGACGTCGACGTGTTTTATGGCGTGATTCAGGCGTTAAAACAGGTCTCTTTGCAGGTCAATAAAGGCGAAACGGTCTCGCTGATTGGCGCCAACGGGGCGGGAAAATCGACCCTGTTGATGTCGATTTTCGGCCAGCCGCGCATTCGCGGCGGGCAAATTCTCTTCTGCGGTGACGATATCAGCCACAAATCGACCCACTACGTGGCCTCGGGCGGGATCGCCCAGGCGCCGGAAGGACGACGGATTTTTCCCGATATGACCGTTGAAGAGAACCTGCTGATGGGCACCATCCCGGTAGGAACGCAGTATGCGGCGGAAGACCTGCAAACCATGTTCGACCTCTTTCCCCGCTTAAAGGAACGGCGCAAGCAGCGAGCGATGACCATGTCTGGCGGCGAACAGCAGATGCTGGCGATCGCCCGCGCGCTGATGAGCCGCCCAAAGCTGCTGCTGCTGGATGAACCGAGCCTTGGGCTGGCGCCGATCGTGGTCAAACAGATCTTCCAGACCCTGCGCGAACTGGCGTGCAACGGCATGACCATTTTTCTTGTGGAGCAGAACGCACACCATGCGCTGAAACTCTCGGACCGCGGCTACGTGATGGTCAACGGCCAGATTCGCCTCAGCGGCAGCGGTGAAGAACTGCTCGGCAATCAGGAGGTGCGCAAAGCGTATCTGGGCGGGGCGTAGCGTGCTATAACAGAGCATCTTTAACTGCTGCTCGCAAAAATCATGCCTACGCTCGAAACCTTTTTAACCTTCCTTGCCGCGCTAGCGCTGCTTGAAATCTCACCCGGCCCGGACATGATGCTGACCATCGCACGCGGTATCGGTCAGGGTCGGCGTATTGCGCTGCTCTGTGTTCTGGGGAATGTCTTTATTGCCGGGTTCGTGCAGGTCTCGTTCCTGGTCTTAGGACTGGTGGCGGTGGTCTACGCCTGGCCGATGGCGTTGGATATCCTGCGCTGGGTCGGCGCGGCCTACCTTATCTGGCTCGGTATTAAGATGCTGGCGACCTCAGGCACGGATACCCGGCTGAAGCGCACCGTGCGCATCTCCGGCAAACAGGCGCTGAAAGAGGGGGCTATTAACAGTCTCACAAATCCAAAATCGGTGCTGTTTATGTTTGCCTTCTTGCCGCAGTTTGTCGACCCGGCGGTGGGGCCAATCTGGATACAGTTGCTTATCTTTGGCGTTATCCAGAAGCTTGCCGGTATCTTCTCACTGGGTAGCGTGGCGATGGCCTCCGGCAGCTTTGGGGAATGGCTCGCTAAGCATCCGGGTTTTCTGAAGTGGCAGGAACGTTTTACCGGTGTGGTGATGATAGGTCTTGGCCTGCGCATGCTGCTTGGCGGCAGCGCAATGTCGCCGGGGAAAGGGCAATGACGCTGGAGTTCAACGCCAAACTCCTGCATCATTGCGCCTTAAATGATATGCCTCATCAACAACGATAGAGAAAGAGTATGAAAACGGGACCGTTAACCGAAAGCGAACTGGAATGGCTGGACGAAACAATTGCAAAGTATGCCACCGATGCGTCAATTATTGATGTGTCTGAACTGGACGGCATGCTGACGGCGATTTTGTCGTCTCCACTGGAGATTGAACCTGCCGAGTGGATGTTCGCCGTATGGGGCGGGGCTGACCACGTGCCACACTGGGCAACCGACCGCGAGCGTGACCGTTTCGTCAACCTGACGCTGCAGCATATGAGCGACATCGCCGACCGTCTGAACGACTACCCGGACCAGTTTGATCCGCTGTTTGGTACCCGCGAAGAAGAGGGGCAGGAGCTGACCATCGTCGAAGAGTGGTGCTATGGCTACCTGCGCGGCGCGGCGCTGACCGATTGGTCCGGCCTGCCGGAAGAACAGCAGGCGGCGTTTGACTGTATTGCGCTGCACGGTGACGAAGAGAAAACGACGGCGCTGGGTGCCTTCACCGCCGAGCAGTATCTCGACAGCATCGATAGCATCAGCCCGGCCGCGCTGGCGCTGTTTGATTACTGGATGGACAATCCGAAAGAAGCACCGGTTAAACAACCGATTAAAAACGAGCAGAAGGTTGGGCGTAATGACCCTTGCCCGTGCGGCAGCGGTAAGAAATATAAGCAGTGCTGCGCAAAATAATGTTGTAGCCCGGATGAGGCGTTTACGCCGACTCCGGGAAATTCCCCGGCGTCGCGAAGCTCTGCCGGGCTACGCGGCGGTAGGCCGGATAAGGCAAAGCCGCCATCCGGCAACGTGCGCATATCTTGCCTGATGGCGCTGTGCTTATCAGGCCTACAAAATCCACATCGTAGCCCGGCGTTGGCATGCTTATCCGACCGACGGTAATAAACCCGTCGCAATCCCCGCCTGAATCAAAATCACCGCAATCCCGCAGGCAAAGACCAGCCACAGCACTGGTTTGCCGCCCGCGACGCGATAGCCGCCTTCCGGGTGGTGTTTACGGCTTTGCATCGTCAGCAGTGACGGAATAATCAATGCCAGTACCGCCAGCGCTACGCCAGCATAGCCGAGCGCCATCACGAACCCGCGCGGGTAAAACAGCGCGAAGGCCAGCGGCGGCAGGAAGGTGATGGCCCCGGTTTGCAGACGACCACGCACGCTGTTCTTACGCTGGAATAGATCGGCCAGGTAGTCAAACAGCCCTAACGCCACGCCGAGGAATGAGGTTGCCAGCGCCAGATCGGCAAACAGGTGTACCGCCAGTTCGACGTGCGGCGAGGCCACCACTTCACGGATCGCCAGCAGCAGGCCGTTCAGCCCGGAGTGCTGTTCCATCAGCGCGCTGAACACCGGAGAGTCGATGCTGCCGAGCGTGGCGAGCTGCCAGAACAGATACGCAACCAGCGGGATCGCACTACCGATAACAAACACGCCGCGCAGTTTACGAATATCGCCGTTCATATAGCTGACAATACTCGGCACGCTGCCGTGGAAGCCGAAGGAGGTAAAAATCACCGGGATTGCCGAGAGCGCCAGACCTTGCTCCAGCGGCAGCGTCAGCAGGTTTATCTTGTGGATATGCGGCAGCAGCAAGATCAACATGACGATCAGAAAGATGATTTTGGCGCTGAACAGGAAGCGGTTAAACAGATCGACCAGCGAAGTGCCAATGCAAATCACCAGCCCGCCGACGGCGGTAAACAGCAGCACGCCGAGTGACGGCGGCATCTCCATACTGAACCACTGGCTCAGGCTGGAGGCCAGCAGTTCGCCTGCGCCGCTGATGTAGGCCGCGGTCAGCGCATACATCAGGAACATCATGCTAAAGCCGGTTGCCCACTGGCCGTAGCGGCCGAGGTAGCGGAGTGCCAGCGTCCCCAGGCCGGTATCGGCAGGTACGTGCTGATAGACTTCAAGCAGCAGCAGGGCGGTATAGCACATCAGCGCCCATAGGCCCGCAAGCAGCAAGACGGTGACGCCAAAGCCCACGCCCGCCGATGCCAAAGGCATCGCCAACATTCCTGCGCCGATCGTGGTGCCGGCTACGATTAAAATACTCCCCAGGGTACGGTTCTTCACGCTTTCCTCTACTGCAGAACAGATTAACGACCAAAGATGTCGCGCAGAGTATGTGAAACCTGCAGGCTCGTCAAATCTGAATTACAGTGGCTGTACACTATTATTTACGATTTATAGCGAAGTAATAAAAGCTGCGCTAGCGCAAAACATGCAAAGTAAATGCAGTTTATGGTGGCGTTTTTTACAGGAGGAATAATGGAATCCATTCACGGTCATGAAGTTCTGAATATGATGATTGATTCAGGCGAGCAGTACAGTATTGAAAGTCTGGAAAAAGCTATTCATGCGCGCTTTGGCGAGCAGGCGCGTTTTCATACCTGTTCAGCGGAAAATATGAGTGCTGCCGAACTGGTCGCGTTTCTGCATAAGAAAGGGAAGTTTATTCCGCAGGAATCAGGCTTTACGACGACGGAAAGTAAAATCTGCCGCCATTAATCGGCAGCGGCGTGAAATACGCCGCTGCACGAACATTAATTTTGCGTATCGAGCGTGGCCAGCTCTTTATCAATAAAGTACAGGCCTTCACCGCTTTTACCCGCCAGCGTCAGCTTATCGATAACGGATTTAAACAGCTTCTCTTCTTCGTGCTGCTCAGCCACATACCACTGCAGGAAATTAAAGGTCGGATAGTCCTGATTGGTCATTGCTGAATGAGCCAGTTCATTGATTTTACTGGTAATAAGCTGTTCATGCTCGTAGGTCACGCGGAACAGTTCGTCCAGTGACGCATATTCGGCAAACGGTGTCTGAATGGTGGCAATACGCGGCAGGCTGCCGGTATCGGTCAGGTAATCAAAAAGGCGCTGCATATGGGTCATCTCTTCCTGTGCGTGGCGGCGTAAGAAGGCCGCAGCCCCTTCAAAACTATTGAAGCTACACCAGGCGCTCATCTGCTGATACAGCAGAGAAGAATAGAGTTCGAGATTCATCTGTTCATTTAATTTCTCGATCATTGCCGCTTTAAGCATGTTTTCGCTCCTGGAAAAATACGTTACGAGTTAATTACAGCGGCACTATAAATTGTTATTAATTTATTTGCAAAAGGTAAATATAAAAACATTTATTTAATAATGCGAATGGGAATAAAACGCATTGGCATAAATATAACGGTTTATTTTTATTGTTATATTAACGCCGGAATATACCGGCGCGCATTTAATAATAGGCGGCGGAGGTGGGCACGTTGGCAATACCGCGGCACTGATACTGCAAGGTGATGTGCTCGTTCAGACACAGCGAACCGCTGGTGGTCGTGCAGGTGGTGATGGGCTGGCCGTAGGAAAAGGCGGTGGCATACCCTATCTGCTGGCAGGCCTTATTGGCCTCGGACTGGGCGAGGTAGTTATCGGTTTTTGCATTCTGCAACATCGCCTGGCCGTAGGTCAGACGGATGATGCCGCTGTTAGCATCAACCTGGCTTACGCTCGCCGCACGGGGTACGGTACAGGCCGTCAGAGCCAGGAGGGCGGGAATAAGAATGAGGCTTTTCATCAATTCGCTCTGCGCAATAATCGTGATCTCATTGTAGCCGTCACCCCTGACCGCAATCCTTTGAATAGCCGCTATAACCTGGGGTTAATCCTTTTGTGACTCGTAAATCGCCTTAAACTGCAGGTGCAGCTCGCAGAACAGAGTCACCAGCGTCGGGTCAAAATGGCCGCCGGCGCTGCTGACGATAATTTCGTAGGCGCTTTCATGCGAAAAACTTGGCTTATAGACACGCTTTTGCCGCAGGGCATCGTAGACGTCGGCCAGGGCCAGAATACGAGCCTCCAGCGGGATCTCCTCTCCAGCTAAGCCTTCGGGATAGCCGGTACCGTCCCATTTTTCATGGTGATAGTGAATCAGGTTTTCCGCCACTGACCCCAGAACCAAACCCTGGACAATACGCCAGCCTTTAACCGCGTGCTGTTGGATCTGTTTAAACTCATCGTCGGTCAGCTTGCCTTTTTTTCGCAGAATATGTTCAGGCACGGCAATTTTGCCAATATCGTGCAGGGAAGCGAAGGTCTCCATATCGCGGATCTGCTTCGGCGGTAGCTTGAGCGCGCTCGCCAGCAGGCTGCAATAGGCTGCTACCCGGCGAATATGGCACCCGGTCTCATCATCATGGACGTGGTTAATTTTCTCCATCGCCTCCACAATGCTGCGGTTAATTGCCCGGTTCTTATTCATATGTCGCCACATCATCAGCATCAGGCTAAGAATAAAGAACAGCAGGGCCAGCAGCCCGGCGCTGATAATCTGCAATGCGTTTTTACTCAGCGAGGTGGATGCCGCGACGTTGGTCGGCGGCGTGAGTTGGTGGCGATAGCTGGAGATCAGGTGCACCTGAGTGAGCAGCGCGTACAGCGGGTGAGCAAGATTGACCCAGGTACCAATCTGGTAGCTGGAATGGGTCAGCCCGGCAACCTTCAGCGCGCCACGAAACAGATCGCTACCGCGCAGCGCCTGCTCCAGCGAACTGAGGTCGCCAAGGATATAGTCAATGTGGTTGCTATCAATGGCGTCCAGCAGTTCATCTATCGACGCTCGGGCAATCAGGGTGACATCGGTGCCGAACCGTTGACGCAGATAGTAGGCGGCAAATGAGCCGCGAATCACCCCCACGCGCTGATAGCGAACCTGCTCTTCATCGAGAATAAACGGGGCGCCAGCCTTGTTGTAATAGGCGTTGTACCAGTTCACCAGCGGGCCCACTAACCCCTCCATCTGCGCGCCGTCACGGACATCAATAATATCGGCAAGATGGATAGGCCAGTCTTCATTTTTCATTCTTATCATGTAGTTATCAACAAACTGTACGTCGACGTTGATATTCAGCAGGTCACGTAAATCGTTCACCATACTGATCGCGCTGCCGTGATAACCCTGGTTGTCTTTCCAGATAATGGGCGCGAAGTTTTCATTCTTTGGCAGCCACAGGGTGAGCCGGTTTTCCTGCAGCCAGGCGCGCTCTTCAGGCGTGATGGTGAGGAAATGACGGAAGTACTCAAGCTGGCTTTGTTCCTCCAGCGCCTGCAGTTTTCCGCTTTGCAGCCATTCGTTGATCAACTGATTGATGTTGTCGCGTAGCGAAATCAGCTCAGGGCTGATACCAAATGAGGCGGTAATGCGCAGCGAGTCAAACGGGCGGGAGAGGGTGTAGTAAAACTGCGGGCTACCGATTTCCCTGTCTTCATTAATATAGAAATCCGCACCGCCGCTGCGCAGGATCTGCAGCGCCTCTTTACTGCTGTCGACTTCAATAATCTGCTGGAACTGCAATGCAGGAAAGGTTTCTCTCACCAGCGCCTGCGTAGGGTCGCTACGGCGAAAAATGACCCGTGCATTATTGATGTCAGTGATGGATTTAGCCTGGCGAGTGATGCTGGCGGCGACGATGGAATTTTCAAGCAGTCGGGTCGATAGAATGGTGCTTTTCAGATGGTCTTTGGTTTGCAACACGCTGGCGTAGAGGCCATAGTCACGGTGGTTAAAGCGTTGCTCAAAAGTCGTACCATCGATTGGACGCAGCGTCAGGTTGTAGCCGTAGCGTGCATTAATGGCGTGCAGTAATTCCGGGTAGAAGCCCTGAAATTGCCCGCGCGCATCGCGCCAGAACTCGAAACTATCGGCATCGAGTATCCATACGGGGATAGGGGCCGCCGCCCGGATCTTTTGCGGCGGAGCCGCATGGGCGCGGGGTAGGCAAATTAGCAGCAGGGACAGTAGAACAAGGAGACCCAGCGCGCGTCGAAGTCCTCGGCAGTCTTGTGTCACAAATCAGTTCCTTTGTAGTGACTATTTCATCCGTTGAAACACTTACAAACAAAAGGGGCTCTTTGCCCTGCTATCCAGTCTAGTCGACCATTCACCCTGGTGATAGTAAAAAAATAATGGATTATGTAAGGTTTTATCAGCGGGCGCGGATAAAAATGTGACCTCATCGGTAAAAAACAAAACATCTTTTCATAAAATTTGAAAGTGTGTTTGTCTGGTAGTAAGGTGAACTGACTAATCGTACGACTGCGGGTAAGCCGCTTAGCTTTCAGGAGAGGAAAGAATGAAAATTGCACTGATGATGGAAAATAGCCAGGCCAGCAAAAACGCGACTATTCATCATGAGTTAAAAGCCGTTGCCGATGAAAAAGGCTTCCCGGTCTATAACGTGGGTATGAGCGATGAGAACGATCATCACCTGACCTATATCCACCTGGGTATTATGGCCAGCATCCTGCTGAACTCCAAAGCGGTTGATTTCGTGGTCACCGGCTGTGGTACCGGCCAGGGCGCGATGATGTCTCTGAACATTCACCCAGGCGTGGTCTGCGGCTACTGCCTGGATCCAGCAGATGCTTTCCTGTTTGCTCAGATCAACAACGGTAACGCGCTGTCTCTGGCTTTCGCTAAAGGCTACGGCTGGGGCGCAGAGCTGAACGTTCGCTACATGTTCGAAAAAGCGTTCACCGGCCGTAACGGCGAAGGCTACCCACCAGAGCGTAAAGAGCCTCAGGTGCGTAACGCCGGTATCCTGAACCAGGTTAAAGCTGCGGTAGTGAAAGAAAACTATCTGGACACCCTGCGCGCTATCGACCCAACGCTTGTGAAAACCGCCGTTTCCGGTCAGCGTTTCCAGGAATGCTTCTTTGAAAACTGCCAGAACAAAGAGATTGAAGCCTTTGTTCGCGAGATGCTGGCATAAGCCTCACGCTCGACGGTTAAATAAAAACCCACGCTATGGCGTGGGTTTTTTGTTTGCACAGCTTACTGTTCCACTTTCTTCGACACCGCGCTGCCCGCATCCCGCGTTAAGTGCAGCGTATCAATCATCCCCACCAGACAGATAAGCGCAATAAAGATGAACGCCAGCCGGAAGCTGATACCCGGCACGTCGCTAAGGCTGAGCAGGGCGCTAATCTTCTCTCCTAACCGTATGCCGATGGCCCCAAGCGTTATGCCAAGGCCGATAGCCAGTTGGCTAGCCGTACTGAACAGCGTATTGGCGTAGCTCATCTGGGCGGAGGGCACATCGGCAAAGGCCAGGGTGCTGACGCCGGTGAACTGAATCGAACGGAAGACGCCGCCGAGATACAGCACCAGCATAATGACCCACACCGGCGTTTGCGGGGTTAAAAAGGCGCAGGCGACCAGCGCAATCACGTTCAGCGCGCCGTTGAGCAGCAGCAGGCGACGGAAGCCCAGCTTACGGATAAGCGGCGTGGTGGCAGGCTTAATCGTCAGGTTACCGACGAACACCGCCAGCACCAGCAGGCCGGAATGGAATGGGTCCATACCGAAACCGACCTGGAACAGCAGCGGCAGCAGGAACGGCACGGCGCTGATGGAGGCGCGGAACAGCGAGCCGCCGTACATGGTCACCCGGAACGTGGGCACCTGCAGTGCATCCATGCGGATCATCGGTGACGGGCTGCGGCGGAAATGGCGCAGGGCGTAATAGAAGGTCGCGCCACCAATAACCAGCAGTGCGACGATTAATCCGCCCTGCATTTTTTCTGCTCCCAGCAGCTCCATGGCATACACCAGGCTCACCATCGAGACTGAGGTCGCCACAAAGCCCGGCAGGTCGAAAGGCCGACGCTCATCGTCGCGAATGTTCGGGATGATACGCAGCGCCAGCAGAATCGCGATGATGCCTAGCGGCACGTTAATAAAGAAGATCCAGCGCCAGTCGGCGACCTTGGTGATAAACCCGCCCAGCGGTGGCCCGATGATCGGTGCGATGAGCGCGGGCCAGGTCAGAGTGGCGATGGCGGTAATCAGCAGGTGCTTAGGCGTGGTGCGCAGGACGGCAAGTCGCCCGACCGGCACCATCAGCGCGCCGCCGACGCCTTGTAAAATTCGCATCGCCACGAAACTATGGGCGCTGGTCGCCAGACCGCAGAAGACGGAGGAGACGGTGAAGATCGCCAGCGCCAGACTGAAGATCGTTCTGGCTCCGAAGCGATCGGCAATCCAGCCGCTGGCAGGGATAAGCACGGCGAGGGTGATCAGGTAGGCGCTGATGCCGATGTTCAGGTCAACGGCTTCGACGCCAAAGGTTTTCGCCATATCAGGAAGGGCGGTGGCAATCACCGTGCCATCCAGGAACTCCATAAAGAATGCACCGGCCACAAGCAGCGCAGCAGGGGATACCCCGCGGCTCGCCTGGGCCTGGAGAGGCTCACTCATTGTTGTTTTACCCTATCAAAATAATTTATAAAATTTATAGCTTTTGTAGATTTGGTAAGTGGTAGATTTCTATAACAAATTTTTTATAAATTTAACGCAATCGATAAAAATAGCGTGATTCAACTCTCAAAACGGTTGATTTTTGTGATGGTGGTCATATTATGTGCGTAAAGACAATAACACCTGCATAACAAACCGGAGCATCAACATGAAACAGCGCATGCGTAAAATCCTCAAAAGCATGTTTGAGAACTACTGCAAAACTTTCAAAGACGTACCGCCAGGCGCTATGTTCTGATAAAAAAAACCTGCCACGGCAGGTTTTTTTATCTTCTGCGAAAGTAGGTTACTATTACGCTCCGCAAAATAGGAGCAAAAAATGTCTCAGAACCTGACCCCGAACGATGAACTGGTATCCGATGTCGTGGCCTGCCAGCTCGTTATCAAACAGATCCTCGACGTTATTGACGTTATCGCCCCGGTTGAAGTCCGTGAAAAAATGGCGAGCCAGCTGAAAACCATCGATTTTACCACCCATCCGGCAGGGGCCGACCCGGTGACGATGCGTGCGATTCAGAAAGCGATTGCGCTGATTGAGCTGAAGTTTACGCCACAGGACGCAACGCACTAATACGCGGTGAGGTATCAGGGCAGAGCGCCCTGAATAGGTCTGAAATAAGGGCGGCGACCCGCCCTTATGAATTCAATTAATGATGTTGTTGAGAAACGACATTCAGCAGATGCTGATCGGTTTGCTGAATGCACAGGCCGGCTTTACGCGCGCTGCGAACTTCATCCAGAATTGTCTTCAGCAAGATACCATCCTGTTCCTGTTCTTCTTCCAGTGCGTTCAGGAAACTCAGGGTGCTATCGTCATGAAGCACTTTCGCTTGTTCAGTTAATTCTGACAACGTAGACGCACGCTGGTGGTGGTCTTCGAGGGTTTTAAGGAAAAGATCTTCGAGGGTGGCACATTTATCGTCGCAAGTTTCAAAAGCCTTAACCACCGGATAAGCGCCAGATTTCTTCATATAATCGAACACCCGCATCATCTGCGTTACGCTGGATTGTGCCCGTGAACGTAGAAACGTCGCGGTTCCATTCAGCCGATGTTCTGAGCACCACTCGCTCAAACGCAAATAATGATTAGATGCAGAAAATTCAAGATTCATCTGTGCATTAAGCTTTTGAACCATTCCTGGAACTGCCATACAAATATCCTTATTACTGGTAGGAACGACACGCGTGACATCGCATAGTTGGTAATAGCCGCTAACCATGCGCTATTTCCGCGTTTGAGTGTGACTACATATTACCTGTAGTCCTTGCGTCCGACCGGGGGATATAATATCGCCTGGTCGAATAAAAGAATACTCTTAGTATGGATATAAGAAAAGTCTCACGAACTGCTTTTTACGTTTCGTTACAACCTATATAGTGAATAACTAATAAGGAAAGAAAGTATTCTTGTAACGCTATGATTAATAGCGAATATAACGAAGATGTATATTCTCTGTAAGGCTTTGTTAACATAAGAAATTGTTATTGCAGTGTGTGCACTTAAAAGTGTGATCGTGATCTTGTTTTTATTGCGGAGTCAGGTCGTAACGCATGATATACGTATTATTTACTATGAATGGCATTTTACGAATAATAAATGCTAACTAAATCGCGTATTTTCAGATGGCTGTATTAAATATCAGAATGATGTTCAATTTGTTTTAGATCATTTTTGGTATTAGCAGGCTAGAGGATTATGTTCTCGGTAATAAAAAGTAGGTAAAGTCCTTCCCCTTTCGTCGCTTCAGGGAAGACTCGTTGATTTGAAATGACAGGAGTTAAAATGAAACAGGTTGCTGTACTGCTGGCCCCGGGTTTTGAAGAAGGGGAAGCGATTGTCACTATCGATATTCTGCGCCGTCTGCACATCGGTGTTGAACTGGTGTCGTGCGCCGAATCTCGCGCGGTCGTGAGCTATCACGATATTCCAATGGTCGCCGACGCGACGCTGGCAGAACGCCTCGATACGCTGTATGACGCGGTGGTTCTGCCGGGCGGCCCACAGGGAAGCGTGAATCTGGCGGCGAATAAAGATGTCGTTAAATTTATCGCCGCTCATGATGCGGCTGGCAAACTGATCTGCCCAATCTGCTCTGCGGCAGCACGTGTATTAGCGGGTAACGATCTGCTGAAAGGGCGTCGTTACGTCTGCTCCGGTGATTTATGGCAGGACGTGAAAAACGGCGAATACGTTGATGCGCCGGTGGTGGAAGATGGCAACCTGATCAGCGGCAAAGGCTTCGGTCACGTCTTTGATTTCGCCTTTACCGTTTCTGCTCGCCTGCTGGGTGACGAAGCGCCGGTACGCGACCACGCCGATCATATCTATTACCGTTGGTAATACTGCGCGAATGCCTCCCAAAGGGATTTTCCCGCTGCTGATATAGAGATATCTGCTATTCCCCCGCGTGAATTGTCTGACAATTCACGCGTCTTATATGTACTTATTTGCTGAATATATGCATCACTTTACTGTAATTCTGCCGTGTGATGCCGCTCTCTTCTGCAAAGCCAATTCCTGGCTATTAATGTTTCAACAACGTTAACGCTGTTAATAGAACAGCTAATACATTGTTTTATGTCTAATTTAAATCACCTATTTGATTTTCCCTACATAAAAGAACATTAAGGCTGGAGTTAACCATGCACAAATTTACCAAAGCGCTGGCGGCCATTGGTCTGGCAGCGGTTATGTCACAATCGGCTATGGCCGAAAATCTCAAGCTCGGTTTTTTAGTGAAGCAACCGGAAGAACCCTGGTTCCAGACGGAATGGAAATTTGCTGATAAAGCCGGTAAAGACCTCGGCTTTGACGTGATTAAAATTGCCGTGCCGGACGGAGAGAAAACGCTGAATGCAATCGACAGCCTGGCGGCCAGCGGGGCGAAAGGTTTCGTTATCTGTACGCCGGACCCAAAACTGGGGCCAGCTATCGTGGCGAAGGCGCGCGGTTATGACATGAAGGTGATCACCGTCGATGACCAGTTCGTCAATGCCAAAGGCAAGCCGATGGAAGACGTACCGCTGGTGATGATGGCCGCCAGCGAAATTGGTGCTCGTCAGGGGCAGGAACTCTATAAAGAGATGCAAAAGCGCGGCTGGGATGTCAAAACTACCGGCGTGATGGCGATCACCGCCAACGAACTGGATACGGCGCGTCGTCGTACCACCGGCTCAATGGATGCCCTGAAAGCCGCGGGCTTCCCGGAAAAACAGATCTATCAGGTCCCCACCAAATCTAACGATATCCCTGGCGCTTTCGATGCCGGTAACTCCCTGCTGGTACAGCACCCAGAAGTGAAACAGTGGCTGATTATCGGCATGAACGACAACACCGTACTGGGCGGCGTCCGTGCGACGGAAGGCCAGGGCTTTAAAGCGGCGAACGTTATTGGTATCGGCATTAACGGCGTCGATGCGGTGAACGAACTGTCGAAAGCGCAGGCGACCGGCTTCTTTGGCTCACTGCTGCCAAGCCCGGATATCCACGGCTATAAGACCAGTGAACTGCTTTACAACTGGGTACAGAAAGGTGCGGAACCACCGAAATTTACTGCGGTGACCGACGTGGTGCTGATTACTCGCGACAACTTCAAAGAAGAGCTGGCGAAAAAAGGCCTCTGAGTCCTGATAGCGCTCCCTTCGTAACAGCGGAGGGAGACGAGTTGTGCCATTGTGGAGGTTGCGATGCAACAGTCGACCCCTTATCTCTCTTTCCGCGGTATCAGTAAAACCTTCCCCGGCGTTAAAGCGCTGTCCGATATTAGCTTTGATTGCTATAGCGGGCAGGTGCATGCGCTGATGGGGGAAAACGGTGCCGGAAAATCGACGCTGCTGAAAATTCTCAGCGGCAACTACGCGCCGACCTCAGGTTCTTTGCTGCTGCGTGGAGAAGAGATTTCTTTTGCTGATACCACCGCGGCGCTGAACGCGGGTATCGCCATTATTTACCAGGAACTGCATCTCGTCCCGGAAATGACCGTGGCGGAAAATATCTACCTTGGGCAATTGCCGAGCCGAGGCGGCTTCGTTAATCGCTCACTCTTGAACTATGAAGCGCGCCTGCAGCTGGAGCATCTGGGGCTGGATATCGACCCTGATACCCCGCTGAAATATCTCTCCATCGGCCAGTGGCAGATGGTGGAGATTGCCAAGGCGCTGGCGCGTAACGCCAAAGTTATCGCCTTTGATGAACCCACCAGTTCGCTCTCGGCGCGTGAGATCGACAACCTGTTTCGGGTGATCCGCGAGCTGCGTAAAGAGGGGCGGGTGATCGTCTATGTCTCCCACCGCATGGAGGAGATCTTTGCGCTAAGCGATGCGATAACCGTGTTTAAAGATGGCCGTTATGTCTGCACGTTTGATGATATGCAGACGGTAAGCCACGACCGGCTGGTGCAGGCGATGGTCGGGCGCGAAATCGGCGATATCTATGGCTGGCAGCCGCGTGAATACGGCGAAGAGCGCCTGCGTCTTGAGCAGGTGAAAGCGCCGGGCGTGCGTACGCCAATATCGCTGGCGGTCCGCAGCGGCGAAATCGTCGGTCTGTTCGGGCTGGTGGGGGCAGGGCGAAGTGAACTGATGAAAGGGATCTTCGGCGGCACCCGCTTGAGCAGCGGGCAGATTTACATCGATGGTCAACCGGTGACGATTGATAAGCCCGCGCAGGCGATTCGCGCCGGGATGATGCTGTGCCCGGAAGACCGCAAAGCCGAGGGGATCATTCCCGTTCATTCGGTGCGCGATAACATCAACATCAGCGCCCGGCGTAAACACATCCACGCCGGCTGCGTTATCAACAACGGCTGGGAAGCGACCAACGCCGATCACCATATTCAATCGCTCAATATCAAAACGCCAGGTGCTCAGCAGCTGATTATGAATCTCTCCGGAGGCAATCAGCAGAAGGCGATCCTGGGCCGTTGGTTATCCGAGGATATGAAGGTCATCCTGCTTGATGAGCCGACCCGCGGCATCGACGTAGGGGCTAAGCATGAAATTTATAACGTAATTTACGCGCTGGCAGCCTCCGGCGTGGCGGTGCTCTTTGCCTCCAGCGATCTGCCGGAAGTATTGGGCGTGGCCGACCGTATCCTGGTGATGCGGGAAGGGGAAATATCCGGGGAGCTGCTGCACGACAGCGCTAATGAACAACAGGCGTTAAGCCTGGCGATGCCTAAAGTCGGTCAGGCGGTTGCCTGAGGAAGGAGGTTACGATGTCATCTGTTACTACACCGGGCGCGCGCCGCACGTCGCTGAGCTTTGGCCGTATCTGGGATCAGTACGGCATGCTGGTGGTCTTTGCCGTGCTGTTTATCTGCTGCGCTATTTTTGTGCCTAACTTTGCCTCCTTCATCAATATGAAAGGGCTGGGGCTGGCGATTTCGATGTCGGGTATGGTGGCCTGCGGGATGCTGTTCTGCCTGGCCTCCGGCGACTTTGACCTGTCGGTTGCCTCGGTCATTGCCTGCGCGGGGGTCACTACGGCGGTGGTTATCAACGTCACCGAGAGCCTGTGGATTGGCGTCTTTGCCGGTCTGCTGCTGGGGGCGCTTAGCGGCCTGGTAAACGGTTTTGTAATTGCCAGGCTCAAAATCAACGCGCTGATTACCACCCTTGCCACCATGCAGATAGTGCGCGGCCTGGCCTACATTATCTCAGACGGTAAAGCGGTCGGGATTGAAGACGAGCGCTTCTTTGCTCTCGGTTATGCGAACTGGTTAGGTCTGCCGGCACCCATCTGGTTAACCGTCGGCTGCCTGATAATCTTTGGCCTGCTGCTCAATAAAACCACCTTTGGTCGCAACACGCTGGCGATTGGCGGCAACGAAGAGGCGGCGCGTCTGGCGGGGGTTCCGGTGGTGCGCACTAAGATTATTATCTTTGTGCTCTCCGGTCTGGTGTCTGCGGCGGCGGGAATTATTCTGGCGTCGCGTATGACCAGCGGCCAGCCGATGACCTCAATTGGCTATGAGCTGATCGTTATCTCGGCGTGCGTGCTGGGCGGCGTATCGCTGAAAGGGGGCATTGGTAAGATCTCGTACGTGGTCGCCGGGATCCTGATTCTGGGGACGGTAGAGAACGCCATGAACCTGTTGAACATTTCGCCGTTCTCACAGTATGTGGTGCGAGGGTTGATTCTGCTGGCAGCGGTGATTTTTGACCGCTACAAACAGAAGGCGAAGCGTACCGTTTGATAGTCTGGTGTTTGTCCCGGCGTCGCGTTGCTCGGCCGGACAACAGGTAGGTATTTTGGTAGCCCGGCCGAGCAACGCGACGCCGGGTTTCGCACAGGGTTACAGCGTCACTAACAGCACGTCCACGCCGCTATTTCCAGCAATGGCTTTCGCCGAGCATGTCGCACGTGAAAAGAAGCTTTGGTTATGGTTACCGCAGACAACCAGGTCAACCTGATGGTTCTTGCAGAACGCTTTGACATGGTCGCACAGCTCGCCGGAGGCGATATGCGTTTTCCAGATGGGGTAGTCTGCTGCATCAGTGAGGCTTTGCAGAAACGATCGCGTCTCCTCCTGCATTAGCTCGCGTAAATTCTCCATCATCGGCGCTGCCAGTTGGTTATACATTTCCGGGTCGGTAGACAGCGTCATCAGGCTAATCCGCGCGTTAGCGGGCCTGGCGATGGCTACGGCTTTCCTTAGCAGTTCATGACTCTCTGGGGTAGGCGCAACGGCCACCAAAAGATGTGAGTACGACATCAGACCTCCTTGCTCGAAGAATACGCACGCTTAACCTTCCATCTCTTACTCTTTTTACCGTACCGCTGCAAGAGGCGGACGGAATACCGCTGTCTATAACTTAACCTAATACATAAGCAAGTTTTATGCGAATTGTTGGTGGAATTATGCGCAGATTGCATAAGCCACGCTGGATTTATTATGTAACCGATAGCGATCTTAAATATTTAATTTTTGCTGAAATGATGTTAATGAGAAGTAAATAACAAGCAAATGAATTTGCTGTAAATGAATCACTGTTTCAATTTATTGAATTTAAAATGAATTTTATTTATTAAATGAAAGTATGATCTGTGATAATTTTTTCGCATTTGGCTCACGTAAAGTCCTTCCACCAGGCTGGATGTTAAATTGTTTTGGTGAATGAATATCCGTTAGGCTGGAATAAAATAGCGAATTTTTTGCTTAAATAATGCGCAAAGTACAATCGTGACTGATGGATTACTCCTAAAAATGGGGTTTGATTTTGTGAAGTGGATCACATAAATTTCAAATTAACAGTGAAGTAACATTGTATGTGTCACATCTGGCGAGTAAAGTTGCGTCGAATTAGGAAAAATCTTAGTAAATTGTAAGAAATGTTTAGATTTGTCGGGCCGAGGTTAACGCCCAGATCGACAATCCTGCAGAAAGATTTGCCTGATCGGCTATGCATTTCGACCGATTTATTTTTATCGGGCCTTGCCCGACGACATCACGGGGTATGCGGTTTGACCGCATAAAAGTACTAATTGGTTATTCGGGATGGGGAAAATGCATACATCCGAGTTGCTAAAGCACATCTATGACATCAATTTGTCTTACTTGCTTCTTGCACAGCGTTTGATTGGTCAGGATAAGGCTTCTGCTATGTTCCGTCTTGGTATCAACGAGGCCATGGCAAAAGTTCTGGGTGAACTGACTCTGCCGCAGATGGTGAAAATTGCGGAGACCAACCAGTTAGTTTGCCAGTTCCGTTTTGATGATGCTCAAACCATCACCCGCCTTACGCAAGAATCACGCGTTGACGACCTGCAGCAGATCCATACCGGCATTCTGCTTTCCACCAGACTGCTCAATGAGGCCAGTCAATCAGGCGAACCTGCACGTAAGAAAAGGGCCTGAAGATGAGCGAAAAAAGCATTGTTCAGGAAGCCCGCGATATCCAACTTGCTATGGAGTTGATAACGCTGGGCGCGCGTTTGCAGATGCTGGAAAGTGAAACCCAGCTCAGCCGTGGTCGTCTGATTAAACTGTACAAAGAACTGCGCGGCAGCCCGCCTCCAAAAGGAATGCTGCCGTTTTCCACGGACTGGTTTATGACATGGGAACAGAATATTCACTCTTCCATGTTCTGCAATGCCTGGCAGTTTTTACTCAAAAGCGGACAGTGCTCCGGCGTGGATGCCGTGATCAAAGCCTACCGTTTGTACCTCGAACAATGCCCACAGCAGGATAATGGCCCGCTTCTGGCGCTAACCCGCGCGTGGACGTTAGTCCGTTTTGTTGAAAGCGGAATGCTTGAACTCTCCAGCTGTCACTCCTGCGGCGGCAATTTTATTACCCATGCGCACCAGCCAGCGGGCAGCTTTGTTTGCAGCCTTTGCCAGCCACCATCTCGCGCAGTAAAAAGACGTAAACTTTCTGACAATCTTGCCGATAGTAATCCACAACTGCTGGATGAACAGATAGAGCAAGCTGTTTAACCTCACACGGTGTAGAAAACATACTCCAGCAGCGGTCCTAAGGGCCGCTGCTTTTTTTTACCCGTCGGTGAGTGAAATTGCTCGTCTGTCTCCACTCATGGTCAACAGTGGAAGGATGATAACGTGCTTATCTTAATAGGTTACCTGGTTGTTTTGGGGACAGTTTTCGGCGGCTATATGATGACCGGCGGACACCTTGGGGCACTGTATCAACCGGCTGAGCTGATAATTATCGGCGGGGCGGGGGTCGGCGCGTTTATTGTCGGCAACAACGGCAAGGCCATCAAAGGCACGCTTAAGGCGCTGCCGCTGCTGTTTCGTCGCTCGAAATACACCAAAACGATGTATATGGATCTTCTGGCGCTGCTTTACCGGCTGATGGCGAAGTCGCGTCAGCAGGGAATGTTTTCCCTTGAGCGCGATATTGAAAACCCAAATGAGAGCGAAATTTTTGCCAGCTACCCGCGCATTCTGGCCGATAAGGTGATGCTGGAATTTATCGTCGATTATCTGCGTCTGATCATCAGCGGCAATATGAACACCTTCGAAATTGAAGCGCTGATGGACGAAGAGATTGAAACCCATGAAAGCGAATGCGAAGTCCCGGCGAACAGCCTGGCGCTGGTTGGCGACTCGCTGCCAGCGTTCGGTATCGTCGCGGCGGTGATGGGGGTGGTTCACGCATTAGGCTCGGCGGACCGGCCGGCGGCGGAGTTGGGTGCGCTGATTGCCCACGCGATGGTGGGGACTTTCCTCGGTATTCTGCTGGCCTACGGCTTTGTTTCTCCGCTGGCCAGCGTGCTGCGCCAAAAGAGCGCGGAAACGACTAAAATGATGCAGTGCGTCAAAATCACGCTGCTGTCGAACCTCAACGGCTATGCGCCGCCGATTGCCGTCGAGTTTGGGCGCAAAACTCTCTACACCAGCGAACGTCCATCGTTCATCGAACTGGAAGAACACGTCCGTGCGGTGCGTAACCCGGCAGGCCAGCAGCAGACCACCACCGAGGACGCATGAAAAACCAATCGCATCCTATTGTCGTCGTAAAGCGGCGCAAGCATAAGTCGCATGGCAGCGCCCACGGTTCGTGGAAAATTGCCTATGCGGATTTTATGACCGCCATGATGGCCTTCTTTCTGGTGATGTGGCTTATCTCCATTTCCAGCCCGAAAGAGCTTATCCAGATTGCTGAATATTTCCGTACCCCGCTGGCGACGGCGATTACCGGCGGGCCGCGTATGGCGAACAGCGATAGCCCGATCCCCGGCGGCGGTGATGATGTCACCCAGCAGCAGGGCGAGGTGCAGAAACAGCCCAATATTGACGATCTGAAAAAACGGATGGAGACCAACCGTCTCAAGCGTATTCGCGGCGAACTGGATCAGTTGATTGAGGCCGATCCGAAACTGCGCGCGCTGCGCCCGCATCTGAAAATCGATCTGGTGCAGGAAGGGCTGCGTATTCAGATTATCGACAGCCAGAACCGCCCGATGTTTAAAACCGGCAGTGCCGAAGTGGAGCCTTACATGCGCGATATTCTGCGCGCTATCGCCCCGGTGCTGAATGAAATTCCTAACAAAGTCAGCCTCTCAGGACACACGGATGATTACCCGTATGCCTCCGGTGAACGGGGCTACAGCAACTGGGAGCTGTCGGCGGACCGCGCCAACGCCTCGCGTCGCGAGCTGGTCGCCGGCGGGCTGGACGACGGTAAAGTATTGCGCGTTATCGGGATGTCTAACTCGATGCGCTTGTCAGAGCACGGTGGCAACGATGCGATCAACCGTCGCATTAGCCTGCTGGTGCTGAATAACCAGGCTGAGCAGGCCATTCTCCATGAGAATGCCGAGAGCCAGAATGAACCTTTAAGCGTATTACAGTCGCCGAATACCGCTTCAGACGCGGCAGGTACTACGCCGCCCCAACCCGACTCGAGGTGATAGCGTGAGCATGGATATCAGCGATTTTTATCAGACATTTTTTGATGAGGCCGACGAACTACTGGCCGATATGGAACAGCATCTGCTGAACCTGGTGGTGGACGACCCTGATGCTGAACAGCTGAATGCTATTTTCCGCGCCGCGCACTCGATCAAGGGCGGGGCGGGAACCTTCGGCTTCACCGTGCTGCAGGAAACGACGCACCTGATGGAGAACCTGCTGGACGACGCTCGTCGCGGGGAAATGCAGCTCAGCACCGATATTATCAACCTGTTTTTGGAAACCAAAGATATTATGCAGGAACAGCTCGACGCCTATAAAAGCTCCACCGAACCGGACGCTGCCAGCTTCGAATATATCTGCAATGCGCTGCGTCAGCTGGCGCTGGAAGCGAAAGGTGAAAGCGTCCCTCCCGTGGCGGGTAGCGCACGCTTAAGCGTGGTGGACAACGCTGTGCAGCAGGCTGAATTAGCGACGCCGGCCGATGTCAGCGCAACGGCAGGTAAAAAGCAGATTACGCTCTCACGCTTGAAGGCGGGCGAGCCGGATATGCTGGAAGAGGAGCTGAGTAATCTGGCGACGTTAAGCCAGGTCAGCAAAACTGCCGACAGCCTGAGCGCAGTCATTGACGATAGCGTGGATGAGGACGATCTCGTCGCCGTGCTGTGCTTTGTCATTGAAGCCGATCAGATTGAATTCTCGGCTGTGCCAACTGCGGTGGAAGAGGTGGTTGAAGAACCGCAAGCCCCTGTTGAAGTTGCGGTTGCCGCACCCGTTGCCGTCGCAAGCCCTGCCGCCCCGCGCGCTGAGCGCGAAAAACCGGCGGCCCGCAGCAGCGAGTCCACCAGTATTCGCGTGGCGGTAGAGAAGGTCGATCAGTTGATTAACCTGGTGGGTGAATTGGTTATCACCCAGTCGATGCTGGCGCAGCGTTCAAATGCGCTCGACCCGGTATCGCACGGTGACTTGATTACCAGCATGGGCCAGCTGCAGCGCAACGCGCGTGACCTTCAGGAATCGGTGATGTCGATTCGTATGATGCCGATGGAATACGTTTTCAGCCGCTTCCCGCGTCTGGTTCGCGACCTCGCGGGCAAGCTTGGTAAGCAGGTCGAACTGACGCTGATGGGCAGCTCGACCGAACTGGATAAGAGCCTGATTGAACGTATTATCGACCCGTTAACGCACCTCGTGCGCAACAGCCTTGACCACGGTATCGAACTGCCGGAAACGCGTCTGGCGGCGGGTAAATCGGCAGTGGGTAACCTGATTTTGTCCGCTGAACATCAGGGCGGCAATATCTGTATCGAAGTGACCGACGACGGTGCGGGGCTGAACCGCGAGCGCATTCTGGCGAAGGCGATGTCGCAGGGAATGGCGGTTAATGAAAGCATGACCGACGAAGAGGTTGGCATGCTGATCTTTGCGCCGGGCTTCTCCACCGCCGAGCAGGTGACCGACGTCTCCGGGCGCGGCGTGGGCATGGACGTGGTGAAACGTAACATCCAGGAAATGGGAGGACACGTTGAGATCCAGTCGAAGCAGGGTACCGGCACGACTATCCGCATTCTGCTGCCGCTGACGCTGGCAATCCTTGACGGCATGTCGGTGAAGGTCAGCGAAGAGGTCTTTATTCTGCCGCTGAACGCGGTGATGGAGTCGCTGCAGCCGCGTGAAGAAGATCTGCATCCGCTGGCGGGCGGTGAACGCGTGCTGGAAGTGCGCGGCGAATATCTCCCGTTGGTTGAGCTGTGGAAAGCTTTCGATGTGCAGGGAGCCAAAACCGAAGCTACGCAGGGAATTGTCGTTATCCTGCAAAGCGCCGGGCGCCGCTACGCGCTGCTGGTGGATCAACTGATTGGTCAGCATCAGGTGGTGGTGAAAAACCTCGAAAGCAACTATCGCAAAGTGCCGGGGATCTCGGCGGCCACCATTCTTGGCGACGGCAGCGTCGCGCTGATTGTCGATGTCTCTGCACTGCAGGGGCTGAACCGTGAAAAACGTCTGGCGAGCACCGCCGCCTGATACGCAGAAAAAAGGGAACAACATGACCGGTATGACGAATGTAACAAAGCTGGCGGGTGAACCGACTGGGCAAGAATTCCTGGTATTTACGCTGGGCAATGAAGAGTACGGCATCGATATTCTGAAGGTGCAGGAGATCCGCGGCTACGATCAGGTGACGCGCATTGCCAACACCCCGGCCTTTATTAAAGGTGTGACCAACCTGCGCGGCGTGATTGTGCCGATTGTTGACCTGCGGGTGAAGTTCAGCCAGGAAGACGTTGAGTACAACGACAACACGGTGGTGATTGTCCTGAACCTCGGTCAGCGCGTGGTGGGGATTGTGGTTGACGGCGTTTCCGATGTGCTGTCGCTGGCGGCAGAACAGATTCGTCCGGCGCCGGAGTTTGCCGTTACCCTCTCAACGGAATATCTGACCGGGCTGGGCGCGCTGGGCGACCGGATGCTGATTCTGGTCAACATTGAGAAGCTGCTCAACAGCGAAGAGATGGCGCTGCTGGACAGCGCCGCAAGCCACGCTGCCTGATAATACCCGTACCGGGTTCATCGCAATTACACGATGAACCCGGTTTTAAATGTGAAGCACCGCACTATTTTTATCGAGCGCCACGAATATTTAAAAAGTGTGTGCTCGATACATTCCTGAGTCTCACTTCCCGATAATCCACTCTTTATTTTCTTTGCGTTTACCGAACGAGAAACTACACAATTATTCACATTGTGAATTATTTTATCGAAATGGTAATTTTTATATATGCATTCCTTATTCATTGGTCTGGCATATATATCTTAACTTTCCGAAGAAACGATCAGGAATAACCTGAATAGGCGATAAATTAGCCTGCTATGATATTTTTATGTTTAAATAATGGTTCTTTTTTGTTGAGGTTGTTATTTTTAAATGTTTTCAATATATAAATAAAAGGTTTATTATTTATATATTGAAATAAATGAATCAATGTTTGTAGTACATTCTTAATCAATTGAATTATAAAGACATGAAATTGTAAAAATAGAGACATAATGTGATGGGTCGAAAGTAAATAATTCTTAGTGATTGTCATCTTATTTTTTATTATTTCGCGTAGAAAATAGAATCTCTCTGCAATTAATATTCATCTCGTGGAGAGAATGTTTTCTTTCCCGTTTTTAAATCCGAAAGTGGCAAAAACATAATCTTAAATATTGATTAAGGGATTTCTATGCGCGTAAAAACTGTAATGATTAAACCCTCTATTATTGCTCTGGCGATTACTGCGGCGGTAGGTGCTCCAGCTTATGCGCTGGCTGCTAGCGGCGACTTCGCCTCGCCGGCCTATACGGCAACGCAGACCAAAGGTGAGATGGTTTATCAGGGCGATGACACGGCAATTTCTATTATGGGTTCCGTTCGTCTGTATGCCAAAGACGATTCCGCGCATAGCGTAGAACATAATATCCAGAATAACGACTCACGTCTTGGCGTGGCGCTGCGGCAGAAAATTAATGACAAGGGCTATTACGCCGTTGGGTATTACGAAACCGGGATGCACGGTCTGGATTCCGCCACTGACGATCAGGGCAACGATGTTTATACCCGTCAGGCCTATGCGGGCCTCGGTAATGAACAATACGGCGTGGTGACCTTTGGTAAACAATATGCGCCAACCGACTGGGGTCTGGGGATTGACACCACTTACGCCTACGGCGGTAAGGCAAAACACGACACTGCCGGGATGTCGACTGATATTATTAACTCGGCGGCGATTTACTATTACAACACCAAAGAATTTACCGTTGGCGTGATGGGTCAGGGTAATGATGACGTAGATAAAATTGGCTTCGGCAGCGGCTACGGCGACGGCCCGGATATGCATGATGCCTATCATGATGGTTCTGCTACCGTACACGGTGGTGCAGCGCTGGCTGCAGCATATCGATTCGACAATGGTTTCTCGGTTTCCGGCGCGGCGGCGTATAACAACTATACGGTGAACCAGGGTACTTCAACAGAATATATCCCTTATGATGATGGTACACATAGTGGAAGCATCCCACTTACCAACGTCACCGGCCCATCCTATGACGGTAATACTTACTCTATGGGGATGAACGCCAAATACACCGCCAACTTCGATGGCTTCACCTGGTATAACGCCGCCCAGGCGACCTACTACATCAACAAAGTGGATGACGTTAACGCAGCGACCAGCGGTACCAGCAACGCTACCAATGACCAGGAAACGATTCTCGGCCTGGAATACGCCTCTCAGTTCAAAATAACCCCTGAGTGGAGCGTGTACGCCAACTTTGACTGGACCGAAGGCGGCGACGCGATGGACGGCCAGCACTTCCAGTCCACCACGCTGGGTACCGATTACTGGTTAGGCAAAAATGCCGTGACTTATATCGAATACGGCTATGAGAAAGCCAGCGGCAATACCGACGAGTCGTATAACGTCTCCGATCACCTGGCCGCTGTGGGCCTGCGTATCTTTATCTAAACCGCGTTTTACCCCGTCTCTGGCCAGTGAGGCGGGCTGTTTTTTTCATTGCGCTTGAGTATTGCTTTTCGGTCGTCAGGGGAGGGGAGTTGACTTCGGGGCGACGTGAAAGGTTTTTTGATGGATTTAGCCAGACCCTGGGGTCTGGCTTTTGTTTGGGTGCGATTCCCGGCGGCGCTTCGCTTGGCCGGGCTACTCTCGTATGTAGCCCGGCCAAGCGAAGCGCCGCCGGGAAAGGCTCAACCCTCACATATTCTGCTGCACAACCTCGGCTTCAACTTCCTCGAGCTGACCTTCATTCTGCGACAGCATCGCCGTCGCCACGCCGTTACCTAGCACATTGATAGCGGAACGCCCCATATCGAGGAAGTGGTCAATCCCCATCAGCAGCAGGATGCCCGCCACCGGAATATTAAAGCTTGGGATCGTTGCCGCCAGCACCACCAGCGCAGAGCGCGGCACGCCGGCGATACCTTTAGAAGCCAGCATCAGCGTCAGCATCAGCACGGCAATCTCGGAGAAGCTCAGGTGGATGTTGTACGCCTGGGCGATAAACATGGAAGCGAATGAGCAGTACACCATCGAACCGACCAGGTTAAACGAATAACCAATCGGCAGAACGAACGACACGATGTTGCGGGAGCAACCGAATTTGGTCAGCTGTTCCAGGGTTTTCGGGTAGGCCGCTTCGGAGCTGCTGGTGGTGAATGCCACCAGAACAGGATCTTTCAGCATGCTCAGCAGACGGAAAACGTCTTTCTTCAGCACCATATAGCCGAGTGCTACCAGCACGCAGCAGGTCAGCAGAATCGCCACATAGTAGCCGCCGATGAACGATGCATAGTTAAGCAGAATGCCCAGACCTTCGGTGGCGATAACCGAAGAGATGGCGGCGAAGATGGCCAGCGGTGCAACGTACATCACGTAGCCGGTCACCTTCAGCATGATATGGGAAACCACGTCCAGCGCGGCAACCAGCGGGGCGTTGAACTTCTGACCCAGCGACGCGCCGCCGATGCCGAAGAACATCGAGAAGACCACAATCTGCAGAATTTCGTTATCCGCCATCGCGCCGACGATGCTGGTTGGAATGGTATGGGAGAGGAAGCCTTTCAGGCTCATACCGCCCACCGCCAGACCGGTTTCCACCGCGTCTTTTGGCACCGACAAATTCAGGCCGCTGCCCGGATGCTGCAGGGTAACGATAAACAGACCCACCAGAATAGACAGCACCGAAGAGCTGATAAACCAGACCATCGCTTTACCGCCCACGCGGCCGATAGTGGAGGTTTCGCCAAGCTTCATGATCCCGACCGTCAGGGTACTAAAGACCAGCGGTGCGATAACCATTTTGATTAGTCGCAGGAATATATCGGTAAGCAGAGTGATGTTGCTGGACCAGACTTGAATCGTTGTTGCGGATGCATAGGAATGGATCATTGCGCCGGTCAGAATGCCTGCCAGCATGAAAATCACGATAAAAACCGTGAGTTTATTTGCGTTTGCCACGAAAAATTACCCCGTCAGATTACAAAAATGTCGTGCGATGAAAAATGCTTTTTTAGTTATGTAATGTCATTAATCATTCACCACATAAATTGTATGAAAATGAGGGGATTTACAACTTTTTTTTATATCTTGTAAAAAGCGTTGTTATTCAGTGACTCGCGCCAGCCCCGTTTTGCCCCCGCGATTTTTACCCGCCCGCCGCATAAAGTTTCTTTTTGGGATGCCGATAACAGCCGTAACAAGTCATAGAGAAGGTGCTGTATGTTAAACCGTATCCGCGTTGTCACGCTGCTGATTTTGGTGCTGGTCGTCTTCGCACTTTTGCAGTTAGTCTCCGGGGGCTTTCTGTTCTCCTCGTTGCATCAAAACCAACAAAGCTTTGCGCTATCTAATACGCTTCGAACCCAACAAACCGAGCTCACGAAATCGTGGGATCTTTTACTGCAAACCCGTATCAACCTCAGCCGCTCCTCGGCGAGGATGATGATGGATGCGGCCAATCAGCAGAGCAGCGCCAAAACTGAACTGCTGAAAAATGCCCGCACCACGCTGGAACAAGCTGCCGGCCACTTCGCGCGGTTTAGCGAGACCCCTGCGCTGCCTGCAATGAGCGATGCCAGCCAACAGGTGGCGAAAACCTATCAGCATTATTATGCCGCGCTGCAGGAGCTGGTCGGCTTCCTTGAAGCGGGCAATATGGATGCCTATTTTGCGCAACCGACGCAGGGTATGCAGAACGCGCTCGGCGAGGCGATGACCCAATATGCCAGCCAAAGCGAAGCGCTCTATCAGAACGCCTTTACCACCAGTAGCAGCGACTATCAGATAGCCCGCTGGCAGCTGCTGGTGCTGGCGGTGGTGCTAGTCGTTGTGATGGTCGGCGCCTGGTTTGGCATTCGCGCTATTTTGCTGAAGCCGCTGGCATCGGTAATGGGCCATATCCGCCATATTGCGGCGGGCGACCTGACCCCAACGCTTTCGCTGCGTGGGCGTAACGAAATCACTGAACTGGCCGACACCGTGAATCATATGCAGGCCTCGCTGATTGATACCGTGACGCACGTTCGTTCGGGTGCTGAAGCGATTTACCATGGCACCAGCGAAATCGCGGCGGGCAATAACGACCTTTCGGCGCGCACCGAACAACAGTCGGCTTCGCTCGAAGAGACGGCGGCCAGCATGGAACAGCTGACGGCAACCGTGAAGCAGAATGCGGAAAACGCCCGTCAGGCATCGCATCTGGCGCAAAGCGCCTCTGAAACCGCCCAGCGCGGCGGCAACGTGGTGAACGGCGTGGTGAACACCATGCATGAAATCGCCGCCAGTTCGCAGAAAATCTCCGATATTACCGGCGTTATCGACGGTATTGCCTTCCAGACCAATATTCTGGCGCTGAACGCTGCCGTGGAAGCGGCGCGCGCCGGTGAGCAGGGGCGTGGCTTTGCGGTGGTGGCCGGCGAGGTGCGCAATCTGGCCAGCCGCAGCGCGCAGGCGGCAAAAGAGATCAAGGCATTAATTGAAGATTCCGTCTCACGGGTCGATACCGGTTCTGTGCTGGTAGAAAGCGCGGGTGAAACCATGACCGATATCGTCAATGCGGTTACCCGAGTAACCGACATTATGGGTGAAATTGCCTCGGCTTCCGATGAGCAGAGCCGTGGGATCGATCAGGTGGCGATTGCCGTCGCAGAAATGGACAGCGTCACCCAACAAAACGCCGCGCTGGTGGAAGAGTCGGCAACGGCCGCCGCCGCGCTGGAAGACCAGGCCGAACGTCTGAATCAAGCCGTTGCGGCTTTCCGCCTTAACGTCGCATCTGCACAGCATGTAACAAAAACTGCCCCGGCCCCGACAGTGGCGAAACGCCTCGCGTCGAGTGGCGACCGGGCTGCCGACAGCAACTGGGAAACTTTTTAATTTTATCCGCGGTCTTTGCCGCCTTTAGGAGTGTGGTGATGCTTTATCGTATTCGAATCTCTACCACGTTGTTTCTGATTTTGATTCTCTGCGGCATTTTGCAGATTGGCAGTAACGGACTCTCTTTTTGGGCTTTTCGCGATGGGCAAAGCAATATTAATCAGATAGACCAGAGCAGCCAGCAGTTGAACACCTTGACCGAGTCTCGCGCCGCGATGCTGCAGGCCAGCACCATGCTCAACAAGGCCGGGACGCTGACCGCGCTGAGCTATCCGCCGGATGAAGTGCGCAGCATTGTCGATGATGTGAAGCAGAATTTGTCGCAGGCCGACGCGCTGTTCCAGGGCTTTATGGCGCTGCCGTTGATGGGCGAACATGACAAAGAACTGCAGGCGCAGACGGCGAAAACCTTTACCGCCTGGCATGAAATGTTAGCCCATCAGACGGCCTGGCTTGAGAACAACCAGTTGGCGGAGTTTGTGGCGGCACCGGTACAAAAATCGCAGGACCAGTTTGATAACGACTACGAAAGCTGGCGCAAAAATATCGAGAACTACGTGTCTGCCGCCGAACGCGAAAGCCAGAGCGACTATCAACGTTCGTCGATTACTTTTATTGGCATGGTGATTATTTCGGTACTGATCACCGTCGGCGCCCTGTGGTGGGTGCGCCATATGGTGGTCAAGCCAATGGGCATCATCAGCAGCCATTTTGACAATATTGCTCACGGCAATCTGGCGCGTCCGATTGCTGTCTATGGCAAGAACGAAATCAGCGCCATCTTTGCCGGTCTGAAAACCATGCAGCAATCGCTGCGCGACACCGTCGGCCAGGTGCGCGAAGGCAGCTATGCGATGCATACCGGAATTTCGGAAATTGCTGCCGGCAACAACGATCTCTCTTCACGTACTGAACAGCAGGCCGCTTCGCTGGCGCAAACCGCCGCCAGCATGGAGCAATTGACCGCTACCGTGAGCCAGAACGCCGATAACGCCCGTCAGGCTTCTAACCTGGCACATGGCGCGGCGGATACGGCAAAACGCGGCGGCGAGCAGGCCTCACACGTGGCCCGCACTATGCACAACATCGCCACCAGTTCACGCAAAATCAGCGACATTATCAGCGTAATTGATGGCATTGCTTTCCAGACCAATATCCTGGCGCTGAACGCTGCGGTGGAAGCCGCGCGTGCGGGCGAGCAAGGGCGCGGGTTCGCGGTGGTGGCGGGAGAAGTCCGTAATCTGGCGAGCCGTAGCGCGCAGGCGGCGAAAGAGATCAAAGGGCTGATTGAAGAGTCGGTGGCCCGCGTGCAGGAAGGGTCGGCGCTGGTGGAAACCTCCGCCAATACCATGACCGAGATTGTGCAGTCGGTGACCCGCGTGAACGACATTATGGGTGAAATTGCCTCCGCCTCGGACGAGCAGCGTCGCGGCATTGAGCAGGTGGCGCAGGCGGTGACGCAGATGGACCAGGTTACCCAGCAGAACGCCTCGCTGGTCGAAGAGGGCGCGGCGGCAACGCAGCAGCTTGCCGACCAGGCCGACCGCTTAACCAACGTGGTATCGGTATTTGCCCTGGAAGAAGTGAAAGCGGCGGCCCCGGGCGAAAGCGTAGAGTTGGCCGCAGTACCTGCAGTTTCCTGAATGATGTGATGTAAGAAGGCGCTATGACTGTATCTCTGCCAAATGGGCAATCGCAATTATTGAGTCAACTGACACAGCGCCTGACGCTTACCGACGGTCAATTCCGTCGGATCTGTCAACTGATCTACCAGCGCGCCGGTATCGTGCTGGCCGATCATAAGCGTGACATGGTTTACAACCGCCTGGTGCGGCGTTTGCGTACGCTGAACCTTGACGACTTTGGTCATTACCTCAGCTTGCTGGAGGCCAACGGCGACAGTCCCGAGTGGCAGGCGTTTATTAACTCGTTGACCACTAACCTGACGGCGTTTTTCCGTGAGGCGCACCACTTTCCGACGCTGGCGGAGCACGCCGCGCGTCGCCAGGGCGAATACCGAGTGTGGAGCGCGGCGGCTTCAACCGGGGAAGAACCTTACTCCATCGCGATTACCCTCGCCGACACGCTGGGTACCGCGCCGGGGCGCTGGAAGGTCTATGCCAGCGACATCGATACCGAAGTGCTGGAAAAGGCGCAGAGCGGCATTTACCGCATGGATGAGCTGAAAACGCTCTCCCAGCAACAGCTTCAGCGCTATTTCATGCGCGGAACCGGGCCGCATTCTGGCCTGGTGCGTGTGCGTGCCGAACTGGCGAACTACGTGGATTTCTCCACGCTGAATTTGCTGAATGCCCACTACCAGGTGCCGGGGCCGTTTGATGCGATCTTCTGCCGCAACGTGATGATCTATTTCGATAAGACCACGCAGCAGGAGATCCTCAAACGCTTTGTGCCGCTGCTGAAGCCGGACGGCCTGCTGTTTGCCGGGCATTCGGAAAACTTCAGCCACCTGGCCCGTGAGTTCAGCCTGCGCGGACAAACGGTCTATGCGTTAAGTAAGGGAAGAACATGAAAAAAATAAGGGTCCTCTCCGTGGATGATTCGGCGCTGATGCGGCAGATCATGACGGAAATCATCAACGAGCATGACGACATGGAGATGGTCGCTACCGCGCCGGACCCACTGGTCGCTCGCGACCTGATAAAAAAATTTAATCCTGACGTACTGACGCTGGACGTCGAAATGCCGCGTATGGACGGCCTCGACTTTCTCGAGAAGCTGATGCGCCTGCGCCCAATGCCGGTGGTGATGGTCTCATCGCTGACCGGAAAAGGCTCAGAAGTGACGCTGCGAGCGCTGGAGCTGGGGGCGGTGGACTTTGTCACCAAACCGCAGCTTGGCATTCGCGAAGGGATGCTGGCCTACAGCGAAACCATCGCTGAGAAGGTGCGTGCCGCATCGCGCGCGCGCATCAGCGCTCACAAGCCGCTGCCCGCACCGGTAACGCTAAAAGCAGGCCCGCTGCTCAGCTCCGAGAAACTGATTGCCATTGGCGCCTCGACCGGCGGTACCGAGGCGATTCGCCACGTGCTCCAGCCGCTGCCGCTCTCCAGCCCCGCGCTGCTGATAACCCAGCATATGCCACCGGGCTTTACCCGCTCGTTCGCTGAGCGGCTCAACAAGCTCTGCCAGATAACGGTGAAAGAGGCGGAAGACGGCGAACGCGTGCTGCCGGGCCACGCCTATATTGCGCCGGGTGACAAACATATGGAGCTCGCGCGCAGCGGGGCCAACTATCAAATCAAAATTCACGACGGGCCGCCGGTTAATCGCCATCGCCCGTCGGTTGATGTGCTGTTTCATTCGGTTGCGAAGCACGCGGGGCGCAATGCCGTGGGGGTGATCCTCACCGGCATGGGCAACGACGGTGCGGCCGGGATGCACGCGATGTATCAGGCGGGTGCCTGGACCATCGCGCAGAATGAAGCCAGTTGTGTGGTGTTCGGCATGCCGCGTGAGGCCATCAATACCGGTGGCGTCAGCGAAGTGGTCGATCTTAGCCAGGTAAGCCAGCAGATGCTGGCAAAAATCAGTGCCGGACAGGCAATACGTATTTGATCAGGAGAATTATTTTATGGCGGATAAAGAGCTTAAGTTTTTGGTTGTGGATGACTTTTCCACCATGCGTCGCATCGTGCGCAACCTGTTAAAAGAGCTGGGATTTAACAACGTTGAAGAAGCAGAAGACGGCGTAGATGCGATGAACAAACTGCAGGCCGGTGGTTTTGGCTTTGTGATCTCCGACTGGAACATGCCAAACATGGACGGCCTCGAGCTGCTGAAAACCATTCGCGCTAATGGTGCCATGGCGGCGATGCCGGTGCTGATGGTGACGGCGGAAGCGAAGAAAGAGAACATTATTGCTGCCGCACAGGCTGGGGCCAGCGGATACGTGGTGAAGCCGTTTACCGCCGCGACCCTGGAAGAGAAGCTGAACAAAATCTTTGAGAAACTGGGCATGTGAGGTGACGAACATGATGCAATCTTCCATCAAGCCCGGCGATGAACACTCCGCCGCGGATATTATTAGCCGCATTGGCAATCTGACCCGTATGCTGCGCGACAGTCTGCGCGAGCTGGGTCTGGACCAGGCCATTGCGGAAGCGGCAGAGGCGATACCCGATGCCCGCGATCGCCTCGACTACGTGGTGCAGATGACCGCGCAGGCAGCCGAACGCGCGCTCAACAGCGTGGAGGCTTCGCAGCCGCATCAGGATGAAATGGAGAAGGGTGCAAAAGCGCTGACCCAGCGCTGGGACGCCTGGTTTGAGAACCCGATTGAGCTTGCCGACGCCCGCGAACTGGTGACCGATACCCGTAAGTACCTTGGCGACGTGCCGGGGCACACCAGCTTTACCAACGCCCAGCTGCTGGAAATCATGATGGCGCAGGATTTCCAGGACCTGACCGGTCAGGTTATCAAGCGTATGATGGACGTCATTCAGGAAATTGAACGTCAGCTGCTGATGGTGCTGCTGGAGAACATCCCCGAGCAGGGCGCTCGCCAGAAACGCGAAAACGATAGTCTGCTCAACGGCCCGCAGGTTGATACCTCCAAAGCGGGCGTGGTGGCCAGCCAGGATCAGGTTGACGATCTGCTGGACAGCCTCGGTTTCTAACGTAACGCTACCCCGGAGTCGGTGCTGCGCACCTCGTCCGGGCTACGCCATACCCTTTGTCGCCCGGCCGAGCAACGCGACGCCGGGATATTCCCGCATTAAACTCACCCGTATTTCCTAAAATGAAGCCAACATCACGTTGGCTTACGCCTGAGTGCCATTCCGTTATATAGACTTGTCATAATTATTACGCTTAAATAGTTATCAACGAGACCTGAAACAATATTTATTTTTCAATCCTTGCTATTAATTAAGGTCGGTAGGCTATTGCCCAAATAAATTCTGGAGTGCGCATGCGAATATTACGCGACAGTGATTTCTTTCACTCTGAACAACATGCATTTTGCCTCTTCACCATGAATAACCAGTTAATGGAAGGCGTACATGGGCATGAGTTTGATGAGCTGGTTATTGTCCGGGATGGCAGCGGGTTTCATATTGTTAATGATATTGTCCATTTTATTTGTAAGGGTGATTTCTTTCTCGTTACAAAGAATGACACCCACAGCTACGTTTCCACTAATCATCTTTCGGTGATTAATATATTAATTCGCAGAAATCACAATTTTCATTTTTTACAGCATATCGACGCTTTGCTGCAGTGTGTGAAAACACAATTGCAGTCGCGCAAGGACTGCACGCTAACGTCGAGTGAACTGGCAAATATCGAAGGCTGGAGCGAACAGATCATTGCGCGCAACGAGAACGACTACGACACGCTCTATTTTTCGCAGTGTGAAGCGGCATTTCTCAACGTGATCAACACGCTGTGCCAGTGCGGTTACCAGACGCAAGCGCTTAGCGTCGAGGAGAAAGGGCGCGCAAGCCTCATCCGCACGCTGAAATCCAACAGCCTGCGGCAGCTAGACTGGAGCGCACTTAGCGATGATAACGGCGTCGCGCGGCGTACGATGTTTCGCTTTATCAAACGTATTACCGGCTACACCCCGGTGAAATTTCAGATGCTGTTTCGGGTTCTCAAAGCCCAGGAACTGCTACGCACCACCGACAAAACGATCGGCGAAATAGCCGCGCGCTGCGGCTTTATGAATGCGATTAGATTAAGCGAATCGTACAAACGTTATTTTAATTATTCACCCACCCATGAACGGGAGCTGCATTCACGGGTGTTAACGCAGATCTGATTTTCGGCTAATAACAATAAAACGACAGCAATTTTATCTCAACAATCGCCGTGGGAGGGGAGCCAGCACGCTTCTCCTTTCACCTCTCAGCATTAAGGGATAGGTTATGGAAAAAAATAGAACACCCGGCCCCTGGTATATTGGGGTGGTGTCAGGAATGGCATCGTATATTGATTCTGCCGCCATTGTCTCAAATGGTACCGCGCTGGTTATTTATCAAAAAACCATCGGCATTACTGCGCTGGAAATTGGTATTTTATCCGGCCTGTTAACCCTTTGTATCGCCGCCGGTGCATTCTGCGGTGGCCGCCTTGGCGACCGCATTGGGCGACGCAACGTCTTTATTATCACCATGGCGATGATCGTTATCGGCACGCTGGCGTTAGCCTTTGGCCTGAGCTTCCATTTCCTGCTGCTTGGCACGCTGCTGGTGGGGCTGGCGACGGGAGCGGATTTACCGGTGTCGCTGGCCACCATCTCAGAAGCGGCGTCCGACGAGAACCGCGGCAAAATTATCGGCCTGTCGAACCTGCTGTGGCTGGTGGGGATCGGCGCGACGATGGGCATCTCGGCGGTGGTCGGCGACTGGGGAAAGATTGGCGCGCAAATTATGTATCTGCACGTTGGCCTGGTGGCGGCGGTGCTGCTCATCCTGCGCTGGTCGATTCCTGAATCGCCCCTGTGGCTCGCCGCGCGCGATGAACTGCGCCGGGGCGTGGCGACCGTCCGCGCACAGAAAAACGGCTGGCGCGACCTGCTGGACAGTAAATACCTGTGGCCGTTTCTCTCGCTGTGCGCCTTTTACACCTTCACCAATCTGGCAGCCAATACCGGCGGGCAGTTTGGTACCTATGTCGCCGTTAACGTGGTGGGCATTTCGGTTAGCACCAACTCGCTCTGGGGATTATTGATCCTGCCGGTGAGCGTCGCTTCGGGGCTGCTGTTTATGCGCATTGTCGATACCTCAAAGCGCATTCCCTTTTTCATCTTTGGCGCGGTGATGATGTCCGGTGGTTACTTTGTGCCGGTGCTGCTGAATTTCTCGCCGCTATCCTGGTTCTGCTGCCTGCTGTTTACCAACATCGGTACCGGCTTTGCCTTTGAAGGGATCATGAAAGTGTGGGCCCAGGAGTCGTTCCCGACCATGCTTCGCGCCACCGCCCAGGGCGTTATCGTCGGTGTGGCCCGCTTGACCTGCGGCCTGCTGGCCTTCGTCACGCCAGTGCTGCTGAGCGCCGGGCCGATGGTGCTCTACTGCTTGCTGACGGCGATTGTGGTGATCGGGATGGTCATCGGCTGGCTGTGCTTCCACGGCAAACAGCGCAATGAATTTAATGCAGAAACGGAAATGGTCGCAACGGTGGACGAGCGCTCTGCTTCCCACGACACGCTGCGGGTAAAAGCCTGAACACGACGTTATTAAGGAAATCACTATGTTGGCAGTAGAGAAAGTCACGCTTAACTATGAACGTTCGCTGGCGGGCTGTGAAATGCTCCCGCTATTTGGCTGGACCATCAACAGTAGCTTACGCAATGTCGTGCAGCGGAGCTGGCGGCTGCAGTTAGCAACGTCGGCCAGTTTTGATGACCCGTGCTATGACAGCGGCGACATCCACGATGACCGCTCGAATAATGTTGCGCTGCCTGCGTTTACCTGCGCGCACTCCACGCGCTACTACGCACGGGTTCGGATCACCGACAATCACGGCCAGAGCAGCGACTGGAGCCCGGAAGCCTCGTTTATCACCGGCCTGCCTGCCGAAGAGTGGCAGGGCGAATTTATCTCAGCGGAAACGCCGCAGGATAAAGCCGAATCGAAAGGTACGTTGCTGCGCCAGGAATTCACCCTGCCGCAGGGGGCCGATATCGTTTCGGCGGTGGTCCATGCCAGCGCGCTGGGGCTTTATCAGCTGTGGCTTAACGGCGATAAAGTGGGCTGCGATGAGCTGGCACCGGGATGGACCAGCTACCACCACCACCTGCTGTACCAAACCTGGGACGTGACCGAACGGCTACGCGAAGGAACGAACGCTATCGGCGCGATGGTGGGTGCGGGCTGGTACAAAGGGGATATGAGCTTTAACCGCCATCGCAACTACTACGGCGAGCAGACTGGGTTTATTTGCCATCTGGTAGTGATGCTGCGCGATGGCAGCCAGCAGATTATCGCCAGCGACGGGCGCTGGCAGGCGAGCGATTCGGCGATTCTGTTCTCGGAAATCTATGATGGTGAAATCTACGATGCTCGCCTTGAACAGCGCGGTTGGAGCGAGCCCGGCTTTGCGGCGCAGGGGTGGCGAGCGGCGAACGTGCTGGCGGCCGACCGTGCGGTGCTGCAGCCGCAAATCGCCTGCCCGGTGCGGGAGATTGAACGCTTAGCGCCGTGGTCGCTGTTCACCACCCCGAAAGGGGAGACGGTGCTCGACTTTGGGCAAAACCTCAGCGGCTGGGTCGAGTTTTGCGTGCGCGGCGCGGCGGGTGATAACGTCTCGCTGCGCCATTTTGAAGTGCTGGACGCAGAGGGGAACGTCTATCTGGACAACCTGCGCACCGCCAAACAGCGCATCGACTACACGCTGCGCGGCGGCGACGAAGAGCGCTATCACCCGCACTTTACCTTCCAGGGTTTCCGCTACGTGATGATTGAACGCTGGCCGGGAACGCCGAAGCTGAGCGATTTTGAAGCCGTGGTGCTGCATTCGGCGATGGAGCCCACCGGCCATATTGAAACCTCAAACGCCGACCTGAACCAGCTTCATCACAATATTCTCTGGGGCCTTAAGGGCAACTTTGTCGATATTCCCACCGACTGCCCGCAGCGCGATGAACGTCTTGGCTGGACCGGCGACGCGCAGATTTTCTGCCGCACCGCCAGCTATCTGATGCAGACCGACACCTTCTTTGCCAAGTGGCTGGTGGATCTGGCGCACGACCAGACGCCGGAGGGCGGCGTGCCGCACGTGATCCCCGACATTCTCACCGGTAAATGCGATAACGACCGTTTCCTGTCGCACGGACGCACCCACTCGTCCGCCGCGTGGGCCGATGCCGCGGTGATCAACCCGTGGACGCTGTATCTGATGTATGGCGATACCCAGACGCTGGCACGACAGTACCAGAGCATGAAGGCCTGGGTGGAGTTTATGCGGGCTAACGCGGTCGACAATATGTGGTCGTGGAAGCTGCAGTTTGGTGACTGGGTGGCGCTGGATGCCCGCGAGGGGAGCTATTTTGGCGCGACGCCGAACGAACTGACCTGCATGGCCTACTATGCGTTGTCGACGCAGCTGCTGGCGAAGTCAGCGAAGGTGCTCGGTCATGAGGAGGACTATGAACGCTACACGGCGCTGCACGCGTCGATCGTTGACAGCTTCCACCGTGAGTTCTTTACCCCGAACGGCAGGCTGGCGGCGAGAACGCAAACCGCGCATATTCTGGCGCTCTACTTCCAGCTGCTGCCGGAGGCCTATCGCGAACGTACGGTACAAACCCTGCTGACGCTGCTGGAGGAGCAGGACGGGCATCTGGTGACCGGCTTTGTCGGTACGCCATACTTCTGCCATGCGCTCAGCGAGAACGGGCAGGCCGAGGCGGCGTGGCAACTGCTGTTGAAGGACGATTTCCCTTCCTGGCTGTATCAGGTGAAGGCCGGGGCGACGACCATCTGGGAGCACTGGGACGGCGTGAAGCCGGACGGCACCATGTGGAGCCCGGACATGAACTCGTTTAACCACTATGCCTACGGTGCCATCGGCGAATGGCTGTACCGGGCGGCGGCGGGGATCAACACCGAAGAAGACGCGCCGGGCTTTAAGCGCTCGGTGCTGCATCCGATTCCTGGCGGTAATCTGGCCTGGCTGAACGCGCGCTACGCCTCGGTATATGGCGATATTAGCGTGCACTGGACGCAGGAGGCGGCGCAGGGAAGCCAGACGATAACCCTTGAGGTTGAGATCCCGGCGAATACGCGTTCGACGCTGGTGCTGGACCGAGCGCATACGCTGCTGGAGACGGACGGCCTCGACTTTACGCCATCTCCGGCGGGCTATTGCGCCGAAGTCGGCTCAGGGCGATACCGGGTTATCTTCCTGCGCTAATCATGTAGGCCGGATAAGGCGTTTACGCCGCCATCCGGCACTCTGCACGGGTTCTGCCGGATGGCGCTGCGCTTATCCGGCCTATAAAACCCATAAACGCTCGAATTCCTTCACTTTCGTTCCGTTATTCGCCCTATTGGCAACGCGCGGCATCGAGATAATACTCGCGACCGTAATTGCGAGAGTGCAGCCGTGGCAGAAGAAAGCGACGACGACGACAAAACAGAAGACCCCACACCCCAACGACTTGAAAAAGCCCGTGAAGAGGGGCAAATCCCGCGTTCCCGCGAGCTGACATCCGTGCTGATGCTGCTGGTGGGCGTTTGTGTGCTCTGGCTGGGCGGGGAGTCCCTTGCGCGGCGACTGGCAAACCTGCTCTCCGGCGGCCTGCGTTTTGACCACAGCATCGTTAACGATCCCAATTTGATTCTCGGGCAGATAATCATGCTGCTCAAAGAGGCCATGTTGGCGCTGCTGCCGCTGATTGTTGGCGTGGTGACGGTGGCGCTAGTGGCTCCAATGATGCTCGGCGGCCTGGTATTCAGCACCAAATCCCTCGCCCTCAAGCTCGACAAACTCAACCCGCTGCCGGGGATTAAGCGCATGTTCTCCGCCCAGACGGCGGCGGAACTGGCGAAAGCCATTATGAAAGCGGTGCTGATGGGCACCGTTGCAGGCTTCTTTATGTGGATGCACTGGCCGCAGATGATGCGACTGGTGAGCGAATCGCCGCTGTCGGCGATGGGCAACGCGCTGAATATGGTCGGGCTCTGCGCGCTGCTGGTGGCGCTGGGGATTATCCCGATGGTGGGGTTTGATGTCTTCTGGCAGATCCACAGCCATCTGAAAAAGCTGCGTATGTCGCGTCAGGATATCCGTGACGAATTTAAACAAAGCGAAGGCGACCCGCACGTGAAAGGGCGTATTCGCCAGATGCAGCGCGCGGCGGCGAGACGACGCATGATGGCGGACGTGCCAAAAGCGGACGTTATCGTCAACAACCCGACCCACTACTCGGTGGCGCTACAGTACGACGAAAACAAAATGAGTGCGCCGAAAGTGGTGGCGAAAGGCGCGGGGCTGGTGGCGCTGCGTATTCGCGAAATCGGCGAAGAGAATCGTATCCCGATGCTGGAAGCCCCGCCGCTGGCGCGTGCGCTCTACCGCCATGCGGATATTGGCCAGCAGATCCCCGGCCAGCTTTACGCGGCGGTGGCGGAAGTACTGGCCTGGGTCTGGCAGCTTAAACGCTGGCGGCTCGCGGGCGGCCAACCGCCGAAAAAACCGGATAACTTACCGGTGCCAGAGGCACTGGATTTTTTGAACGAGAAGGACTCTGATGGCTAATCTTGTCGCAATGCTGCGCCTCCCCAGCAACCTGAAATCCACCCAGTGGCAGGTGCTTGCCGGGCCGGTGCTGATCCTGCTGATCCTGTCGATGATGGTGCTGCCGCTGCCGGCCTTCGTCCTCGATCTGCTTTTTACCTTTAACATTGCGCTGTCGATTATGGTGCTGCTGGTGGCGATGTTCACCCAGCGTACCCTGGAGTTTGCCGCGTTCCCGACCATTCTGCTGTTTACCACCTTGCTGCGCCTGGCGCTGAACGTCGCCTCCACCCGTATTATTCTGATGGACGGACATACCGGTGCGGCGGCAGCGGGGAAGGTGGTCGAAGCCTTCGGCCACTTCCTGGTGGGCGGTAACTTCGCCATCGGTATCGTGGTGTTTATCATCCTCGTTATCATCAACTTTATGGTTATCACCAAAGGTGCCGGGCGTATCGCGGAAGTGGGCGCGCGCTTCGTACTGGACGGGATGCCGGGCAAACAGATGGCGATTGATGCCGACCTCAACGCCGGGATCATCGGTGAAGAAGAAGCGAAAAAACGCCGCTCGGAAGTGACTCAGGAAGCAGACTTCTACGGTTCGATGGACGGTGCGAGTAAGTTCGTTCGCGGTGACGCCATCGCCGGTATCCTGATCATGGTCATCAACGTCATCGGCGGCCTGTTGGTCGGCGTATTGCAGCACGGTCTGGATCTCGGCAAAGCGGCGGAGTCTTATACCCTGCTGACCATCGGTGACGGCCTGGTGGCCCAGATCCCGGCGCTGGTTATCTCGACGGCGGCGGGCGTTATCGTCACGCGCGTCAGTACCGAACAGGACGTAGGCGAGCAGATGGTCGGCCAGCTGTTCAGTAACCCACGCGTGATGCTGTTGAGCGCCGGGGTGCTGGGTCTGTTGGGCCTGGTGCCGGGCATGCCGAACCTGGTGTTCTTACTGTTCACCGCTGCGCTGTTAGGGCTGGCCTGGTGGATCCGCGGTCGCGAAATGAAAGCGCCGGAACAGCCTCAGGCGGCGAAACCTCAGGAAGCCAGCACGCAGGCCGTTGAGGCCACCTGGAGCGACGTACAGCTTGAAGATACCCTCGGCATGGAAGTGGGCTACCGGCTGATTCCGATGGTGGATTTCCAGCAGGACGGCGAACTGCTGGGGCGCATCCGCAGTATTCGTAAGAAATTCGCGCAGGAGATGGGCTTTTTGCCGCCGGTGGTGCATATCCGCGACAATATGGATCTGCCGCCTGCGCGCTACCGTATTCTGCTTAAAGGCGTTGAGATTGGCAGCGGCGAAGCCTATCCGGGGCGCTGGCTGGCGATTAACCCTGGAACCGCCGCCGGTACGCTGCCGGGCGAAGTCACCACCGACCCGGCCTTTGGTCTGGCGGCTATCTGGATTGAAAGCGCGCTGAAAGAGCAGGCGCAAATTCAGGGCTTCACGGTAGTGGAAGCCAGTACCGTGGTAGCGACCCATCTTAACCATCTGATTAGTCTCCATTCGTCCGAGCTGTTTGGCCGTCAGGAAGCGCAGCAGTTGCTGGATCGCGTCTCGCAGGAGATGCCGAAACTGACCGAAGATCTGGTGCCGGGCGTGGTGACGCTCACCACACTGCATAAGGTGCTGCAAAATCTGCTCGATGAGAAAGTGCCGATTCGCGATATGCGCACCATTCTGGAAACGCTGGCGGAGCACGCGCCGATTCAGACCGATCCGGGCGAGTTAACGTCCGTGGTGCGCGTGGCGCTGGGCCGGGCGATTACCCAACGCTGGTTCCCGGGTAACGACGAAGTACAGGTGATAGGTCTGGATACGCCACTCGAGCGTCTGTTGCTGCAGGCGCTGCAGGGCGGCGGCGGGCTGGAGCCGGGGTTAGCGGACCGTCTGCTGGCGCAAACTCAGGAGGCGCTGGCGCGTCAGGAGATGCTCGGCGCGCCGCCGGTGCTGCTGGTGAACCATGCGCTGCGTCCGCTGCTGTCGCGCTTCCTGCGCCGCAGCCTGCCACAGCTGGTGGTGCTGTCGAATATGGAGCTGTCGGATAACCGTAATATCCGCATGACGGCAACCATTGGAGGTAAGTAATGCGCAGATTACTGCTGTTACTTTGTCTGCCGCTGATGGCGCAGGCGGCGGGCGAGGGGGCCTGGCAGGCGAGCCGCATGGGCATTACGCTTAATCATCGCGGCGTGGCCGCCTCGTCGGCACCGCTGACCGCGTCACAGCCCGTTCAGGGGGCAACAACGCTGGTGGCCTGGCGCTATGAGCTAAATGGCCCAACGCCTGCAGGATTGCGCACTCGCTTGTGTTCGCTGACCCGCTGTACCGAACTGGATGCCCAGAGTGGTACCACCATGGCGTTTAGCCAGGTGTCGGCATCAGAACCTTTTCGTTTTATCTGGGAAGTTCCCGGCGGTGGGCGATTAATTCCAGCATTGAAGATACAAAGCGTACAAATTATCGTTAACTACCGCTAACCGCCGCACAATTCACCAATCGCCACCTTAATCTGGTGGCGATGTCGCATTTCTGGTCCTTCCTTTTGATCGTAAAGAAACGTTGTTTTATAAATCAGTGACACATATGCCACGACTCTTTGCATTTTTGCCAATCCAGCCGTCGTGCTGGCAGAAATAGGAAGGTATCCCTCTACGCATACTTTTACTGTAGCCGTGTCAGTACTCCTTTTGGTGAAGCGCTAGCGCGCCGAAGGAGTTCCAATAATAAAAGGCACAGGATTGACGGCAATGAATAGAACGCGAAAAATAGGATTGGTGAATTACTTCGCCTACGGTTCGGGCGATTTTCTCGGCGCAGGTACCACCGCGCTGACCGCCGCATGGCTCCTCTACTTCTACACCACCTTCTGTGGGCTATCTCCCATCGAAGCGACCTTTATTTTTGCAACCGCCAGGGTTCTGGACGCGGTTGTCAGCCCGCTGATGGGCTTCTTAACCGATAACTTCGGCTCGACCTGGTTCGGCAAACGCTTCGGTCGTCGTAAGTTCTTTATTCTGCTCGGTATTCCCTGCGTGTTCAGCTACTCCTTTATGTGGATAGGGGACATGGGTTTCTGGTACTACCTGGTGACCTACCTGATCTTTGACGTGGTTTACACCATGATTCTGGTGCCGTACGAAACGCTGGTGCCGGAAATGACCGACGATTTCAAACAGAAGACCAAATTCTCCGGTGCGCGTATCGGTATGGCGCAGATGTCGGCGATTCTGGCCTCCTTCCTGCCGGGCATCCTGCTGACCCACTTTGGCAAAGACAACGCGGTCTCCTTCTTCTACGCCAGCCTGGTGTTCTCGGTGCTGTGCGCGCTGATGCTGACCTTTGTCTGGTTCTTCACCTGGGAACGTCCGCGTGAAGAGTGGACCGAGGCGGCGTTGAAAGCGGAAGCGGAGAAGAAACACCTGACCTTCGGCCAGAGCATGAGCCGTCTGTTCATCGAACTCTCCTCAACGCTGCGCATTAAGATTTTCCGTCAGCATCTGGGAATGTACCTCGGCGGCTATATCGCTCAGGACGTGTTTAACGCCGTCTTCACCTACTATGTGGTGTTTGTGCTGATGCAGGAAGCCTCGGTGGCCTCTAACCTGCTGGGCACCATGGCTATCTTCCAGTTCATCGCCGTTATTGCCATGATCCCGCTGTGCATTCGCTTTGGACCTGCGCCGTCTTACCGCATGGTGGTGGTCCTGTTTGGTATCGGCTCGTTCTCCTACGCGGCGCTGTACTACGCAGGCCTGAGCGATATCTACTCGCTGCTGCTGCTGATTTCTGCGGTGGCCGGTCTGGGCCGTGGCGGTATCAACTACGTACCGTGGAACACCTACACCTATATTGCTGACGTGGATGAAGTGATTACCGGCCAGCGCCGTGAGGGCATCTTCGCGGGCATCATGACCCTGACCCGTAAAGCCTCTCAGGCAGGTGCCGTGATGCTGGTGGGGATCATCATGCAGCTCTCCGGCTTTGTTTCCGGGCAGAAAACGCAGCCGCCTGAAGTCAGCCACACCATTCTGCTGATCCTCAGCATGGGGACCATCATCGTGCTGGCGCTGGGCTTCCTGGTCTCACTACGCTTTAAGCTGAACCTGAACACCCACGGCGTACTGCGCGAAGAAACCGCGAAAATGCGCGATTCCGGCCACGTGGTACCCGAAACCGTCACTGCCGAGGCGCGTGAAACCGTCGAAATGCTGGCAGGTATGCCGTACGAATCCCTGTGGGGCAATAACAATATTGGTTATCTGAATCGTAATAAACCTGCCGCACCTTCGCTGAAGCAGGCTGCAACATTGAATTCGACTTACAACAGAGGTTAGAGATATGAAAGTTTGGCCCGTCAAACATAGCCCATTATTACGTCAACCGGAGCGCTTTATCTCCCGGGAAGAGCTGAAAGCCTTGATTCAGACGGTGACGAACAATCTGGTGAACATCAAGGATGAGACTGGTCAATTTCTGCTGCGCCTGGACGATGGTCGCGTGATTGATACCAAAGGCTGGGCAGGTTGGGAGTGGACGCACGGAGTGGGGCTGTACGGTATCTATCAGTACTACCAGCAGACCGGCGACGTGGCGATGCGCGACATTATTGATAGCTGGTTCGCCGACCGCTTTGCCGAAGGCGCGACCACCAAAAACGTCAACACCATGGCGCCGTTCCTGACGCTGGCCTATCGCTATGAAGAGACGCGCAACCCAGCGTATCTGCCGTGGCTGGAAACCTGGGCCGAGTGGGCGATGAACGAGATGCCGCGCACCGATCACGGCGGTATGCAGCACATTACGCTCGCGGAAGAGAACCATCAGCAGATGTGGGACGACACCCTGATGATGACCGTGCTGCCGCTGGCGAAAATCGGCAAGCTGCTGAATCGCCCGGACTACGTGGAAGAGGCGGTGTATCAGTTCCTGCTGCACGTGCAGAACCTGATGGACCGGGAGACCGGTCTGTGGTTCCACGGCTGGAACTACGAAGGCAACCACAACTTTGCCCATGCGCGCTGGGCGCGTGGCAACAGCTGGCTAACTATCGTGATCCCTGACTTCCTTGAGCTGGTGGATCTGCCGGAGAACAATGCGGTGCGTCGTTATTTGGTGCAGGTGCTGAACGCGCAGATTGCGGCGCTGGCGAAATGCCAGGACGACAGCGGCCTGTGGCATACGCTGCTGGACGACCCGGACTCTTATCTGGAAGCCTCAGCGACCGCCGGTTTTGCCTACGGTATTCTGAAAGCGGTGCGTAAACGCTATGTCGGTCAGGAGTATGCCGTGGTTGCGGAGAAAGCGATTAAAGGCATCGTGAAGCACGTTTCGCCGGAAGGGGAGTTGCTGCAAACCTCCTTCGGTACCGGGATGGGTTCCAACCTCGATTTCTATCGTGAAATCCCGCTGACCTCCATGCCTTACGGGCAGGCGATGGCGATTCTGTGCCTGACGGAATATCTGCGTAAGTTCTTCTAAGTCTTAGCGCTTTAAAAACCCGGCTATGCAGATGGCTGGGTTTTTTATTGCCCTTTTCATCAAAAATAGTTGTTATTTTTACTTTTGGTTATAAAAAAATTTTAACCAGATCGCATTCCTGGCGTATGGCTAATAGCCGCAATGACAATGGTGATTTAGCTCACGTTTCATCATTCATCATAAGAATATAAAAACAGTGTTTCAAAATAATAAAACACGAGGTTTATATTTTATGGCAAGAAATGCGGCTTCAGCCCCCCACGGGCTGCAGGGAAGACCTGTCAATCTGCGCCATCAACTGGCATACGGAGGCGGAAACCTCTTGGGGAGCGGCGCGCTGGCGATCAGCGGCGCGTGGCTTCTGTACTTCTATACCACATTCTGTGGTCTGACGCTGATTGAGGCGGCGTTCATTTTCTCCGTTGCGAGCGTCATTGACGCAATCAGTAACCCGCTGATGGGTTATCTCACCGATAATTTTGGTAAAACTGCGCTGGGTAAACGCTTTGGCCGCCGCCGTTTCTTCCTGCTTATCGGCATTCCATTAATGATGTTCTACCCGTTGCTGTGGGTGGAAGGGCTGAGCTTCTGGTACTACCTCGCCACCTACGTGATGTTCGAGATTATCTACACCTCGGTGATGGTGCCATACGAAACGCTGGCTACCGAGATGACCGACGATTTCGCGCTGCGCTCGAAGCTGACCGGCTATAAGGCCATTTTCGGCAAGCTGGCCAACTTCCTGGCGGCGTTTATTCCAGGGCAGTTTATCCTGATCTACGGTAAAGACTCCGCCACGCCGTTCTTCCTGACCGGCCTGACCTACGGCGCGATCCTCATCGCGGCGGTAGCCTGCCTGTGGTACAACAGCTGGGAGCGCCCGCGCGAAGAGGAGCCGGAAGCTCAGGTCAAATCGACCCTGCTGCAAACGCTGCTGTCGCTGGCGAAAGATATGCGCTCCACCTTCTACCTGCGGGTATTCCGTAAGCACCTCGGTATGTACCTGTGCGGCTTTGGTGCCGAGTGGCTGTTTGCGTCTATCTTTACCTACTTCGTTATCTTTGTGCTGCAGCATGACCCGGCGATGGTGGCGGGGCTGAACAGCCTGAACTCCATCCTGCAGCTGATCTCCACCGCACTGTTTATCGGCCTGTGCGTGAAAAAAGGCTTCAGCAAGCCGTACATTATTGCGCTTTGCATTGTGATTTTCGCCGTATTCCTCTACACCTCACTGTGGTTCTTCCATCTGCCAGTACATCTGGCGACCATTCTGATGTTCGGGATCACGATTATTTTCGGCCTGGGGACCGGTGGCGTGTACTACATTCCGTGGACGGTCTATACCTTCCTGGCCGACGTAGATGAAATCTATACCGGCCGTCGTCGCGAGGGGATTTACGCCGGGGCGATGACCTTCTCGGGTAAAATTCTGCGCTCGATTATCGTCTTCGTGATGGGGGCTATTCTGAGCTACTACGGCTTCCAGTCAAAAGCACACGTGCAGCCGGAAAGCGCGGTGAACGCGATTGCGGTGGTCTTCTGCGGCGGCGTGGCGCTGCTGGCGCTGATGGCTATCGTCTTCAGTAAGCAGATGAAGCTGGACCGCGAAACTCACAAAGTGGTGCTGCAGGAAGTGGCGCGTATTAAAGCGGGCGGCAAGCTGGAAGATATCACGCCGGAAGTGCGCGCAGTGGTGGAAGACCTGGTTGGCCATCGCTACGAAGAGTGCTGGGGCAATAGCCCGCTATTCAAAAAAGACGAATCTCCGGTTGTTATCGAGGCAGTATCCGCCGGGCGCTAATGCACCCGACGTTCACGTCAACTTACCCCTGGGGCGACGGTAGCTGCGCGTCGTCCTGGGGGACAAACAGATGGTCGAGGATCTGGCGCATCACCGGGGCCGCGACCACGCCATCACTCCCGCCATTTTCCAGCACCAGCGCAACGGCAACCTTCGGATTTTTATACGGCGCAAAGGCGGTATAGAAGATATGGTCGCGCAGGCGCGTTGGGATCATTTTCGCGTTATAGGTTTGGTTCTCTTTCAGGCTGAACACCTGCGAGGTGCCGCTTTTAGCCGCGATACCGTAAGGCGCAGTATGGAAAAATTTATAGCCGGTGCCGTTAGACGCGTTGGCCATGCCGAACATCGCCTGGCGCACCAGGTTCCAGTACGGTGAAGCGGCGCTGGCAATCTGCGGTTCATTAGCTGGCTGCTGATACGGGATAACCGTCTTGCCGGACTCTTCATCCTTTAGCAGGTGCGGCGGGATCACGCGGCCGTTGTTGAGCAGGGCCACCATCGCTTTCACCATCTGAATCGGGGTGGCAATCCAGTAGCCCTGACCGATGCCGACGGAAATCGTATCACCCTGATACCAGGCTTTTTTGTGCACCTTCTCTTTCCAGCTACGGCTCGGCAGCAGCCCGGTGTACTCTTCGTCCAGATCGATCCCGGTTGGTTTGCCGTAGCCAAACTGGCTGAGCATATTATTGATGCGGTCGATGCCCATCATATAGGCCACCTGATAGAAGAAGGTGTCAGCGGACTCTTCAATTGCTTTGGTGACGTCCAGCATGCCGTGGCCGGATTTTTTCCAGTCGCGGTAGTGGCGCTGGGTGCCGGGCAGCGTCCAGGTTGGTGCGCCAAAGAAGCTGGTTTGCGGGGTGATCACGCCGTCGAGCAGCGCCGACATCGCCATATAGGGTTTCACCGTGGAAGCGGGAGGGTAGAGCCCTTGGGTGACGCGGTTAATCAGCGGCAGGTTCTTATCCTGCAGCAGTGAGTTGTAATCTTTGTAGCTTATCCCTTTCACAAACGGGTTCGGGTCATAGCTGGGGTTCGAGACCATCGCCAGTACCGATCCATCGTGCGGGTCTTCTACCAGCACCGCTGCGCGCTGACCAACCAACAGACTTTCAATGTACTCCTGCAGATGCAGATCCAGCGTCAGGTGAATATCTTTGCCCGCCACCGGCGGCACGTCTTTTAGCAGTCGAACGATACGCCCGTGGTTATCGACTTCCACTTCCTGGTAGCCGGTTTTGCCGTGCAGTTCGTCTTCGTAGTAGCGCTCAATACCCTGTTTGCCAATGTTATGGTCGGCGGCGTAGTTCTCGGCAATTCCTTCTTTATCCAGCGTTTTGAGATCGGTGTCGTTGATTTTCGATACGTAGCCCAGCACGTGCGCCAGCTCGGCACCGTACGGGTATTGGCGGTCTTCATAGCTGTCTATCGTCACGCCGCTAAAGCGGAACTGATTAACGGAGAAGCGGGCAATTTCGACGTCGGAGAGGGCGTTCTTTAACACCACCGGGCGGTAGCGGCTGCTGGACTTGAGCGCTTTATGGAACTGGTCAATGTCGTCGGGGGTCAGGTCAACAATTGGCGTCAGTTCGCGCAGCAGCGCGTTCATGTCGTCGATTTTGTAAGGAGTAACGGAAATATCGTACCAGGTGACGTTCTTCACCAGCGGAATGCCATTGCGGTCATAGATAATGCCGCGGGTCGGCGCGACTGGCAGCATCTTGATGTCGTTGGCATCAGAACGCGTGGTGTAGTAGCTATGTTCCTCAACCTGCAGATGGTAGAGATTGAAAATCAGTATGCCAAAGCAGACGACCACCAGGCCAAAGGCCACGAGCGCGCGGCGCAGGAAGAGCTTTCGCTCCGCTTCATAGTCTCTAAAAGTCATTACGGTACCCAGTGTTTAAGCCGCCTAATGATACGGAGCGGTCACCGGCATGACAGACAAAAAATGTACCATCCCTATAGGGAAATGTGTCATTCCTTGTGATTTGTAACAAATTGCGGCGAACGTAGGCTGGATAAGGCGCTTGCGCCGCCATCCGGCAAGGTGCGCGGGGTCGCCTGATGGCGCTTCGCTTATCAGGCCTACAAGGGGGAATCGGGAAAATAAAAAAGCCCGCGACATGCGCGGGCTTTCACATCACTTGAAGTGATTACATACGTTCTACGGTTTCGATACCCAGTGTATCCAGACCCAGCTTCAGGGTTTTCGCCGTCAACAGCGCCAGCTTCAGGCGGCTGTTACGCACGCTTTCGTTCTCGGCGGAGAGGATTGGGCAGTGCTCGTAGAAGCCGGAGAACAGACCCGCCAGATCGTACAGGTAAGCACACATCACGTGCGGCGTACCGTCGCGAGCGACGACGTTCAGCGTCTCTTCAAACTGCAGCAGACGCGCCGCCAACTGTGCTTCACGGTCTTCAGTGATGGTCACTGCGGCGTTGATGATAGCGCTCTCTTCCAGCTCCGCTTTACGGAACACGGACAGTACGCGGGTATAAGCGTATTGCATATACGGCGCGGTGTTGCCTTCGAAGGCCAGCATATTGTCCCAGTCGAACACGTAGTCGGTGGTGCGGTTTTTGGAGAGATCCGCATATTTCACCGCGCCGATACCGACGACGTTGGCCAGTTTTTCCAGCTCATCTGCTGGCATATCCGGGTTCTTCTCTGCCACCAGACGGCGTGCGCGTTCCAGCGCTTCGTCCAGCAGATCCGCCAGCTTCACGGTACCACCGGCGCGGGTTTTGAACGGCTTGCCGTCTTTACCCAGCATCATGCCGAACATGTGGTGCTCCAGCGGAACGGAATCCGGCACGTAACCGGCTTTACGTACGATGGTCCACGCCTGCATCAGGTGCTGGTGCTGACGGGAGTCGATGTAATACAGCACGCGGTCGGCATGCAGGGTTTCGTAACGATATTTCGCACAGGCGATATCGGTGGTGGTGTACAGGTAGCCGCCATCCTTTTTCTGGATGATGACGCCCATAGGCTCACCTTCTTTGTTCTTGAACTCGTCCAGGAACACCACGGTTGCGCCTTCGCTCTCAACCGCCAGACCTTTGGCTTTCAGGTCCGCGACGATACCCGGCAGCATTGGGTTGTACAGGCTTTCACCCATCACGTCATCGCGGGTCAGGGTGACGTTCAGGCGATCGTAGGTCAGTTGGTTCTGGGTCATGGTAATATCGACCAACTGGCGCCACATTTTACGGAAGTATTCGTCGCCGCCCTGCAGCTTCACGACGTAGCTACGCGCGCGCTCGGCGAAGGCTTCGTCTTCGTCGTAGTGTTTTTTCGCTTCGCGGTAGAAACCTTCGAGGTCGGCCAGCGCCATCTCACCAGCGTTTTCCTGCTGCTGCTTTTCCAGGTACGCAATCAGCATACCGAACTGGGTACCCCAGTCGCCGACGTGGTTCGCGCGGATCACTTTATGACCCATCAGCTCCAGCGTACGAACGGCAGCATCACCGATGATGGTGGAACGCAGGTGGCCGACGTGCATCTCTTTTGCTACGTTCGGTGCGGAGTAGTCCACCACGATAGTCTGCTTTTCCGGCTGAGCGATGCCCAGACGGTCGCTTTTCAGCGCCTGGCTAACGTGCTCGGCCAGGAATGCTGGGTCGAGGAAGATGTTGATAAAGCCCGGCCCGGCGATCTCGACTTTATTGGCAATGCCGTTCAGATCGAGATGAGACAGTACCTGCTCTGCCAGTTGTCGCGGTGCCATGCCCAGTTTTTTGGCCACTGCCATCATGCCGTTAGCCTGATAGTCGCCGAACTGTACTTTTGCTGACTGACGAACCTGCGGTTCGCAATCGGCAGGTGCGCCTGCCGCAATCATGGCCTGACTGACTTTTTCTGAGAGAAGAGCCTGAATATTCACCGGAATACCTTACGTTTTAGACGCTGCAACCTGCACGGCCCAGCGCCGGGTGTGGATAAATTAAGGCGGGAGTATACTGCATTTGCCTGATGCCGTCAGCATCGGGCCGCCCTCTGCCATAGTGAAAAAACGCTGGCTGAGCAGGGATTAATCGCTCATCTCGCCGAACGGTTGGTTCGGGGCCCACAACAGGGTAGATTAGCCTTTTCATGGAATAAGAGTAGGGCTGAAATGGCAAACTGGCAGACTATCGCGGAACTGCAGGATATCGCTGCGGATCTTCCGCGCTTCACCGACGCACTGGCGGCGCTTTCCCAACGGCTGGGGCTCGATATCGCGCCGCTCAACGCCGACCATATCTCGCTGCGCTGCCATCAGAACGCCACCGCCGAACGCTGGCGTCGCGGCTTCGAACAGTGCGGCACGCTGCTATCGGAAAATATGATTAACGGCCGCCCGATTTGTCTGTTTAAGCTTGAGGAACCGGTGTGCGTGGCCCACTGGCAATTTACGGTAATTGAGCTGCCATGGCCGGGTGAGAAACGCTACCCGCATGAAGGCTGGGAACATATTGAAATCGTGCTGCCGGGCGAGCCGGAAGGGCTGAACGCTCGCGCGCTGGCGCTGCTCTCGGATCACGGGCTGAGCCAGCCGGGTATTTCGGTCAAAACCAGTTCACCAAAAGGTGAACGCGAGCGTCTACCGAACCCGACGATGGCGGTCACCGACGGTAAGGTGACGGTGAAGTTTCACCCATGGACGATTGAGGAAATTGTTGCCAGTGAGCAGGCAATGTAACCAGCCAGTGTAACAATGTGAACTAACGCCGGGTCTGCAGGCGGGAACGGTGGCATGATCTTTCGCTGAATCAAACGGAGAGAAATATGGCATTGCTGGAAATCTGCTGTTACAGCACGGAATGCGCGGTTATCGCGCAGCAGAATGGGGCGGATCGTATTGAACTGTGTGCGGCACCGCTCGAGGGCGGTCTGACACCGTCATACGGTGTGCTGAAAGCCACGCGTCATCGGGTGACAATTCCCGTTCACCCGATTATCCGGCCTCGCGGCGGTGATTTTTGTTATACCGACGGCGAGTTCGCCACCATGCTGGAGGATGTGCGTCAGATCCGCTCGCTGGGCTATCCCGGTTTTGTGATTGGCGTGCTGAATCCCGAAGGGCAGGTGGATATTCCCCGCATGCGTCAGATTATGGTGGCGGCAGGCCCGCTGGCGGTGACCTTCCATCGTGCCTTTGATATGTGCGCCAATCCGCAGCAGGCTATTGAACAGCTTGCGGAATTGGGCGTTGCCAGGGTACTCACCTCCGGCCAGCAGTCATCGGCGGAAAAAGGTATTTTATTAATTCGGGAACTTATTGGTAGGGGCGATACTCCAACCATTATGGCAGGTGCAGGTGTAAGAGCGAGCAACCTTCCTCTTTTCCTCGAAGCCGGTGTCAAAGAAGTGCACAGTTCAGCCGGGCAATGGGTGCCCTCCGAAATGCGTTATCGCAACTCCGGACTTTCAATGTCAACGGATCCTGAAGCTGATGAGTATTCTCGCTATACCGTCGATGGCGCGGCGGTAGCGGCAATGAGGGAAATCATTGAGCGCCACGTGTAGCTAAAAGTTTTTTACCGCGTGTCATATTCGCCCAATATGATGCTTGCTTGTACCAGGCCCCTGCCCATTAAACAGGGGCCTTTTTTTCGCCGTCATATTTCACTCTGCCACTGCGTTGGCTTTCCTCGCTCGCCGCCGGGAAGGGCACAACCGTTAAGGCTTACGCGCAATCAACACCGCGCGCAGCGGTGCCGGATAACCTTCAACCGTTTTGGTCGGGTCGTTTGGATCGAGGAAATCGGCCAGCGACTCGGTGATCATCCACTCGGTGCGACGCTGTTCCTCGGTGGAGGTCACGCTCATATCGGCAATGCGCACGTCAACGAAGCCACACTTCTCCATCCAGTTTTTCAACGCCAGCGCCGACGGAATAAAGTAGACGTTACGCATCTGCGCGTAGCGGTCGCCCGGTACCAGCACCGTGTTCTCATCGCCTTCAACGACCAGCGTTTCCAGCACCAGTTCACCGTCACTGACCAGTTGATCTTTCAGCTGCCAGATATGCTCAAGCGGTGAACGGCGGTGGTACAGCACGCCCATAGAGAAAACGGTATCAAATGCCTTCAGCGCCGGAAGCTGCTCAATGCCCAGCGGCAACAGGTGCGCGCGCTGATCGTTACCCAGCAACTTACGCACCGCTTCAAACTGGCACAGGAACAGATGGGTAGGGTCGATACCAACCGCCATGTGTGCGCCTGCACCAATCATGCGCCACAGGTGATAACCGCTACCGCAGCCTACGTCGAGAATGGTACGCCCGCTCAGGTCCGACAGGTGCGGCAACACGCGCTCCCATTTCCAGTCGGAGCGCCATTCGGTATCGATGTTTACGCCATAGAGCGAAAATGGCCCTTTACGCCACGGCATCAGGTTACGCAACAGCGTATCGATGCGTTTGACCTGACCTTCGCTTAGCGGCGTTTCGCTTTCAGCGGTAACGCTGTGCAGCAGGTCGAGCTTCCACGGCTGAATTTCCGGCAGAAATTCAACGGCGTTGGACCACTGCTTAAACAGACCATGCTGATCGCGCTGCCAGGCGCCAATCTGCGCGGGCAGCGTTTCCAGCCAATGGGACAGCGGGCTTTTTGCGATTTGCTGATAAAAATTGCCAAACTCGATCATGCCGGGGTTCCCGCTTTCAGTGCCACCAGAGAGCCAAAGTTAAAGCACTGGAACCACAGCTCGCTATGCTCAAAACCAGCCTGACTCAGGCGAGCTTTGTGGACTTCAACCGAGTCGGTCAGCATCACGTTTTCCAGCATGCTGCGCTTCTGGCTGATTTCCAGTTCGCTGTAGCCGTTGGCACGCTTAAAGTCGTGGTGCATGTTGAACAGCAGCTCACCGACGGTCGCGTCTTCGAAGCTGAACTTCTCTGACAGCACCAGCGCGCCGCCGGGATTCAGCCCCTGGTAAATTTTGTTGAGTAATGCCTGACGCTCAGCGGGTTCAAGGAACTGGACCGTAAAGTTCAGCACCACCATCGAGGCGTTATGAATCTCGATATCGCGAATATCGCCCTCAATGACATCCACCGGGGTCGGCGCTTTGTAAGCGTCGATATGGCGACGGCAGCGTTCAATCATCGCCGGAGAATTATCAACGGCGATAATACGGCAGTCGTTGTGGGCAATGTTACGGCGAATGGAAAGGGTGGCGGCACCCAGTGAACAGCCAAGGTCGTAAACCTGGGTACCCGGCTGCACAAAGCGCTCGGCCAGCATGCCGATCATAGAGATGATATTCGAGTAGCCAGGCACGGAGCGCTGGATCATATCCGGGAAAACTTCGGCTACCCGTTCATCGAAGGTCCAGTCGCCGAGGCGGGCAATCGGTGCAGAAAAAAGCGTATCGCGGTCAGACATAAGGTTAAATCCGGAAAAATAAAAACGGCGTATTGTGCGCTAACGCAGCGAGAAAACCAACTCCCACGGCATATACCACAGGTTCACCAGCACCATTAGCAACAGCGAAAGATAGGTGGCTGCCATGCCTGAACGTCGCCAGCGGAACAGCCGATGGTGAAAACCGTAGTAGTGCATCAACCGCCCAGCAAGCAGCATCAGGCCGCAAAGGTGCACCATCCAGATCTCTGCGCCGTTCATTTCCATAAACAGCAGCATGGCAACGCCAATCGGAATGTATTCCACCGCATTGCCATGAATGCGAATGGCGCTTTGCAGCTCGCTAAAGCCGCCGTCACCGTAGGCAACGCGATAAAGCCGGCGCAGGCGCACGACGTCGAAGGAAAATTTTATCAGCAACAACGCCGCGAGTACGGCGTACAGCGCGCTAACCATACAAACTCCCTTTATGTTGGCAGAGGCTACTCATTATCATAGGTATGAATGTCAAAAAAGAGAAGATTGTTGTGGAATCGACGGTGCGGAACCCAGGTCGGGAAGGGCGGAATGCAGCACATCCCACAGAGAATGCACTAGTTCAGGCGCCTGGGCGATATCCGGGGTATGCAGAAACAGATAGGGCGTGGAAGACTTATTCCATTCTGCCAGCTTATCTAACCAAGGGGTAAACATGGCATGATTCTGCGCCATGTCATCGCTGCCGATAAATCTCACCATTGGCTGAGCCGCGGTGACGACCGCATGCACCGGCACTTTCGGCTTTTTGCGCTGGGCTTCCCGTACCGCTTCATTGCGCGGTATAGCCGCATGTACCGGTCGGCTATCGAGGATCACGCGATTCACGCCCCGCTCGTGCAGGCCGCGGTTAAGTAATCGTTCGCTGTCGCTCTTATCGAAAAACTGCGGGTGGCGAACTTCAACACCGTAGTGAAAAACGTTCGGTAATCCGTCGAGGAAAGCCCACAGCGCGGGAAGATCGCGAGGGCCAAAGGTGGCCGGAAGCTGAAGCCAGTATTGCCCAATTCGCCCATCAAGCGGCGACATCCGCTGGAAAAACTCAAGGGTCAGAGCGTCGCAATGACGCAGGGCGGCCTGGTGAGAAATGGTGGCCGGAAATTTAAAACAGAATCGAAAATTATCATCGGTCTGCGCCAGCCAGCGGTCGACAATGTCGGCCTTTGGCAGGGCGTACAGCGTAGTGTTGCCCTCCACGCAGTTAAAGTGGCGGGCATACTCTTCAAGGCTGGTAATACCCAGGCGCACCCATTTCGGGTGCGACCATTGGGGAAGCCCAAGATAAATCATAGCGCCGCGAGGATCTCATCGGTGCTGCGCACGCGAGCAATGCGCGGGAAGATATAAGAAAGGCTGCTCTGGTGCTGATCGTTATTGAACGCGCTGCAGGCGTCTTCGGCAATAATCAGGTTAAAGCCCAGTTCCCAGGCGTTACGGGCGGTAGATTCCACGCCGATGTTGGTGGAAATACCGCACAGAATAATGGTGTCGATACCGCGACGACGCAGATGCACTTCAAGGTCGGTACCGTAAAACGCGCCCCACTGACGTTTGGTCACTTCAATATCGCTGTCCTGTTTGCCCAGTTCAGCCGGGTAGGTCCACCAGTTTTCCGGCAGCGCTTTGGCCGGTGCGGGCGCATCAACCGGCTGCTTGAGCGCTTCGGCAAAGTCTGCTGACCAGCCCACGCGCACCAGTACCACAGGTGCGGACGCGGCACGGCACTTGTCGGCGAGACGAGCGGCGCGGGCGACAACGTCGGTGGCGGTATGCGGGCCGCCAGCAAACGGCAGAATGCCTTCTTGCAGGTCAATCACCACAAGGGCGGTTTTTTTTGCGTCTAAATTCAGCATGGTGGTTCCTCTGTAAACAAGCTGTCGGGGGCATACCTTACATTCGACGTCTGGTGAATGAACGGATAATTATTGTTAATTTTTGTGAGCGTAGGCAATAAGCGTTCAGCAAACAGTCGTATAAGCTGCTCCGGGCTTATCGCGAGCGAGAATTTCCAGTATAATAGCCCCCTTTTTTTCATCCAGTAGTGACATTCAGCTAAAGCTGCGACAGTAACGCCTGCATGGCAGGCGACAATCCGCCGACGGCTAAGTTAAGGGATATCTCATGCGTACAGAATATTGCGGACAGCTTCGACAGTCCCACGTTGGGCAGCAGGTGACTCTGTGTGGTTGGGTCAACCGCCGTCGTGATCTCGGTAGCCTCATTTTTATCGACATGCGCGACCGTGAAGGCATCGTACAGGTGTTCTTCGATCCGGACCGTGCGGATGCCTTGAAGTTAGCCTCTGAACTGCGTAATGAGTTCTGCATTCAGGTAACCGGTACCGTTCGTGCGCGTGACGAAAAGAACATCAACGCGGATATGGCAACCGGTGCTATCGAAGTTCTGGCCTCCGATCTGACCATCATCAACCGTTCAGAATCACTGCCGCTGGACTCCAACCACGTCAACACCGAAGAAGCGCGTCTGAAGTATCGCTACCTCGACCTGCGTCGTCCGGAAATGGCTCAACGCCTGAAAACCCGCGCAAAAATCACCAGCTTCGTACGTCGCTTTATGGACGATCACGGTTTCCTCGATATCGAAACCCCGATGCTGACCAAAGCGACCCCGGAAGGCGCGCGCGACTACCTGGTACCGTCTCGCGTACATAAAGGTAAGTTTTACGCGCTGCCGCAGTCTCCTCAGCTGTTCAAACAGCTGCTGATGATGTCCGGCTTCGACCGCTACTATCAGATTGTTAAATGCTTCCGTGACGAAGACCTGCGCGCTGACCGTCAGCCAGAATTCACTCAGATCGACGTCGAAACCTCCTTCATGACCGCACCACAGGTGCGTGAAGTGATGGAAGCGCTGGTGCGCCAGCTGTGGCTGGAAGTGAAAGGTGTGGATCTGGGTGATTTCCCGATCATGACCTTCGCCGAAGCAGAACGCCGTTACGGCTCCGACAAGCCGGACCTGCGTAACCCAATGGAGCTGGTCGATGTTGCTGACCTGCTGAAGTCCGTTGAGTTCGCAGTATTCTCCGGCCCGGCCAACGATCCGAAAGGCCGCGTGGCTGCGCTGCGCGTACCGGGCGGTGCTGCACTGACTCGTAAGCTGATTGACGAATACGGCAACTTTGTGAAGATCTATGGCGCGAAAGGCCTGGCTTACATCAAAGTCACCGAACGTGCGAAGGGCGTGGAAGGTATCACCAGCCCGGTGGCCAAGTTCCTGACCCCAGAAATCATTGAAGCGATCCTCGAGCGTACTGGTGCGCAGGACGGCGACATGATCTTCTTCGGCGCAGACAACAAGAAAGTGGTTGCTGACGCGATGGGCGCACTGCGTCTGAAGCTGGGTAAAGACCTGAACCTGACCGACGAAAACATGTGGGCGCCGCTGTGGGTTATCGACTTCCCAATGTTTGAAGAAGATGGCGAAGGTGGCCTGACCGCAATGCACCACCCGTTCACCTCACCGAAAGACATGACTGCTGAAGAGCTGAAAGCGGCTCCGGAAGATGCAGTGGCTAACGCCTACGACATGGTTATCAACGGCTACGAAGTGGGCGGCGGTTCCGTGCGTATTCACCGTGGCGACATGCAGCAGACCGTGTTTGGCATCCTCGGCATCAACGAACAAGAGCAGCGCGAGAAGTTTGGCTTCCTGCTTGACGCGCTGAAATACGGTACGCCGCCACACGCGGGCCTGGCCTTCGGTCTTGACCGTCTGACCATGCTGTTGACCGGCACCGATAACATCCGTGACGTTATTGCTTTCCCGAAAACCACCGCAGCAGCGTGTCTGATGACCGAAGCACCAAGCTTCGCAAATCCGGCTTCTCTGGGCGAACTGGGTATTCAGGTTGTGGCGAAAGAGCCAAAAGAGTCTGCGGAGAACAAGTAACATGCCATTCAAGCGACCCGTCTCTATTCTGGTGGTGATTTATGCCCAGGACAGCAAACGGGTGCTGATGCTGCAGCGACGCGATGACCCTGATTTCTGGCAGTCGGTAACCGGCAGCGTGGAAGAGGGGGAAACCGCGTCGCAGGCCGCCATGCGTGAAGTAAAGGAAGAGGTCACTATTGACGTTGTTTCTGAGCAACTGACCTTGAAAGACTGTCAACGCACGGTGGAGTTTGAAATTTTTCAACATTTACGCCATCGCTATGCGCCGGGCGTTGTGCGCAATACAGAATCCTGGTTCTGTCTTGCGCTGCCCCACGAACGGGACGTTGTGTTCACCGAGCACCTGACCTACCAGTGGCTCGATGCGTCCGCCGCGGCGGCGCTCACCAAGTCGTGGAGTAACCGGCAGGCGATTGAAGAATTTGTCATTAACGCTGCCTGAAAGGGCATAGTTTTTTGGAGATATTTTTATGGCAGGTCATAGTAAATGGGCCAACACCAGACATCGTAAAGCGGCGCAGGATGCTAAGCGCGGCAAAATCTTCACCAAGATCATTCGTGAGCTGGTGACGGCGGCCAAACTGGGCGGCGGCGATCCGGATGCGAACCCACGTCTGCGTGCCGCGGTAGATAAAGCCCTGGCCAACAACATGACGCGTGACACCCTGAACCGCGCTATCGCGCGCGGCGTGGGCGGTGATGAAGATTCCAACATGGAAACTATCATCTATGAAGGTTACGGTCCTGGCGGCACCGCGGTGATGATCGAATGTCTGTCCGACAACCGTAACCGTACCGTGGCTGAAGTGCGTCATGCGTTCAGCAAAACCGGTGGTAACCTCGGTACCGACGGTTCCGTTTCTTATCTGTTCAGCAAAAAAGGGATCATTTCCTTTGAGCAGGGCGATGAAGACACCATTATGGAAGCCGCGCTGGAAGCCGGTGCGGAAGACGTTGTGACCTTCGATGACGGCGCGATTGACGTCTACACCGCGTGGGAAGAGATGGGTAAAGTGCGTGACGCGCTGGAAGCGGCTGGCCTGAAGGCTGACGCGGCAGAAGTGTCGATGATCCCGTCCACCAAAGCGGACATGGATGCAGAAACCGCACCGAAACTGATGCGTCTCATCGACATGCTGGAAGACTGTGACGATGTTCAGGAAGTCTACCACAACGGCGAAATCTCTGACGAGGTGGCAGCGACCTTAGAATGAGGTGGCTGTGCCGTAACCTAACAGGAGGTGCGTGATGTCTATTATTCTCGGCATTGACCCGGGGTCGCGCATCACCGGTTATGGTGTCATTCGCCAGGTTGGCCGACAGCTGACCTACCTTGGCAGCGGATGCATCCGCACTAAGGTTGACGATCTTCCGTCGCGCCTGAAGCTGATTTATGCCGGTGTGACGGAAATCATCACCCAGTTCCAGCCGGATTATTTCGCCATCGAGCAGGTCTTTATGGCGAAAAACGCTGACTCGGCGCTCAAACTGGGACAGGCGCGCGGAGTAGCCATCGTTGCTGCCACCAATCAGGAACTCCCGGTTTTTGAGTACGCGGCCCGCCAGGTGAAGCAGACCGTCGTAGGTATAGGCAGCGCGGAAAAAAGCCAGGTTCAGCATATGGTGCGCACGCTGTTAAAGCTTCCCGCCAACCCTCAGGCCGATGCCGCCGATGCGTTGGCCATCGCCATTACCCACTGCCACGTCAGCCAGAACGCCATGCAAATGAGCGACTCGCGGCTGAATTTAGCGCGTGGGCGATTACGATAATCACAAATCAGGCTGGATAAATATCCAGCCTTTTTTTATGATAGTACATTACTCTTTTAGCCCTTAACGCAGGAGCGTCACGTGATAGGCAGACTCAGAGGCATCATTCTCGAAAAACAACCCCCGCTGGTCCTTCTGGAGACGGGCGGCGTAGGCTATGAAGTGCATATGCCGATGACCTGTTTTTACGAGCTGCCGGAAGCCGGGCAGGAAGCCATTGTCTTCACCCACTTCGTGGTACGTGAAGACGCGCAGCTGCTTTACGGCTTCAATAACAAGCAGGAGCGCACGCTGTTTAAAGAGCTGATTAAGACCAATGGCGTTGGGCCGAAGCTGGCGCTGGCGATCCTCTCCGGCATGTCGGCACAGCAGTTTGTCAACGCGGTAGAACGTGAAGAGCTAGGCGCGTTGGTGAAGCTACCGGGCATCGGCAAGAAAACGGCTGAACGCCTGATTGTCGAAATGAAAGACCGCTTTAAAGGGCTGCATGGCGATCTCTTTACGCCTGCCGCCGATCTGGTGCTCACGTCCCCAGCAAGCCCAAGCGCCGACGACGCTGAGCAGGAAGCGGTTGCTGCGCTGGTGGCACTGGGCTATAAACCTCAGGAAGCCAGCCGAATGGTGAGCAAAGTTGCCCGTTCGGATGCCAGCAGTGAAACATTGATCCGCGAAGCGCTCCGCGCGGCGCTATGAGGTAGAGGATGATTGAAGCAGACCGCCTGATTTCGTCAGGCAGTAGCATGGCGGAAGAGGTGGCGGATCGCGCCATCCGCCCTAAGTTACTGGCAGAGTATATCGGCCAGCCGCATGTTCGCTCGCAGATGGAGATTTTTATCCAGGCGGCGAAGCTGCGCGGCGACGCGCTTGACCACCTGCTAATCTTCGGCCCACCGGGGCTCGGAAAAACCACGCTGGCGAATATTGTTGCCAACGAAATGGGCGTAAACCTGCGCACCACGTCGGGTCCGGTGCTGGAAAAAGCGGGCGATCTCGCGGCGATGCTGACCAACCTCGAACCTCATGACGTGCTGTTTATTGATGAAATCCATCGTCTTTCACCGGTGGTGGAAGAGGTGCTCTATCCGGCAATGGAAGATTACCAGCTCGATATCATGATTGGGGAAGGCCCGGCCGCGCGTTCGATCAAAATCGACCTGCCGCCGTTCACCCTGATTGGCGCCACCACGCGCGCCGGTTCACTGACGTCACCGCTGCGTGACCGTTTCGGCATCGTGCAGCGCCTGGAGTTTTATCAGGTGCCTGATTTACAGCATATTGTGGGGCGCAGCGCGCGCTTTATGGGGCTGGAGATGAGCGATGATGGGGCGCTGGAAGTGGCCCGCCGCGCGCGCGGCACCCCGCGTATTGCTAACCGGTTGCTGCGTCGCGTACGTGACTTTGCAGAAGTGAAGCATGACGGCACCATTTCGGCGGATATCGCCGCGCAGGCGCTGGATATGCTCAACGTTGATGCAGAAGGCTTTGACTATATGGACCGTAAGCTGCTGCTGGCAGTCATCGACAAATTCTTCGGTGGGCCGGTTGGGTTGGATAACCTTGCGGCGGCAATCGGGGAAGAGCGGGAAACCATCGAAGACGTGCTGGAGCCGTATCTGATTCAGCAGGGATTCTTACAGCGTACTCCTCGTGGGCGTATGGCGACGAGCCGTGCGTGGAGCCACTTTGGAATTACGCCGCCGGAAATGCCTTAGTGCCTGATGGCGCTGCGCTTATCAGGCCTACACGATTCTGTAGGCCCGGTAAGCGAAGCGACACCGGGGAAATCAGACGGCCGCTTTCTTCGACATGCTCAGAATAAACAGCAACGCCGCACCCAGCACCACCGATGGCCCTGCCGGCGTGTCATAGAACGCCGAGAAGGTTAAGCCGCCGGTGACCGCAATCATTCCCACGCCAACGGCGACTCCTGCCATCTGCTCCGGGGTTCGGGCGAAACGACGCGCCGTGGCCGCTGGGATAATCAGCAGTGACGTGATAATCAGCGCACCAACAAACTTCATCGCCACGCCAATGGTCAGCGCGGTAACCAGCATCAGCAGAAGCTTCACCCGCTGCAGTTTCACGCCATCGACAAACGCCAGGTCCGGGCTAATCGTCATTGACAGTAGATTACGCCATTGCCAGAACAGAATCGCCAGCACCACCACCACGCCCAGCGCGATAGAGATAAGATCCTGTGGCGTAACGGCCAGCAGGTCGCCAAATAGATAGGCCATCAAATCGACGCGAATATTCGACATCAGGCTGACCACCACCAGACCTAGCGACAATGCGCTGTGTGCCATGATGCCAAGCAGGGTATCAACGGCGAGGTGAGGGCGTTTCTCCAGCCATACCAGGCCGCCAGCCAGCACCAGCGTCACGGCTATAACCGCATAGAACGGGTTAACGTTTAGCAGCAGGCCAAATGCGACGCCGAGCAGCGAGGCATGCGCCAGCGTATCGCCAAAGTAGGACATTCGTCGCCAGACCACAAACGAGCCCAGCGGGCCGGCAGCACACGCCAGCATCATTCCGGCAAGCCAGCCGGGAAGTAATATTTCAATCATGACTGCCCATTTCCCCGACGTAAAACAATACGGCCCTGTAAATCATGGCGATGATTATGCTGATGGCGGTAAATCCCCAGCTGTTCTGCACCGCGCGGGCCGAACATTGAGATAAATTCCGGGTGCATTGACACCACGTCCGGTGTGCCCGAGCAGCAAATATGGTGATTCAGACACAGGACGTCGTCGGTTTTTGCCATCACCAGATGCAGGTCGTGCGACACCATCAGCACCGCGCAGTCGAGCTCCTGGCGCAACTGGTTAATCAAATCGTAAAGGGCAACCTGACCGTTAACGTCCACGCCCTGAGTTGGTTCATCCAGCACCAGCAGCTGTGGCTTATTCAGCAGTGCGCGTGCTAGCAGCACACGCTGAGTTTCCCCACCTGAAAGTTTCTGCATGGGGGCGTCCTGCAGATGTCCCGCCTGCACGCGTTTGAGCGCTGGCAGAATATCTTCCTTTCGCGTTGCCGGATGCAGGCGTAAAAAACGCTTGACGGTCAGCGGCAAGGTGGCGTCGAGGTGTAACTTTTGCGGCACATAGCCGATGCGTAAATGTTTATCGCGGATGACAACACCATCGCTAGGTGCTACGAGGCCGAGCACCACGCGTACCAGCGTTGATTTGCCCGCGCCGTTCGGACCAAGCAGCGTCAGAATGCGGCCTGGCTTGAGATTCAATGAGATGTCGGAAAGCACCCGGCGTTGGCCGAAAGTGACGGAGACATTTTCCAGTGATACAAGATTCGTCATAGCAATTAGGGGTTGCACAAGATAGTGAATGTTATAATATCACACATCACTTATCCATTTCGATTAATAGACGCATTATGTTACAGAAAAATACGCTTCTTTTCGCAGCTTTATCCGCTGCACTTTGGGGAACGACAGCACAGCATGCTGATGCGGCCGTTGTGGCATCACTCAAGCCGTTAGGCTTTATTGCTTCAGCAATTGCCGACGGTGTAACCGAGACTCAGGTTTTACTGCCTGACGGTGCGTCTGAACATGATTACTCGCTGCGTCCATCTGATGCAAAACGCTTACAGAACGCGGACTTAGTCGTATGGATTGGTCCTGAGATGGAAGCATTTATGGACAAGTCATCGCAAAGCATTCCCGACAACAAAAAAGTCACCATCGCCCAGCTTGACGGGGTGAAACCGTTACTCATGAAAGGGGCCGATGACGACGATCATGATGGGGGGGATGGCGACGACCATGACCATGCTCACGGTGAAAAAGGTGACGCGCATCACCATCATGGCGAGTACAACATGCATCTGTGGCTCTCCCCAGAGATAGCGCGGCTGTCGGCGGTTGCAATCCATGACAAATTAGTGGAACTTATGCCCCAGAGTCGAGCCCGGCTCGATGCCAACCTGAAGGATTTTGAGGCCAATCTGGCCGCAACCGATAAACAGGTGGCGAGCGAGCTGGCACCGGTGAAAGGAAAGGGGTATTTCGTTTTTCATGATGCCTATGGTTATTACGAAAAGCACTACGGTTTGACGCCGCTTGGGCACTTCACCGTCAACCCCGAAATTCAACCCGGTGCGCAGCGTTTACATCAAATAAGAACACAGTTGGTTGAGCAAAAAGCGACCTGCGTTTTTGCTGAGCCACAATTCAGGCCCGCTGTCGTTGAATCTGTTGCGCGGGGAACCAGCGTTCGCATGGGAACGCTCGATCCTCTTGGCACGAATATACAGCTGAGCAAAGAGAGCTATCCGGCGTTTCTTACTCAACTGGCGACCCAGTATGCGAGCTGCCTGAAAGGAGATAAGTAAGGAAGTGAATACGTGCAGCAGATAGCCCGCTCTGTCGCTCTGGCATTTAACAATTTGCCGCGGCCCCACCGCGTTATGCTGGGGTCACTCACCGTTCTCACGTTGGCCGTCGCTGTCTGGCGGCCTTACGTTTACCATCCAACCTCTTCATCCCCCGTCGTCCGTACGATTGAGCTGGAGAAAAAAGAGATTCGCTCGCTTCTGCCAGAGGCCAGTGAACCGATTGACCAGTCCGCACAGGAAGACGAAGCCATCCCTCAGGATGAGCTGGACGATAAAGCCGACAACGAAACGGGCGTGCATGAATATGTGGTATCCACGGGCGATACCCTGAGCAGCATCCTGAATCAGTACGGCATCGATATGGGGAACATCAGCCAGCTTGCTTCGGCTGATAAAGACCTGAAAAACATGAAAGTGGGGCAGCAGCTCTCCTGGACGCTGAATGACGACGGTGATTTACAGCGTTTAACCTGGGAGATGTCGCGCCGCGAAACCCGTACCTACGATCGCGTTGCTAACGGCTTTAAAATGAGCAGCGAGTTGCAGAAGGGCGATTGGGTCAATAGCCTCGTGAAAGGCACCGTCGGCGGAAGTTTCGTCACCAGCGCCGTCAACGCCGGTTTAACCAGCGCGGAAGTGAGCGCGGTGATTAAATCGATGCAGTGGCAGATGGACTTCCGTAAGCTGAAAAAAGGCGACGAGTTCTCTGTGCTGATGTCGCGCGAAATGCTCAACGGCAAACGCGAACAGAGCCAACTGCTGGGCGTGCGTTTACGCTCCGATGGCAAAGACTATTACGCGATCCGTGCGGAAGACGGTAAGTTCTATGACCGCAATGGTACCGGGCTGGCGAAGGGCTTCCTGCGCTTCCCAACCGCGCGTCAGTTCCGCGTGTCGTCGAACTTTAACCCACGTCGTTTGAACCCGGTAACCGGTCGCGTAGCGCCGCACCGTGGCGTGGACTTCGCGATGCCGCAGGGTACGCCTGTACTGGCCGTCGGTGACGGTGAAGTGGTGGTGGCGAAGCGCAGCGGCGCGGCGGGTTACTATGTTGCCGTGCGTCATGGCCGCACCTACACCACCCGCTACATGCACCTGCGTAAGCTGTTGGTGAAACCAGGTCAGAAAGTGAAACGTGGTGATCGTATCGCGCTTTCCGGCAATACCGGTCGTTCTACTGGCCCGCACCTGCACTATGAAGTGTGGATTAACCAACAGGCGGTGAACCCGCTGACGGCGAAACTGCCGCGCACCGAAGGGCTGACCGGTTCAGATCGTACCGATTACCTGGCACAGGTGAAAGAAGTTCTGCCGCAGCTGCGTTTCGACTAATTTCGCCTAAGAAGTATCCGTTCAGAGCCGGTGCCTATACAGCACCGGCTTTTTCTTTTGTGCGAAGCATCCAGCCTCGCTACACTATCTGATTATCCACACTGACCCGATGAATCAACCCTGGAATAGGCATGGAAACGAAAAAAAATAACAGTGAATTCATTCCCGAGTTTGAGAAATCTTTCCGCCATCCCCAGTATTGGGGGGCCTGGCTAGGCGTGCTGGCGTTTGCAGGGATCGCTTACGTGCCGGCAAAAATCCGTGACCCTCTTTTGGGTAAGCTCGGCCGCCTGGCAGGGAAATTCGGCCGCAGCGCGCGCCGTCGCGCGCAGATCAATCTGCTGTACTGCTTCCCGGAAAAAAGCGAGGCCGAGCGCGAAGCCATTATTGATGAGATGTTTGCTACCGCGCCGCAGGCGATGGTCATGATGGCCGAACTGGCGCTGAAAGGGCCGGAAAAAATTCTGCCGCGCCTCAACTGGCAGGGTCAGGAGATTATCGATGAGATGCGCGCCAACGGCGAAAATGTCATTTTCCTGGTGCCGCACGGCTGGGGCGTTGATATCCCAGCGATGGTGATGGCGTCGCAGGGCCAGAAGATGGCGGCGATGTTCCACAACCAGGGTAATAAGGTCTTTGACTACGTCTGGAACACCGTTCGTCGCCGTTTCGGTGGCCGTCTGCATGCTCGTAACGACGGTATCAAGCCGTTTATTCAGTCGGTCCGTCAGGGCTACTGGGGCTATTATCTGCCGGATCAGGATCATGGCCCGGAGCACAGCGAGTTCGTGGACTTTTTTGCCACCTACAAAGCGACGCTGCCAGCGATTGGCCGCCTGATGAAAGTGTGTCGTGCGCGCGTAGTACCGCTGTTCCCGGTTTACGATGGCAAAACGCACCGACTGACCATTCTGGTTCGCCCGCCGATGGACGATCTGCTGGAAGCGGACGACAACACCATTGCGCGTCGCATGAACGAAGAGGTGGAGATTTTTGTCGGGCCGCATACCGAGCAGTACACGTGGATCCTGAAACTGCTGAAAACGCGTAAGCCAGGTGAAACTGAGCCGTATCAGCGCAAAGAGCTTTACCCGAAGAAAAAGAAATAGCCCCGTAGCCCGGCCAAGCGTAGCGCCGCCGGGAAGCCTCGGAGCCACCTGGCGCGGGCTACGCAGGCAAAAAAAACCGGACAGCGTCCGGTTTTTTGTGCACAGAAAACCCCCAGCTAGGCTGGGGGTTCCGGAAAGCTTTCAGCTTTAAGCCAGTTATTAAAACCCCTTTTGATTTGTTAAAACACCT